>NZ_CP135162.1:2530000-2805000 GCF_001940165.2 Roseburia sp. 831b | reverse complement strand
TGTTGGTGCATACTTTACCTGGCTCATAATTGCATTTGGCTGGCTCGCCATGAAGCTTCTCGTCAAGGATAGGGCATAAACACCGATGTCGAGCATTGCTCCTCCTGCAAGGTTCATATTGAAGAAACGGTTTTTCATATTGTATTCTTTGTAACTTCCAAAATTAAGCTGTAAGAGTTGTACTTTTCCAAGCGCAGGGATTCCGCTTTCTATCATTTCATACGCTGGATTTTCTTTTGCAATCTCTTCCATTGAAAAAGAGCCTGTTTCTCCAAGACGTACAAACTCCCATAACTTTTTATATATAGGCATATGCCAGATGGTCATTGCCTCGGCAAATACAACCTGTTTTTCTTTTGCAAGACGCACTGTCTCCTCTAATTCACGACTGTTTAACATAACAGACTTTTCGCAAAAAACGTGCTTTCCACCCAGAATTGCTTTCTTTGCAAACTCAAGATGTGTATTATGCGGCGTTGTAATATAAATGACATCTACTTCCGGATCTTCAAACATTTCGGAAAAATCATCATAAACTTTGGAAACCTGATATTTTTCTGCAAAAGCTACTGCCTTTTCATGCGTACGATTTCCAACCGCATAAAGACGCTTTCCCATTTTCTCTAATGCCTGTGCCATCTCATTTGCAATAACACCACAACCTAATACTGCCCAGTTTAATTCTTTTTTTTCCATTGTAAATACACCTCTTTGTTTCTTTTTCTATTAAAAATTTCTGCCGTTCCATCCCCAGTCATTCACTCCATGATAGGTCACGTAAACTTTGTCTCCCGGAATCTGTAACTCGTCTGCTAAAATGTCACAGATTGCACCCGTCATTTTCTCATAAGCTGCGGATGAAGCGTCTCCAAACAGGCTGACTGACACGTAAGCACCTTTTTCTAACTTTTCTCCACCCATGTATAAATCGTAATTGTCCTCAAATCCAACCATAAGATAGGTCTCTGACTTATTTAAAAGGCTGATGGACTGGCCTAACTTTGATTTGATGGCTTCTTTCTTTTCCGGTGTGACCGGTACTGTGATTTTGGAATCAATAAATGGCATTTGTTTTTCCTCCCGTCTGACTTCTTTTTATTTAAAAATTTTCTAGCTTATACTGTATAATATTGCCGCTTGTTGAACTTCTAATAGGCATTTTTTAAATTCATATCCAACAAAATAATCGGATTCTATGGCATCTTTGGAAACTTCCTCCCCACGATAAAAAGGAGGACATGGATTTAAGAGTGCGCCGTCATTTGCCCTATCCATCGCTTTCTTTGTGACCTGGCAATCTTTAAACTCTTCCAATTCATTTTGAGGAATGGAGTCCGTGCAGATGATATCTTTTCCTTTTACGGCGTCATAGATATTTTGGTATGTTACCAATCCCTCTATCTCATATCCCTTCGCACAACATTGCTCCAGCGAAAATCCCATCACTTCGGACGCCTCTTTCCACGCAAGACCAATATTTCCTTTTTCTCCGACAAACAAAAAGTTGTCTTTTGTGAAATCTTTTCTTCTTTTGGATAATGCATATAAATCAGATAACATTTCGCACGGGTGATTGACATCCGTCATGGCATTGAGTAACGGCACCTGTAAATAGTCAGCCATTTTTTCGAGAACATGGATGTCCTTATGGCGCACGATGACGATGTCCGCCCAATTGTTCAGATACCCACATACATCTTTTAAATCTTCTTTTTTATCTAATGTCTCAGATGGAAAAAGAATGGATTGTCCACCCAGAAGGTAGATTCCTTTTTCAAATGTCACACGGGTACGAATGCTCGTATTCGGAAAAAACATGACAACCGTCTTTTCTTTTAGAGCATCTTTATATTTTCCCTGTGCCAATTCATCTGCTATTTCAAAAATCTTGTATACAGTATCCACATTTAAGTCTGTAAGGCGAATCAGATGTTTCATATGTCTTGTCTCCATGCATTTTTCAACAGAATCATTCCTTATAATTTGCAGTATTCCTGAATGGCTGTCTCATAAAGGTTGTTTCCTTCACGGTCAATTACCACAATCACCGGGAAATCTTTGACTTCTATTTTACGGATTGCCTCAGCACCAAGGTCTTCGTAACAGACTACCTCGGATTTTGTGATACATTTTGACAAAAGAGCTCCGGCGCCTCCGATTGCTGCAAAGTAAACTGCCTGGTTGCGGACAATGGCATCAATAACTTCTTTGGTTCTTTTTCCTTTACCAATCATGGCTTTCTCACCGAGGTCAAGCAGGGTTGGCGCATACTTATCCATACGGGATGCGGTCGTTGGTCCTGCGGAGCCGATTGGACGGCCTTCTCTCGCCGGGGATGGTCCCATATAATAAATTGTACTGTCCTTGATATCAATTGGAAGTTCTTCCCCGCGCTCTAATGCCTCTATCATTCTTTTGTGTGCTGCATCGCGCGCTACATAAATCGTTCCTGTGATGTAAACGTAATCACCGGATTTTAAATCTTTTGTTGTCTCTGCCGTAATCGGTGTTGTAATGTGTTTGTCCATATTTCCTCTTTCTGTCATACTTTTCATGACGATAGTCCATACAACTTTATTTTCTATTGTAAAAACCACTCTTTTATTTTCTCAACATCTTCATTGCGAAGCTGCGCATGCTCATTAGAATCAAACGTGACAAGTTCACAGTTTTTTCCAGCTGATTTTAAAGCATCTGCCATTTTTTCAGCCTGCGCAACGGAAACTTTTTCATCCCCTGTTGCATGAAAAATGAGGAGCGGCGTGTCAATCTCGTCTGCCCAGTAGGTCGCCGACCTTTTTTCATATTCTTCTGGAATCTCATCTGGCGTTCCGCCTACTAATGTTTTATAAACCGACTGCATATCCTGTCTTTCCTCATACTCCATAAAACTGTCTGCAAGCCCGGATACCACAACCGCCTTGTGAATTCTGTTCTCTCCACGCAAAGCCTCGTAGGTCATCATGCCGCCTCTGGAAATTCCAAGCATATTTATTTTATCAGAATCTATATAGTTAAATTTTTCACAAGCATCAATCAAATGCGTAACATCATGCACATCATCCCCACCAAAAGTGTCAGTTCCATCACTTTCTCCGCATCCTCTGTAATTCGATGCGACACATACTGTGTGAAATACATAGGAGTAATAGGTCGTCTGTACCGGATCGAGCGCTCCATAATCCTGATTTCCGCCGTGATTAAAAATCAGGCAGGAACTTTTCTTTTCCTCATTTATAAGACTTACCGGTGCACTGAAATACCCTTCAATCAAAAGACCATCATTTTCATAGAAAAAACGGTAACTGATGAAATCATCCAGCGACATTCCAGCCTGCTCTTCGTAAGTTGATAAATCTATTTGTTCATACTCTGAAATTTCATTTTCTGCAAAACTTTCCTCGATGATTTTTTTTGCAGTATCTTTTTCATTCTCTGTCTGCGTTTCCTGTTCACTTTGCTGTTCCGTTTGCGGCACATTCGAACTTTCCTGTTGCGCCGAAGGATTCTTCGCACAAGCTATCAGTAAAACCGCAATTGCTGCCATAATTGTAACCATACTAACGTATTTTTTCATAAAATAAACCTCACCTTTCCATAGCTTAACCCTCTGCTTTGTTCCTATTTGTATTCTATCCTATTCATTATTTCAAATCAATTCATTTATCTACTATTTCTTTTTGAAAAATTCGTCTAAAATAAAAACAGTTAACTTTTCAAATACAACCGGAAAATATTTTTGAAAAATAAATTTAAAAGCTGAAACTTTTTTCTGATTAATACCGTCTAACTTATAGAACAACGAAAGGAGGACAGACTTCAGGCAATGCGTACAAACCAAAAGACAAAAGACAAGACCGTGGAAGATTTACTTTTAAAAAATTACAATCAATATTATCGTCTGGCATACAGTTATGTACACAACGATGCAGACGCGGGAGATATTGTACAAAATGGTGCTTACAAGGCAATCAAAAACAGTTGTAGTTTAAACAATATTGAGTATGCCGCTACTTGGCTATACCGGATTATGTTAAATGAGATTTTTTCTTTTTGTAAACAACGAAAACATGAGTCTTTGGACGAAGTGACATCTGAGATACAGACAGAAGACAATTACGAAAATCTTGATTTGAAGCATGCGTTAGAACTTCTTCCAGAGGAAGAACAGATTTTATTAAAATTAAAATTTTTTGAAGAGATGAAACTCGAAGACATCGCAGTTTTGATGGATGAAAATGTCAACACTGTAAAAAGCAGAATCTACCGCAGTCTGAAAAAATTAAAATTGCAGCTAAAAGACGACTGGGTCTTTTCTTAAACACAACAATTTTTAGACAGAGTCACTCTGTCAGAAAGGAAAATGTTATGGAAAATAGAACGAATGAATTTGAGGCATTAAAACAGGATTACCCAAACCATGAAATGCCGCCGGAACAACTTGATAAAATGAAAGCCGCCATCGCCCAGGCAAAAAAAGAAAACCAGAAAAAACGCTCTCTTCACATACTGCGCAATACACTAGCATCCGCCGCAGCCGTTGCCCTTGTTTTTATTATTTTACCAAACACCTCCTCAGGTGTTGCTTATGCCATGAGCCAGGTTCCTGGTCTGTCAAAGCTTGTAAATGTCGTAACTTTCCGCGATTATCAATATGAAGACGACCATAATACCGCAGATATTACCGTACCTAAGGTCGCAGTTTCCACGGAATCGACTGAAAACAGTGAAGTTGCTGACAAAACCAAAAAATCTGCGGATGAAATTAACAGTGAAATCCAATCCATCACAGAAAAGCTCATCGACGAATTTGAGGCAGAAAAGAAAAATGAAGACGGTTATCAGGATATGACTGTAAAATCCGAAGTTATTGCAACGACAGATCAGTATTTTACATTAAAATTAATGTGTTTTCAGTCTGCCGGAAGCAGTGCGGAATGGGATTATTATTACACCATTGACCTGACAACCGGTGAACGCCTGAAACTCGCTGATTTATTCCAGGATGGAAGCAATTACCTTGATGTCATCAGCCAGGAGATTAAAAACCAGATGCAGGCACAGATGGATGCGGATTCCAATAAAATCTATTGGTTGAACTCCGATATGCCGGAATGGGATTTTACCTCTATTACGGACGATACTTCTTTTTACTTAAATTCCGACAACGAACTGGTTATTGCATTCAATGAAGGTGATGTTGCCCCTATGTATATGGGATGCCCTGCTTTCACCATTCCAAATGATGTTTTAGCAGATATCCGCAAATAATGACAAAACTCCGAACACAGCCGGATTATTTTCCGGTTGTCTCGGAGTTTAATTATATTTGTAGTTAAATTTCACGTACTACATGCCGGTTTACATGGCAGCAAATATTGATTGCTACCGGAAGCCCTGCAATGTGGGTCGGATAAGTATTGATATTCACTGCAAGTGCAGTTGTGGTTCCACCGAGTCCTCCCGGACCGATTCCCAACTGATTGATTTTCTCTAACATTTCACATTCCAAATCTTTGACATATGGAATTGTGGAGTGTTCATTGACCGGTCTGGTAAGTGCCTGTTTTGCTAAAATTGCACACTTTTCAAAAGTGCCACCAACTCCAACACCGACTACCATCGGTGGACAGGCATTCGGACCTGCATCTTTTACGGCTGTGAGAATTGCATTTTTAACACCTTCGATTCCATCTGCTGGCTTTAACATAAACACGCGGCTCATGTTTTCGCTGCCGAATCCTTTTGGTGCAAATGTAATTTTTACCTGATCACCGGCAACAATGGAATAATGAATGACTGCCGGCGTGTTATCTTTTGTATTTTCACGAATCAATGGATCTTTTACAACGGATTTTCTTAAGAAACCTTCGATATATCCCTGACGGACACCTTCGTTCACAGCATCTTCCAACAAATCTCCTTCAAAATGGACATCCTGCCCAATTTCCAAGAAAACAACCGCCATTCCGGTATCCTGACAGATTGGAATCATCTCTTCATCTGCAATTTTCAAATTGTCCTGGAGCTGATTTAAAATCTTTTTTCCAAGTTCCGATTCTTCTGTCTTTACCGCATGTTTCATTGCCTCATCCATATCACTGGAAAGATAATGATTTGCCTCAATACACATTTCTTTGATGTTCTTTGTAATCTCGCTTGTCTTTATGGTTCGCATCTGCTTTCTCCTTATTTTTGTTTTTTCTCTTCTTCTTTTTCTTTCCAGTAATTTCTTAATTTTACTAAAGTTTCTTTATTCTCTCTTGGTTTCATATCCGGGAATGCCTTTACCAGACGGCGGATTCCTTTGTCTTTCTTCTCCAACAATTCCTGATATTTTTTATTTAATTCTTCACGCTGTCTTAACTTCTCTTTTACAGAATCGCTCAAGTTCTCTGCCTTTTCGGTAAAGTTATCTTTTCTTGCTTCAAATTCGCTCTTGGCTTCCATATAATTTTCTGCAAGCACAAGCTTCATGTTATCTGTTTTCTCTGTAATTGCAGCTTTGGTATTGGATGGAAAATCTGTAATTTTTTCTTTTGTCTCTGTTAATTTTTCTACAATGTCAGCATGGTTCTCCTGGAACTCTTCTGACTTTTCTACAACCATATTTACATTCTGATAAATGCCCTCGCCGATTTCATCGGACAACTTGTGAATCTGGCCGGCAACTTCATTCAGTAGCTTCAACTGCTTGTTGAACTTCAAAATGGTTGTCACCGTCACACAAAGGTCTACTGCAAATGCTGTCATAATCACACACAAAATGACGACTCCGACTTTAAACGGAACCACCGTGATTGCCTTGTAGATAATCGGATGCACCACATCCATGACAAACGTACAGGCAAGTCCCCAATAAATCGAAAATTTCAAGCATACATACCCATGCAGGTTGAATGGCTTATCGGAGTAATCCCACCATTTATTATGAAAAACTTTTTCCAGTAAAAAACCGGTTATGTACTCTAAAACACTGGTTAAGAGAATCGAACCAATAAATAAGATGATTAGATTTTCCTTTAGCGGCGTCAGTACTGCAATGACAATGGTGACACCGCATCCATAAACCGGACAATACGGTCCATTTAAGAATCCCCGGTTCACAAAAATTCCCCGATCCAGTGCGGCATAGGATACTTCTGTACACCAGCCTATAAATGCATAAATGATAAAGATCCATACGAGTTCATAAAAGTTTTGTGGCATGTCTTTTCCTCACTTTTCATTTGTCTTTCTTCTATATCATATCTTAAAAGTATTATAAAATATTCTATTTATTTTTGGAATCCTTTTTTTCTTTTCTACTATATATAAGGAAAAACCTGTCACATGTTAAAAATGTGGCAGGTTTTTATAATTATGTAAACCTTAATTTATTCTTCTGATTCTTTGTCAGCTTCTGCGCGTTCTAAAAGATCTTTCATGAGTTCGTCATCGGTCTCTTGTAAATCTTCCGCTGTTTTCTTTGCTACCTCAGCTACACTTGCAGCTTCCTCTTCTTCCGATACCAGTTCTGACGCATCACTTTCTTCCATCAGAGTTTTATCTTCTCTGACTTTTGCAATACTTGCGACAGTTACATCATCTGCTAAGTTCATCAGTTTAACACCAGATGTAACACGGCCTAAGAGGGCAGTATCTGCAACTTTGATACGAATGATGATTCCTTCTGTGGTAATCAACATAACTTCGTTATCTTTGTTTACAGATTTCACACCGACAATGTTTCCGGTTTTCTCGGTAATCTTGTAACATTTCACACCTTTACCACCACGGTTCTGGGTTGTAAATTCGGAAATTAACGTACATTTTCCAAGACCTTTTTCCGATACAATCATCAAGGAATCTCCCTGTGATTCCATCTGCATACCGACAACTTCGTCGCCGTCTGCAAGGTTCATACCGATAACACCCATAGAGGTTCTTCCGGTACTTCTTACATCCTGTTCATTGAAGCGGATACACTGACCATATTTGGTTACTAAGAAGATATCCTGTTCGTTATCTGTCTTTTTCACTTCGATTAACTGGTCATCGTCACGCAATGTAATTGCGGCAAGACCTGTCTTACGAACATTTTCATAATCTGTGATTGGTGTTTTCTTCACAATACCATTCTTAGTTGCCATGAAAAGGAAATGTCCCTGTGTATATTCCTTGATTGGAATGACTGCGGATATTTTTTCTCCTGGCTGAAGCTGCAATAAGTTGATGATTGCAGTTCCACGTGCTGTTCTTCCAGCTTCTGGTATCTCGTATGCTTTCATACGATAAACTCGTCCGGTATTGGTAAAGAACATCAGGTAATGATGGGAAGTTGTCATGAAGAGATCCTCGATATAATCATCCTCGATGGTCTCCATACCTTTGATTCCTTTTCCGCCACGGTTCTGTGCATGGAAATTATCCAGACTCATTCTCTTGATGTAACCAAGCTTTGTCATGGTGATAACCGTGTTGGTAACCGGAATTAAGTCTTCCATGGTAATATCATACTCATCAAATCCGATTGCAGTTCTTCTCTCATCACCGTATTTTGCAGCGATTGCAAGAATTTCTTCACGGATTACACCGAGCAGCTTCTTCTCATCTGCTAAGATTGCTTTTAACTCTGTGATACGATCCATGAGTTCTGCATATTCGGTCTCTAACTTCTCGCGTTCCAAACCGGTCAACGCACGAAGTCTCATATCTACGATTGCCTGGGACTGCGCATCAGATAATGCGAAACGCTCCATCAAACGAGTTTTTGCTTCCTGTGTATTCTGGCTGCTTCGGATGATGTTGATGACTTCATCAATATTGTCAAGTGCAATAAGCAATCCCTCTAAAATGTGGGCACGCTCCTGTGCTTTATTCAAATCGTATTTGGTTCTACGAGTGACAACGTCTTTCTGATGAATCAAATAATAATTCAGCATCTCATAGAGATTTAACACTTTTGGCTGATTGTCCACAAGTGCTAACATGATAACGCCAAACGTATCCTGCAGCTGTGTATGTTTGTAAAGCAGATTTAATACAACATTTGGATTGACATCACGGCGCAATTCAATACAGATTCGCATACCCTGACGACTGGATTCGTCTCGTAGATCTGTAATTCCATCAATCTTCTTGTCACGTACAAGTTCTGCAATTTTTTCTACAAGTTTTGCCTTATTTACCATGTATGGAAGCTCTGTTACCACAATACGGTTCTTGCCGTTTTGCATTGGCTCAATATTGGTAACAGCACGCACACGGATTTTTCCTCGTCCGGTACGATATGCCTGATTGATTCCGGCAGTTCCTAAAATGGTTGCACCGGTTGGAAAATCCGGTCCTTTTACGATTTCTAACAGTTCTTCCATCTCGGTCTCACGGTTTTCTTCTACCTGGTTGTCGATGATTTTTACAACTGCGTTAATAATTTCACGAAGGTTATGTGGCGGAATATTGGTTGCCATACCTACTGCAATACCGGTTGTTCCGTTTACCAAAAGGTTTGGATAACGGGATGGGAGTACCGTTGGCTCCTTCTCGGTCTCATCAAAGTTTGGCATGAAATCAACGGTATCTTTGTTGATGTCCGCTAACATTTCCATGGAAATCTTGCTCAGACGCGCTTCTGTGTATCGCATCGCAGCGGCTCCATCACCATCGACAGAACCAAAGTTACCATGACCGTCTACAAGCGGATAACGGGTAGACCAGTCCTGTGCCATATTTACCAATGCACCATAGATGGAACTATCACCATGTGGATGGTATTTACCCATGGTATCTCCGACGATACGGGCACACTTACGATGTGGTTTGTCCGGACCATTGTTCAACTCAATCATGGAAAACAGCACTCGACGCTGTACTGGTTTCAAACCGTCTCTTACATCCGGTAACGCACGCTGTGCAATAACATTCATTGCGTAACTAATGTAGGATGTTTCCATTGTTTTTTTCAGATCCACGTCCTGAATCTGATCAAAAATTTTGTCATCCATTTATTCCTTGTCTCCATTCTCATAAAATCGATTACATCACTGCAATCTTAATCAATCTGCCAATTATAATACAACTACATTTGTTTGTAGATTTTACAAATCCCAGTTTGTCATATATTTTGCATTTTCTTCGATAAACTCACGTCTTGGCTCAACTTTATCGCCCATCAAGGTTGTAAAAATCAAATCAATCTCGGAAGAATTTTCTTCGTCAATCATGACTTTTTTCAGGATTCTTCGCTCAGGGTCCATGGTTGTCTCCCAAAGCTGTTCGGCATCCATCTCACCTAATCCTTTGTATCGCTGAATCTTGTTATTTCCGTCACGACCAATCTCTGTCAAAATGTCGTTTAATTCATCATCCGTGTAGGCATACCATACTTTTTTGTTTTTCTCAATTTTGAAAAGTGGTGGCTGAGCAAGATATACATGTCCCTGGCGAATCAGTTCCGGCATGAAACGGTATAAGAATGTCAGCATTAAGGTATCAATGTGCGCACCATCGACATCGGCATCGGTCATGATGATAATCTTGTCGTAACGCAGTTTACTGATATCAAAATCTTCATGGATTCCGGTACCAAATGCGGTAATCATTGCCTTAATCTCAGCATTTCCGTAAATTTTATCTAATCTTGCCTTCTCAACATTTAAAATTTTTCCTCGAAGTGGAAGGATTGCCTGTGTTGCACGGTCACGCGCTGTTTTCGCAGAACCGCCTGCGGAATCTCCCTCTACGATGTAAATTTCGCAGTTTTTCGGATCTTTATCTGAACAATCTGCTAATTTTCCCGGCAAAGCGGTACCTTCTAGCGCTGTTTTTCTTCTGGTAAGATCACGCGCTTTTCTTGCAGCTTCTCTTGCTCTTTGTGCTAACAAAGATTTTTCACAGATGGTTTTTGCAACAGTAGGATTCTGCTCTAAGAAGTAAGTAAGCTGTTCACTTACAACGGAATCCACAGCACCTCTTGCCTCACTGTTACCTAACTTCTGTTTGGTCTGTCCCTCGAACTGAGGCTCCTCAATCTTGATACTGATGATTGCGGTCAGACCCTCTCGGATATCGTCACCTGTTAAAGCAGGTTCATTGTCTTTTAATAATTTATTTGCTCTTGCGTAAGCATTAAATGTTTTGGTCAACGCATTACGATAACCGGCAAGATGTGTTCCACCTTCCGGTGTAATGATGTTATTGACAAAACTGTAAGTTGCATCATTGTAAGAATCGTTATGCTGCATTGCAACTTCTACATAAACTCCGTTGACGGTTCCCTCACAGTAAATTACTTCCGGGTAAAGTGCCTCTTTGCTGCGGTTTAAGTAAGTGACAAATTCCTTAATACCGCCGGCATAGTGGAATTCATGATTGTGGGAAGAACCTTCTCTGGTATCGGTTAAGACGATGCGAAGTCCTTTTGTTAAAAAGGCTGTCTCTCTCAAACGCTGTTTTAAGGTATCGTAATCATAAACAGTCTCTTCAAAGATGGTTCCATCCGGCCAGAATGTAACTTTGGTTCCGTGTTTTTCCGCATCACATTCACCGATTACTTTTACCGGTTCATCCGGTTTTCCAATCTTATAACTCTGGAAGTAAACTTTTCCCTCTTTGTATACTTCTACCTGTAACTTTGTTGAAAGCGCATTTACAACAGATGCACCTACTCCGTGAAGTCCACCGGATACCTTGTATCCTCCGCCACCGAATTTTCCTCCGGCATGAAGTACCGTGTATACAACTTCCAGTGCAGATTTTCCGGCTTTATGGTTGATATCAACCGGGATTCCTCGTCCATCATCTTCTACGGTAATGGAATTATCTGGATTGATGGTGACCTCAATATTTTTACAATATCCTGCTAAAGCTTCATCAACTGCATTATCTACAATCTCATAAACCAGATGATGAAGTCCTCTTGCGGATGTACTTCCGATGTACATACCAGGTCTTTTACGAACTGCTTCAAGTCCTTCTAATATCTGAATTTGGTCAGCTCCATATTCATTTTCAGTGCCCATTCTCTTCCTCCTATCAAGTGGAAATTCAAAACGTTCTCTCATTCGGACTCTCTGCTAAAAACCTGCTGTCAATCCTGATCCATCGAATCTTTTTCGACTATTTTTCCACTCATTACTTCAAATACTTTATTTATCTGAAACCTGTTTCTAACAAACTCATCCAGACCGGTACAGGTGATAATGGTCTGTGTATCATGTATGCTGTTCAGCAGATAATTCTGGCGGTTACTGTCCAGCTCGGAAAGCACGTCATCCAGTAACAGAATCGGTGTCTCGTGAATCGACTGTCTCACAAGCTCAATTTCCGATAACTTCAGCGATAATGCCGATGTCCTCTGCTGGCCCTGGGAACCAAACTTTCTTATATCGACTCCCTGGATGGAAAATTTCAAATCATCCCGGTGCGGCCCAACCGAAGTTTGGCAGAGCTTTAAGTCTCTTTCTTTTCTCCGGTATAGCTCATCCTCAAAAAAGCTGTCGTCAATATTCGGTTCATACGAAAGCAACAGTTCTTCTTTTCCCCCGGAAATCTTATAGTGAATTTCATGCACAATCTCATTTAATTCCTGGATGAATTTTCTTCTTCTCTGGATAATTTTTTTTCCGGCATCCACAAGCTGCATGTCCCAGATTGGAAGGGTATCTCCTAATTCCGGCCGAAAAACCATGTCTTTTAACAACTTATTTCTCTGATTCAGCAATTTATTGTATGTTGTCAAATCAGCCAGATAAATTTTATCTAGTTGACATAACTCTGCATCTAAGAATTTTCTGCGCTCTGCGGGACCATTTTTGATGATATTCAAATCTTCCGGTGAAAAAAATACCATGTTCAAAATTCCAAATAATTCACTTGCTTTGCGAATTGGAACCCGGTTGATTGCAATGCCTTTCGAACGACTGTTTTTCAAATGCATGTCAATCTGGTATTCTTTTTCTTTTTTCACCACAATGGTACGAATATGTGCTTCCTGCTCACCGAAACGAATCATTTCTTTGTCCTTGCTCCCCTTATGGGATCTGCTCGTTCCACTCATGTAAACAGCCTCTAAAATATTCGTTTTTCCCTGAGCGTTGTCACCAAACAAAATGTTGGTTCCCTCATCAAACGAAATTTTTAAATCTTCGTAATTTCGAAAATTCTTTAATTCCATTGATTTGATGATCATTTTTTAATTTCCACTGTTTCTCCATCAAAAGAAACAACATCTCCATCATAGAGTTTTTTGCCACGCTGCATTTCCACTTCGCCGTTTACGGTGACAAGTCCATCCAAAATTACCATTTTGGCATCCACCCCGGAACCGACTAATCCGGCTTTTTTCAGCGCCTGGCCTAATTTGATGAATTCTTCATCTTCTCGAATGTCTACTGTTATCATTTTTACACCTATTCTCTGATTCTCCTAGTTAGAAGCCGCATTAAAGTTAACCGGCAAAATCAAATAAATGAATTTTCCATCATCATCTTTGATGAAACATGGTGCTTTTGGGTTCACCATGTACAGAGAAATCTCTTCCTCATCGATGACTCTTAAGGCATCGATAAAGAATTTTGGATTAAATCCAATCAGAATATCTTTTCCTTCCTTGGCAATATCAATATCTTCATTCATGGAACCAATGAAAGAATTAATCTTAAGTTCCATGTTTCCATCTGTCACATTCATGATGATTGGCTTCTTGTCACCCTCTTTTACCAAAAGGGTAGCTCGGTCAATACAGTTCAAAAGCTCACGCTTGTTAATCTTCACTTTTGTCTCATAATCCGAAGATAACATCTGCTCAATCTTGAAATATTCGCCTTCAATCAGTCTTGAAACAACCGTTGTCTGGTCAAATTCAAACACAATATGATTGTCTGTTAGGAAAATGTGAACCTCTTCTTCGGCACTTCCAGGTAAAATCTTGCTGACTTCCTGAAGTGTCTTTCCTGGAACAACCACTTTTTTATGTTCGTAATTATTTTTTAATTCAATGTTACGAATGGAGATGCGGTGTCCATCCAAAGAAACCACTTTTAACTCATTCTCATTGATTTCAAATAATTCACCTGTCATCAATTTGTTATTGTCATTGTCAGCAATGGAAAAAATGGTCTGACGAATCACTTCTTTTAACGTGAACTGCGATACGTTAATGGAACCATTACGTTCAATGTAAGGGATATAAGAAAAATCTTCTCCAGATTTTCCAACAATGTTAAATTTCGCTTTTTCACAAGTAATCGTTGTTTTGAAAGAAGCATCTGTTTCAATCACAACATCGCTATCTGGTAATTTTCGAACAATCTCAGAAAAAATCTTAGCATCCAAGGCAATCACACCTCGTTCTACGATTTCACCTTCAATCTTTGTTTCAATTCCTAACTCCATATCATTTGCAGTCAGTTTGATTTCATTTGTAGAAGCATCAATTAAGATACATTCTAAAATAGCCATGGTCGTTCTTGTAGGAACTGCTTTTGAAACAATATTTACACCATGGAGTAAATTTGATTTAGAACAGATAAGTTTCATGTTGTGTATAACTCCTTCCTGTGAATGGCAACGGCGGGGCGAAGCCAGATAAATATAAAAATAAAAAAAATTAAAAGTCTTATTCTTAGAGGGTGTTTATAAGTGCATAACCTCTGAAACCCGCTAAACATAAGGGCTTGTCCAAAAATTTTCGTCTCATAACTGTGTGAAAATCCTGCGGAAACAACTTGGATTCTTTGTGAATAAAAATGTTATGTCAACCACAAGAACCGGTGCCTAAAAAGACATCTCAACATGCTATGAGGATAAAATCACCGTTTTTGAACTGCCTTTAAACAGGCTTTAAACAGTTTATAAACATATTTATGTGAATAATTAAAAAACGTCAAAAACTCCTTAAAATGCTCTCTATGAGCCTGATATGGGCGCAAAAGGGCATAATTAGTTAGGGTTAATCTTTTTCTTAATTGTTTCAATCAGATTTCTGGTTGTTTCGTTCGATTCGTATTCATCGGAAATCTTCTTAATACCATGAATAATGGTAGAGTGATCTCGTCCACCTAAAAGTGCACCGATAGAATCGAGCGGAATATCGGTCATATTTTTACAAAGGTACATTGCAATCTGTCTAGGTCTTGCAATCTCATTACTTCTATTTTTGGAAATCATCTGATCAAGTGAAATCTGGAAATGTTCCGAAACCACTTCAATAATCAGCTGAGGTGTTATCTCTCTTGGCTTGTCCGGAATGATAATATTCTGGAGCTCCTTCATCGCAATATCCATGGTAATCTCTGTTTTGACAAGGTTCGAGTAAGCAAGGAGTTTGTTCAAAGCTCCCTCAAGTTCACGGATATTGGATTTGATGTTGGTTGCGATGTAATTTAGGATATCATCGCTTAAATTCATATTGTCTGCTTCAACATTTCTACGCAAAATAGCCATTCGGGTCTCATAATCAGGAGTTCCGATGTCAGCCATCAGACCCCATTCGAAACGGGAACGGATTCGGTCTTCCAAAGTCTCCATATCTTTTGGAGGTTTATCGGAAGTTAAGATAATCTGCTTTCCGGCAGAATGCAGTGCATTGAAAGTGTGGAAGAATTCTTCCTGTGTACTTTCTTTTCCTATAATAAACTGAACGTCATCGACCATAAGAACATCGATGGTTCGATATTTATCTCTTAGTTTGGTCATCGCGGATGCATTACCATTACGGATAGAATCAATTACTTCATTTGTAAATTCTTCCGATGTAACATAAAGAACTTTTGCGTTCGGATTGCGCTCTAAGATGAAGTGTCCGATGGAGTGCATCAAGTGGGTTTTACCAAGTCCAGGTCCTCCATAAATATAAAGAGGGTTGTAAGCTTCACCCGGAGATTCCGCAACTGCAAGGGAAGCGGACTGTGCAAAACGGTTATTGTTACCAACGACAAAAGTTTCGAATGTATAGTTTGGATTCAGGTTTGATTTTTCTGCATTCAAAGAAACCGCAGCTTTACTTGCAGTTGTTTCTTTTTTAAGGGAAGCATTATTTGATGGAATTGAGCTTGTCTGCTCCGGCAGAATAAATTCCAATTCATAATCAATTCCTGTTAATTCAGTAATGACAACTTTAAGAGGAAGGTAATATTTCTTAGAAATATATCCAAGTGCAACCTGTTGATCCTCTGAAACTAATATATAGACTTTATTATTCTGAACGCTATATATTTTGAGCGGCTTTAGCCATGTATCGAAAGAAACATCACTCAACTCGTGTTCTGTCTTCACGGTTTGTAATATTTCATCCCATTTTTCGATAATCTTATCCATTCTCATACTCCGATTTCTAACTTTTGATGTCTATCTAACACAAATAAAGGGTAAGTAATTTTTTCGAAACTAACCCCTTGGTATTGGTAGAATGCCTGATTTTTCAGTATCTGGCACTGATACTATACAATTAAAAATATATACTGTGGGCATCGTATAAAATCCCACACTCCTTATCCTACACTATTTTGCTCGAATAAGCAATGAAAACTTTGTGGGTATCTTTCAACTAGCCTTGTGGAAAAAGAATTTCTGTATGGGCAAAATATGAGCTTGAAAAATAGTTTTAAACAGTTTATGTTAAGATAAGAAAAAGAGTTATAGACCAGTAAAATCAATAAGTTAACCACATTTTGAACAAGTTATAAAGGGATTATCCCACTTTTATCCACAAGTTATCCACAAATTGAGGATAACTTATGTAAACGTTGATATTACTGGGTTTGTAGCTTGTGGAAAAGTGACAAAAATTTTTTTCAGTTGAAAAATTACACACTAGATATGGTAAGTTAGATTTACTTCATTATATATATAGTGGTAGTAGATGGAAGATGTTAGAAAATAAGAAAAAAGTACAGGTTTTGCTTGACTTGGCGCGTTTTTTTTGATATAAATGAGAATGATGTTTTTTAACTTTATTAGGAGGTGAAATTATGCATAAGGGAAAAATGACATTTCAACCAAAGAACAGACAGAGATCTAAAGTTCACGGTTTTAGAAGTAGAATGAGTACAGCAGGCGGAAGAAAAGTATTGGCTGCAAGAAGATTAAAAGGTAGAAAGAAATTATCAGCTTAGGCCACATATTTGTGGTCTTTTCTTCTTTATTGAAAGAGATGATATGTTAAAATATTCGGAATCATTAAAGAAAAACAGAGATTTCCAGAATGTGTACCGGAATGGGAAGAGTTATGCGAATCGTTACCTCGTGATGTACATATTGGAAAATGAATCGAAAAAAAACAGAATAGGTATTTCAGTTAGCAAAAAAGTTGGAAATAGTGTTATAAGACATCATGTAACCCGATTGATCCGGGAGAGTTACCGACTACACGAAGACATGTTTAATAGTGGTTTAGATATCGTAGTCATCGCAAGAAGTACAGCGAAAGATTGCACCTATCACGAAATTGAGAGTGCGCTGTTACATCTTGGAGGTCTTCATCATGTAACAAAGAATAGATAGAAAAAGAAGATGGAATCATTTTGAAAAAAATTCTAATTGGTTTGATTAAATTTTATAGAAAGTATATTTCTCCTATGAAGACAACAAAGTGTCCTTATTATCCGACCTGTTCAACTTATGGTTTACAGGCAGTGGAGAAATACGGGGCTGTAAAAGGTGGTGCACTGGCACTGTGGAGAATCTTAAGATGTAATCCTTTTTCAAAAGGCGGATATGATCCCGTTCCATAATGGAGGTATTTTAGTTGACAGACATTTTATTAACGGCATATGACGGAGCAATACTTGGACCGATTGCAAAAGTACTTGGATGGATTATGAATGGCATCTACACTGCGATGGGGGCAATTGGCATTCATAATGTAGGTCTTTCTATTATTTTATTTACAATTGTAGTTTATATTTTGCTGTTTCCTTTAACCTATAAACAGCAGAAGTTTTCGAAATTATCTCAGAAGATGAATCCTGAATTGCAGGCAGTACAGAAGAAGTACAAAGGAAAACAGGATCAGGCTTCTATGCAGGCAATGCAGGAAGAAACACAGTTGATTTACCAGAAGTATGGAGTATCTCCAATGGGAAGCTGTGTGCAGATGTTAATTCAGATGCCATTGTTGCTTGCTTTGTATCGTGTATTTATGAACGTTCCTGCTTATGTAAGTAGTGTAAAAGCAGATTATTTAGATTTGGTAAATGGTATTATGGCAACAGATGGTTATCAGAATACCATGACAAGCTTTGTTGAGAAGATGAATCTTCTTGCAACTACAAGAGCTGATTTTACCGGAAGTGATAAAACAGTTCTTTCTAATTATATTGTTGATGTACTTTATAAGATGAATTCTTCAGGATGGGACAACTTAAAGGATGTATTCCCGAACCTTTCTGATTTAATTACATCAACACACAGTGTTGTTGAAGGTGTAAATAAGTTTATTGTATTAAATATTTCCGATACACCAATGTATGTCATCAAAGACAGCTTTGCAAATCATCAGTGGATAATGATTATTGCAGCATTGTTGGTACCTGTTATTTCTTATTTATCTCAGGTGTTAAACATTAAGATGATGCCACAGGCTTCTACTGGAGACAATGATCAGATGGCAGCCCAGATGAAGATGATGAACAACATCATGCCATTGTTCTCATTGGTAATGTGTTTCACAGTTCCAGTTGGTCTTGGTATTTACTGGATTGCCGGTGCAGTGATTCGATGCATCCAGCAGTTTTTCTTAAACAAACATTTTGATAAACTTGACCTCGACGAAATCATTAAGAAAAACCAGGAAAAAGCAAAGAAAAAACGTGAAAAGATGGGAATTGCTGAGAACCAGATTCGTGAAGCAGCCCGTGTAAATACAAAGAAGATTGAAAATACTGCAAAGCAGAGTACCGTTACTTCTGCACAGAAAGAATTAGAGCTTGAGAAGGCAAAAGCTACAAAAGCGAATGCAAAAGCCGGAAGTATGGCTGCAAAAGCAAATATGGTAAAAGACTTCAACGAAAGAAATAATAAAAACAAATAACAGGGGTTTTAACGGGAAAACACAATATTTGTGTGAAAGGGTATGGTATTAATATGGAATTTATCGAAGTTACAGGTAAAACAGTGGACGATGCAATTACAGAGGCATTAGTAAAATTAGGCACCACAAGTGATCAGATTGAATATGAAGTAATTGAAAAAGGAAGCACTGGATTTCTTGGAATCGCAAGAAGAGATGCGATTATCAAAGTTCGTAAGAAATTTACCATTGAAGATAGCATCAAAGATTTCTTAAATCAGGTATTCGACGCAATGGGTATGGAAGTTGAGATTCTGGTTACCAAAGAGGATGATGAGAAAAACATCAATGTTGAATTAAAGGGAAAAGACATGGGTGTTTTGATTGGAAAAAGAGGACAGACCTTAGATTCCTTACAGTACCTCACAAATCTTGCGGTAAATAAACAGTCCGATAGTTATGTAAAAATCAAACTTGATACAGAAGATTATCGTAAGAGAAGAAGAGAGACTTTAGAGAACCTTGCAAGAAATATCGCATATAAGGTTAAGAGAACAAAGAGACCGGTTTCTTTAGAGCCAATGAATCCTTTTGAAAGAAGAGTCATTCATTCTGCATTACAGAATGATCGTTATGTTACAACACATAGCGAAGGTGAAGAACCATACAGACATGTAGTTGTTACCTTAAAAAGATAAGACTACGGACAGGAAACAATCGATGGGTATCCTTTTTAGGATGCCCATTTTTGTGAATGAGGAACTATAAAAATTTTTCAATAGAACGAGGATTGAAATGAAAAAAACAGATACGATTGCAGCAATTGCGACGGCGATGACAAGTGCCGGTATTGGAATCATCCGAATCAGCGGTGATGATGCTTTGACAATTACGGATCAGATTTTTAAAGCAAAAAGCAAAAAAAAAGTGACGGAAATGGAAACGCATACGCTCCATTATGGGTTTATCTGTGATGGGGATGAAGTGATAGATGAAGTGATGTTACTTATCATGAAGGGACCAAAGAGTTACACCAGGGAAGATACCGTTGAGATTGACTGTCATGGCGGTGTTTATGTCATGAAGAAAATTTTAGAGACTGTTTTAAAATATGGTGCAAGACCGGCGGAACCGGGAGAGTTTACAAAACGTGCTTTTTTAAATGGAAGAATCGATTTGGCGCAGGCGGAATCCGTCATTGATATTATCAATGCAAAAAACGAGTTTGCATTAAAAAGCTCCATGAAGCAGTTGTCTGGAAAAGTATCGGAAAAAATCAAAGAGATTCGTGCAGAGCTTTTGCATGAAATCGCTTATATTGAATCTGCGTTAGATGATCCGGAACACATCAGTCTGGATGGTTATGCCGAGCAATTAGAAGAAATCGTAGAAAAAAATAAGGCAGCAATCGAAAAGCTGTTGGCGACCAGTGATAACGGAAGAATGTTAAAAGAAGGAATTTCGACCGTAATTGTTGGAAAACCAAACGCTGGAAAGTCTTCTCTTTTGAATACGTTAGTAGGAGAGGAACGCGCGATTGTAACGGACATTGCCGGAACCACACGTGATGTCTTAGAAGAGCAGATTAATCTAAATGGTATTATCTTAAATATCATTGATACAGCGGGAATCCGTGATACGGATGATGTCGTAGAAAAAATTGGGGTCGACAAAGCAAAAAAATACCTGGAAGACGCAGATTTAATTATATATGTAGTTGATTCCTCGACAAAACTGGATGAGAACGATTTTGAGATTATGGAACTATTGAAAGAACGAAATGCAATCATTCTTTTAAATAAATCAGACTTAAATCCGGTTACAACAGCGGAAGAGATTATGTCTCACATTGCGATAAAGCCAATTCCAATTTCAGCAAAAGAGCAGACCGGTTTAGAACTTTTGGAAGAGGAAATCAAGAGACTGTTTTTTTCCGGTCAGGTTACATTTAACGATGAAGTGTATATCACAAATATTCGTCACAAAACATCTTTACAGGAAGCTAGGAATAGTTTAAATTTAGTAGTGCGCAGTATTGAGGACGGGATGCCGGAAGATTTTTATTCGATTGACCTAATGAATGCGTATGAAGAGTTGGGAAATATCATTGGAGAATCGATTGAAGACGACCTTGCGCAGGAGATTTTCAGTAAATTCTGCATGGGAAAATAAAGATTTTCCAAGTCAAAAATAGTGTATCTGAAAGAAATATTAGAAAGTGAAATAAGAAACAGAATTCAGGAGGAAGAAAAATGGTTCGTCATATTTGTATGTTTCAGTTAAAAGAAGAAGAAAAAGAGAAAAACTTAAAAGAAGCATTAGAAAGAGCACAGTCTTTAAAAGAGATTCCATATATTAAGAAATTCGAAGTTGTAACCAATAGCAGCAAGGCACCTCAGAATAATTATGACCTTTCTCTTATTTTTGATTTTGAATCCATTGATGATTTAAATGAATATCAGAAACATCCAAATCACCTTGCATTTGGAAAATTTATTACATCAGTAAGAGAGAACAGAGCTTGTATTGATTACGAGTTTTAAGGAATAGAGAGTAAGAAGGAAGAACATAGAAATGTCTACGGAAAATAGAAATACGTTAGAAGAAAATTATGATGTTGTAGTTGTAGGTGCAGGTCACGCTGGATGTGAAGCTGCATTAGCCTGCGCGAGACTTGGATTGGAAACCGTTATTTTTACGGTCAGTGTCGATAGTATTGCCATGATGCCTTGTAATCCAAATATTGGTGGAAGTTCGAAAGGCCATCTGGTAAGGGAAATTGACGCGCTTGGCGGACAGATGGGAATTAACATTGATAAGACTTTTATTCAGTCTAAGATGTTGAATAAATCCAAAGGTCCAGCGGTTCATTCTCTTCGCGCCCAGGCGGACAAGCAGAATTACAGCATGGAGATGAGAAAGACACTTCAGAACACCGATCACCTTACAATTCGTCAGGCAGAGGTTTCCGAAATTATTACAGATGAGACAAATTCTAAGATTACAGGTGTGAAAACTTTTTCAGGGGCAACTTATCACTGTAAGGCAGTCGTACTCTGTACCGGAACTTATCTGAATGCAAGATGTCTGACGGGAGAGATGATTACTTACACAGGTCCAAACGGTTTGCAGGCAGCAACCCACCTGACAGACTCCTTAAAGGCTCATGGTGTAGAGATGTTCCGCTTCAAGACCGGTACCCCGGCAAGAGTTGACAAGCGTTCTCTTGATTTTTCGAAGATGCAGGAGCAGTTTGGGGATGAAAAAGTGGTTCCATTTTCTTTTACGACAGATCCGAAGGACGTTCAGATTGACCAGATTTCCTGTTGGCTGACTTACACCAACGAGACGACACATGAGATTATTCGAAACAACCTGGATCGTTCTCCAATTTATGCTGGAATTATTGAGGGAACAGGTCCACGTTATTGTCCTTCCATCGAGGATAAAGTTGTAAAATTTGCAGATAAAGACCGTCATCAGATTTTCATTGAGCCGGAAGGATTAAATACCAATGAGATGTATGTCGGTGGTATGTCGTCTTCTTTGCCGGAGGATGTACAGCAGAAAATGTACCGAACCCTTCCAGGTTTAGAGCATGTCAAGATTGTTCGAAATGCATATGCGATTGAATATGACTGTATCAATCCAAACCAGTTGTATCCAACGTTAGAGTTTAAGAAAATAAAAGGACTTTTCTCTGGCGGACAGTTTAACGGAAGCAGCGGATACGAGGAGGCAGCCTGTCAGGGACTTATTGCCGGAATCAATGCAGCACTTACCACACTAGGAAGAGAGCCAATTGTGTTAGACCGTTCTGAGGCATACATCGGAGTCTTAATTGATGATCTTGTGACAAAAGAAAATCATGAACCATATCGTATGATGACCTCAAGAGCAGAATATCGTTTACTGCTCAGACAGGATAACGCAGACCTTCGTCTTTCCAAGAAAGGTTACGAGATTGGCCTGATTTCCAAAGAGCGTTATGACTGGGTATGTAAAAAAGAAGAGTTAATCAAAGAAGAGATTGAACGTGTTTCCCATGTGACACTTGGTGCAAACAAAGAGGTTCAGGCTGTGTTGGAAAGTTTAAACAGTATTCCACTAAATACCGGAACAACACTGGCAGAATTGATTCGCAGACCGGAATTAAATTATGAAGTTTTAGCGCCACTTGACAAAGAAAGACCACAGCTTCCAGATGATGTCATCGAACAGGTCAACATCAACTTAAAGTATGAAGGATATATCACAAGACAGATTAAGCAGGTAGAGCACTTTAAGAAGTTAGAGAAAAAGTTGATTCCTGTAGATTTAGATTATGATGAAGTTAACAGCTTAAGAATTGAGGCAAAACAGAAGTTAAAGCTTTATAAGCCACTTAACATTGGTCAGGCATCACGAATCTCAGGTGTCTCTCCGGCAGATATTTCAGTCTTGCTGGTTCATTTGGAGCAGATGAAATATCACGGAGAAAAAAGCAAAGAATAGGAGTTATGCATGGCATATCAATTAGATAAATTTGAAAAAGGGTTAAAGGACCTTCAGATTGAGCTATCAGATGAGCAGGTACAACAGTTTTTAACCTATTATGAAAAGTTAGTTGAGACAAACAAGGTGATGAATCTAACCGCAATCACAGAGTTTGAGGAAGTGGTGGAAAAACATTTTCTGGATAGCTTATCGCTGGTAAAAGTGTGTGATTTGTCGAAAGAGATTCGCATTCTTGATCTTGGAAGCGGCGCAGGTTTTCCGGGAATCCCGTTAAAAATTGCTTTTCCGGAACTTGAGATTGTATTAGCAGATTCCTTGAATAAACGAATCAATTTTTTACAGGATGTTATTGAGGAGTTGGATTTAAAGAAAATCACAGCGGTGCATGCGAGAGCAGAAGAGTTAGCAAGAAACAAAGAGTATCGGGAAGGATTTGACCTTTGTGTTTCGCGCGCAGTTGCAAATCTTTCCACGTTAAGTGAATATTGTATGCCATTTGTAAAAATTGGTGGAAATTTCATTTCCTATAAGTCAGGTGAAATTGACGAAGAAGTGTTAAATGCAAAACATGCGATTTTTCTTTTGGGTGGAAAGACGAAGGAAGTGTTTAAGTTTGACTTATATGAGCAGAAGCGTTCTTTTGTCATCATTGAGAAAACCAAAGGAACACCAAAGGCATATCCAAGAAAAGCAGGAACGCCAAGCAAGCAGCCGCTTGGATAATAAAAAAGGAATTGTAACGCACAACAGAATGCGGTTACAATTCCTTTTTGTTTTACAGGATTTTCCTTTTATGAAAAATCACTTACAAGTCAACATAAGCAGATGTTACCAAGTACCTATGAGAGATTATTCATTCAAAAAGCCATCTAAAATGGTTAAAATGCGGTCTGGAGTTTCTAATTGAGGCAGCATTTTGCAATTGGATAATGTCACAGTCTCAAATGAAGAATTGTAGTGAACATAGGATTCTAAGATAGAAGCAGAGTCTTTACAATTTCTTCCGCCAATGAGCATAACCGGTACGTCAAGTTTTGAGAGAACATGCTTGATGGAAATCGTAGTATAATTTCCAAGGATGCTTGCCAGTAAATATTTTCCATGACTCTGATTTGCGTGTGCAGACTCAAAATATAAATCTTCTAATTTGGAGGAGATTAGCTGAGGTCTTGCAAAATAAGTGTTACGGAAATTTTCATCAATCGTACAATGAGACATCATCATATTGTATGCAAAAGTTCCAATAATCGGAAGCTCCAGCAGACGTTTTTGAATTCGTGTCATCCGTTCAGGAGTTCTGTCGCAGGCCTGCAAGGACTGTGGGTTGATGAAAATTAACTTTTCAAACTGTTCGGATTCCATATTAGCAGCCATAATGGTAAAAGGTACAGAAGAACCTGTTGCAACTACAGTTGTTTTTTCTTTTATTACATTTTTGATAAAGTCTAATAATAACTGCACATATAGATAATTTGTGTAAGTCAGATATGGTTTCTCAGAACGACCGCATCCTAACAAATCTATTGTGTATACAGTGTGCTTTTTCTCAAGTTTTTTGATGAGCTTGCACCATTCATAAGAGGAGCTTGCCGGGTTTAAATCATGAACCAGAAGAATTGGACTTCCGGAACCAGATTTGGAATAATAGATGTCACCATTTTTCCATTTATAAAAATCACCACTGTCTGTTGAAAGCAAATTTTTCATGCAGGCTCTCATATCGATAAATCGATTGGTAACATGGAGAGCACCAGCAGAGAGAGCGGTCAAAAAAAGAAAATGTTTGATATTCTTCTTCATAGTTGGCCTCCTATCTAAAAATATATTAGTTTCTAACTTTATTATAGACGTTTTTATGATTTTATACAAATTAATTTTATATTTGGAAATAAATCCCTTTTCAGAATTTGCGAAATGTTATACAATATACTCGTACTTTTATAAATTATAATGCAAACATATGTTCGTGGTGAAAGCATGGTAAAAGAATTTTTAGAAAATCTTCTAGTTGAATTTGAAACAGAGTATGAAGCTACTGTTTTGAAAAGAAAAGAGATTGAAATTCAACAGAAAGAGAATATTGAGTTTATCAGACTTTTGGATGAGAATACAGATGAATGTTATCAGTCGTTTACTCCAAGGGATGTGAATTCAAAGAATAAGAAAAAAATTGATGAATTAAAAGAAGAACAGAAACTCATTATAAAAGAGCTAGAGCAGATAAAGGAAAAAGAAAATTCAGAACGAGAAAGAATAGAGCAGATAAAGGAAGTAATTGCCTGTGTGATAAATAGGGGAAAGACTGGCAGTGAAAACAAGGATCAGTTAGATTCAGAGTTCCGATTGAAACTCCTTGAGACACAGGAAAATGAGAGGCAACGAATTTCAAGAGAGTTGCACGATTCTACAGTTCAGAATCTTACCAGTCTTGTTCACAAATCAGAACTTTGTTCAAAGTTGGTCGATACGGATCCGATTCGTTGTAGATTAGAACTTGTGAATTTAAATCGTTCTCTGCGAGAGATTATTAACTCTACCAGAGAGATGATTTATGATTTACGGCCGATGTCATTTGATGATATTGGGCTTGATGTTACAATTCAGGATTGGCTTCAGAAATTAGAACACAATTTTTCTGTAAATATTTCATTTACAATAGAAGGAAATATGTTTGCAGTATCACCTGTCGTAGAAATTACAATTCTACGAGTGATTCAGGAAGGATGTAACAATGCAATTCGTCATGGAAAAGCCGATTTGATTCACGTGAAACTTATTTATGATCTGGATACCATTACAATTCAGATTCAGGATAATGGATGTGGATTCGAATTAGAAGAATTGCCGAAAACATCAAGAGAGGATCATTCCGGTTTTGGATTATCTATGATGAAGGAAAGAGTGTATTTATTGTCGGGAACAATTGATATTGTTTCACACAGAGGGGAAGGAACAATAATTATCGCAAAGATACCTGTGAAGAATAAGGAGGAAAGAGTGTATGATTAATATTATGATCGTCGATGATCATTCTATGATTCGAGAAGGATTAAAACAATTACTAGAATTAGATGGTAACATGAGAGTAGTAGAAGAGGCAAGTGATGGTGTTGAGTGCCTTGAAAAAATTGGAACTGCAAAACCGGATGTTTTATTATTAGACATCAATATGCCAAGAATGAATGGACTTGAAGTTCTTGCAAAATTAAAAGAAAAGAAAATCAAGACGAAAGTTTTGGTATTAACCGTTCATAATGAGATTGATTATTTGTTAAAAGCAGTTGAGATTGGTATCAATGGATATTTACTAAAAGACTCTGAGTCATCCGAATTAAAGAAAGCAATTGTTTCTGTTGTCGATGGTGAAAATTATATTCAGCCAAGCTTGATTCCATCTTTAAATGCAAAGATGATTCAGCGTGACAATGATAAGAATAAGATTGAAGACCTGACAAGAAGAGAACTAGAAGTATTAAAACTTCTTGCCACAGGAAATTACAATAAAGAAATTGCAGAAGAGTTAGGTATCAGTGAGCGTACTGTGAAAAATCATGTTTCTAATATCTTTAAAAAGATTGAAGTAACAGACCGTACACAGGCAGCGGTATTTGCAATTCGAAATAACTTGATTATGATATAATGAGTGAAGCGAATTATATCATGCGCGAATGCGCATATATATCAGCCGAAGGCATCATGAACGAAGTTCATGATATAATGAGTGCAAGTGAGTCAACATGCTTGCATGATTGACGAACGACGAAATTATTGAGTGATGAAATCACGATATAAGAAATAATAGATTTCAATTAGAAGAGAAGATGTTTCACGTGAAACATTTTCTCTTTTTTCTATGATTGGGATTTGGCTGTCAAAAGGCAGCTTACAGTTTTTCTTGACAAATTGTACATTGACAAGTCAATTTTGTACAAAGTCACAAAAAGAGTCTTGCCTTTGTATGATTTTCCAGGAACGAATTTGTGAGCTACCTTTTGACACACGAATCATAATTGGAAAAGAAAATCATTCTTTTTTAATAAAAATCTGTAAAAAGTTAAAGGTATATTATGTCTATTATAACCAGGAGCAAATAATGCGTTTTAACATGATACAAGTATATATGTAATAATTGTTATTAGAAAATTTGAGAGGTATCTATTGGTACACTAATTCTTATATAGAAAGATTCTCTTTCTTATAATGTGAAAATACATGAAAGGATAACCAGTATGTAGAAGTAAGTGGCAGCAGTTGTAAATTAACATACATTAATGTTGGTGTATGATGTGTTATAGATAATTCTCTATTATCAAAAATAGTATATTAGAATGAAAACGAATACAGAGTAATAGATTATTGTATTAGATACAATGTAAACGCACCATAGTGCGTATATAGATTGTGCTATGAAAATTTGAGAAAATAGACCCAACAATTAATATTCATCAAAAAAGTTTAGTCTAAAAAGTTTAGTCTAAACTTTTTTGACACAAGGAGGGCTTCTATTATGAAATCTCAAACATCTATAGCATCACGCAATTGTCGTATACAAGAATGGGCTCAAATGATTCAAGATTGTAACAATCGGCCTGTTGGAATGTCTGTCAGCGAATGGTGTCAGGAACATTCTATTACCACCGCAAACTATTATTACCGAATGACTCAGGTTCGCAAAGCCTGTTTGGATTCGCTTCCAAGCGAGGTTGTTGAACAAGCGATTGTTCCTGTTCCTACCAATCTAATGACAAATGGTAATTATTCTTTTGCAGAAACAAATCAAGAGTGCGATGAATCATTTATTGAACTTTCAGCGCATGGTGTGACTCTTCGTGTTACAGAAAACACATCATCTTCACTTTTATCAAAAGTTCTTGGGGTGCTTGCCCATGTTGAATGATGCCACTTGTTTTAAACAGATTTATATCGTTTGCGGCTACACGGATCTCCGTTTTGGCTTGGATTCATTAGCTTCTATCATCGAATCCAAAACAGGAAGTAGCCCGTACGTTCCTGATACGCTTTACCTTTTCTGTGGTCGCAAGACTGACAGAATCAAAGGATTGGTGTGGGAAAAGGACGGATTCTTGCTCTTGTATAAGCGCCTAGAGAAAGGGAACTTCGTGTGGCCAAGAAATGAATCCGAAGTACGAGCACTTACCAGTCAGCAATTTCGTTGGCTCATGGAAGGTCTAACAATTTTTCCAAAGAAAACGGTTCAAGAGATCCGACCGCCAGAACATATGGCATAATGATTGTGCAAAAGGTAGAAATTTCAGGGGCATCATTCCTGGGTTCTAATATGGTAATTACAATCATCTGTAAGTCCAGTATTCTGCATTATTAGCGTGTTATTGCGCTTTTAGGTAATTGTAATTTATATCCATTGTTTTGAAAACTCTGCATTTACAAGGTCTACAAATCCCTTGTGGGAGCTTACAGGCATAGGCAATTTGCCGAATTTTGAAACGAACAACATTCGCAATTTAAGTCCATATCCGCTATAATAGACCTTAGAAAAGAGGTACATTATGGCGATGGAATATACAGAAGAACAATTGAATAATTTTGACAAGGCTACCCTTATTCAACTGTTTTTGGCACAACAATCACAACTCAAAGATATTGATCGGAAACTGCAACTGTTGTTGGAACAGGTCGCTGTATTGAACAATAACCGTTTTGGGAAGTCATCTGAGAAACTTGATGTAGATAACCAGATCAGCTTCTTAGAGGTTGATGGCAATATCGTTTATTTTAATGAAGCAGAAGCTGTTGCAGCCCTTGAATGCTCAGAGGAAGAAGAAACATCGAAACCTCATAGTAAAAAGAAAAAGGGGAAACGCGCTGCTGACATCAAAGGTCTTCCAATCGTTCCGGTTGAACACAAGATGACGGAAGACGAGTTAATCGACGAATTCGGAGAAGATGGCTGGTATCAGCTTGAAGATGAAGTATACCATCGCTATCGTTTTACCCCAATGAAGATTGAAATCGAAGAACATCACGTTGGCGTGTATAAATCTAAAAAGGACAATCATTTCAAAAAGGCAGATCATCCTGCTTATTTACTAAGAAACAGTCTTGTTTCACCATCTTTGCTAGCAGGCATTTGGAATGCCAAATATGTTAATGCAGCACCTCTTTATCGTCAGGAACAGGAATTCCAAAGAATGGGTCTTAACATCGATCGCGCGGATATGGCTCATTGGACCATTCTATGTGCAGAGAGATATCTCTCAATCTTTTATGATTATCTGCACGAGAAAATGTATGACTATCATGTCTTACAAGCAGATGAGACTCCGGTTCTTGTTTCAAAAGAAAACAGAACTACCGGAAATAAGCATTACATGTGGGTATACCGTACAGGAAAGATGTATCTGAATAAGCAGATCATCTTGTACGAGTACCAACCATCTCGTAATGCCAGTCATCCACGAGCTTTTCTTAAAGATTTTCAAGGAATTTGTCTGACGGATGGCTATCAGGTCTACCATACGATTGAAAAAGAACGCGAAGACCTGAAAATCGCTGGGTGCTGGGCACATGCAAGACGTCGCTTCGATGAGGCTGTTAAGGCTCTACCAAAGGCAAACCAGAAAATGTCTCTTGCATATCTGGCATTGAAGCAAATCCAAGCAATCTATCGCGAGGAGAACAAGCTTGGGGACATGAATCCGGATGAACGCCTGAAACATCGTCAGTTGACTGTAAAGCCACTGGTGGATGCTTATTTTGCATGGGCAAAACAGAATCTCATGTCTGTTCCGCCGAAGAGTAAGACAGCAAATGGATTTACTTACTCCTTGAATCAGGAAAAGTATTTGAGAACATTCCTTGAAGATGGAGAAGTGCCAATCGATAACAATTCGGCAGAACAGGCAATTCGGCCATTCTGTGTAGGCAAGAAAAACTGGGTTATGATTGATACCATCGCAGGGGCAGAAGCAAGTGCAATCATTTACAGCATTGCAGAAACTGCAAAGGCTAACGATCTAAAACCTTATAATTACTTTGAATATCTTCTGACAGAGATTCCAAAGCACATGGATGACCATGATGCAAGTTTTTGTGAAGATCTGCTTCCTTGGTCAGACAAGCTACCAAAGGAATGCAGAAAGCAACTTTAAAACCAACGCCGCTCTTTGGAGCGGCTAATCAAGTATTAGTACCGACTATGGTGCGTTTACGATACAATATAATGCGGTATAATATAAAATTGTATAATCTAATATGGAATAATATAAAGTAATATAGAATTATATAGAACTATGCAGTTCAATACAGTGCAATATAGAATAATACAGAACAGTACAGAACAATATAAAACAATACAAAACAATACAAAACAATACAAAACTATATAGAATTATATAAGACTATATAGGACTATATAGAACCATACAAAACTGTATAAAACTATACAGAACCATATAAAACTATATAGAACTATATAAGAATATATAAAACTATACGGTGTTACAAGATGTTATATATATTTTTACATATCTATCCTAGACTATTACATACAGTATCATATTTTCTTTAACACATCTATTTTGAGTTATTAGAGATAAAAGCCATAAAAAATGTTTCACGTGAAACATTTTTATGAAAATAAGCCATTAACTTATATAATCTACAATATTTAGTATATCCTAGAATGAGAGTGCACAACAGCTTGAAAATCCATAAAAAATTGTAGTTGTGAAACATTTTTCAAAAAAATCCAGTAAAATAGAGGATTCCACAAGATTTGGTATTATGAAAAATAATGAGGTACCATAGCTTGAAAATTGCAAAAAAATGTTTCACGTGAAACATTTTAAGTAGAAATGCACTATAAATAGTGATATAATGATATCTATGAGAGTATTTTCTTTATTTTATATGGAAAATAAAGTTTTAAAATATAGAAAAATGAAAAGAGAAAGGATTAGAAAATGGGCAGAATTATAGCAATTGCGAACCAAAAGGGTGGTGTCGGTAAGACAACAACTGCAATAAATCTATCGTCTTGTTTGGCAGAAACAGGAAAGAAAGTTCTTGCAATCGATTTAGATCCACAGGGAAATATGACAAGTGGGTTAGGGGTTGATAAAAGCGAATTAGAAAATACAGTGTATGAATTAATGCTTGATGAGTGTTCCATCAAAGAAAGCATGACAGAAACTGTAATGGAAAATTTGGAGTTGATACCATCTAATGTAAATCTTGCAGGTGCGGAAATTGAATTATTGGGAATCAATGAAAAGGAATATATCTTAAAAAATGCTGTGGATTATATTCGCGATGATTATGATTATATCATCATTGATTGTCCACCATCATTGAATATGTTAACCATCAATGCGATGACAACTGCTGATTCAATATTGGTTCCAATTCAGTGTGAGTATTATGCATTGGAAGGATTAAGCCAGTTGATACATACAATCGATTTGGTACAGGAAAGATTAAATCCAGATTTGTCCATCGATGGTGTTGTATTTACTATGTACGATGCAAGAACAAATTTATCTGTTCAGGTTGTAGATAATGTAAAGAACAACTTACAGACTACAATTTACAACACGATAATTCCAAGAAATATCAGACTTGCAGAAGCACCAAGTCATGGATTGCCAATTAATCTTTATGATTCAAAATCTGCAGGAACAGAAAGTTACCGTATGTTAGCAAAAGAAGTGATGGAGAGAAAGGAAGACTAAGATGGCAACTGCAAAAAAGAATGGATTGGGAAAAGGATTAGATTCCTTAATATCAGATAAAGTAAATAAACCATCCGCAAAAAAGGATGGAGTAAAAGACGAAAAAGTTGTTGATGGAATTTTGATGAATATCAATAAGGTTGAACCGAACAGAGAGCAGCCACGAAAAAATTTCGATGAAGATGCGTTGCTCGAATTAGCAGAATCTATCAAACAATTTGGTGTGTTACAACCATTGTTGGTGCAGGATAAAAAATCATATTATGAGATTATTGCAGGTGAGAGAAGATGGAGAGCAGCGAAAATTGCCGGCTTAAAGGATGTTCCTGTTATCATTAAAAACCTGACGAATCAGGAAATTGTAGAAATTTCTTTGATTGAAAATATCCAGCGTGAAGACTTAAATCCAATTGAAGAAGCAATTGCTTATAAACGTCTTTTGACAGAGTTTAATTTAAAACAGGATGAGGTTGCAGAACGTGTATCAAAAAGTAGAACAGCAGTGACAAACTCAATGCGTCTGTTAAAATTGGATGAGAGTGTTCAGCAGATGGTAATTGATGACTTGATTACGACAGGTCATGCAAGAGCACTTCTTGGAATTGATGATGCAGAAAAACAATATGCAGTAGCACAGAAAATTTTTGATGAAAAATTAAGTGTACGTGAAACTGAAAAATTAGTGAAAAAACTGCAAAAAGAAAAAGATTCCACACTAGAGAAAGAATCTAAATTAGATCCGACAGTAGAAGCAATTTACCATGATTTAGAAGAAAAAATGAAATCTGTTCTTGGTACAAAGGTTTCAATTCATCAAAAGGATGAGAAAAAGGGAAAAATTGAGATTGAATATTATTCTCCGGAAGAGTTAGACAGAATCATTGATATGATTCGTAGTATTCAATAATCGAAATAAAATAGGTCACATAGAAAACGTAATTGAAAAATAATCTATGGGATAATACAAGTAAGAGAAAGAAATGGAGTAATTATGATACAAGAATATTTAGGATTTGACTCAGACTATATCATATTAGGGTTAGCAGGATTTGCACTGATTGTATTTATCTTATACCTTGTAAATATTATTCAGATGCATAAGTTAAAAAAGAATTATAAGATTTTCATGAGTGGAAAAAATGCCAAGACATTAGAGGATACAATCAAAGAAAGATTTGAACAGGTTGACACCTTAATCTCAGAAAACGAACAAAATGAAAAAGACATTGAGATTCTTTCCAAGGCAATGAATACAACCTACCAGAAGATGGGCTTGGTAAAATACGATGCGTTCAATGAAATGGGTGGAAAATTAAGTTTTTCCCTTGCAATGTTAAATGCAAAAGAAGATGGATTTATCATCAATGCAATGCATACAAGAGAAGGCTGCTATACCTATATTAAAGAAATTGTAGATGGAAATTCCATCATTGTGTTATCCGAGGAAGAACAGGAAGCACTGAATATGGCAAAAGGAATCCAAGAAACTGCAAAATAAATAAGGGGAGTTTAGAACACATGCAGATAAAGCTGGTCAATCAATTGAGGGGAAACGAGGTATTAGCTGAAACAGTTTTTACTGAGGAACATTTGATTCTAATTCCAAAAGGAACAGAGTTGAAACCGGAATATATCGAGTTGCTGTCAACACTTGGTGTAGAAACGGTTGCCATTGAAGATCCTTATGAAAAAGAGGAAACACCTCATTTTTTCATAAGTGAAGAGCAGAGAACTCATTATATTGAGGAAACTCGAAAAATTCTGGAAAGTCACATTTACAGTGGAACAGATTCCTTGCAAAAGTTAGATGCGTTTGCAAAAGATATCATAACTGATTTAAAGAAATTAAATGCAGAACAAGTGTTCGATTATAAAACCAGAAATGCAAATTTATATGAACATACAGTGATGGTTGCAGTATTAGCTGTAACCATTGCAAAAATCCTTTCACTAGATGAGAACAGCTTACATGAGATTACAATTGGTGCATTGCTCCATGACATTGGGTTGCGTTATATTACGGTTCCATACCTAAATTGTGCAGATGCGGAACGAAGTGCGGCGGAGTTGTTTGAATATAAGAAACACACAATTCTTGGTTTTTCAGCGCTGGAGGCAGAAAGCTGGCTGCCAGACCTTTCCCGTAAAATGGTATTGTCGCATCATGAGAGAATGGATGGTTCCGGTTTTCCATTGAAACAAAAAAGGCAGGATATTGGCTGCCGCATTTTACAGGTGTGCGATGCTTTTGATTGCATGATTACAGGGATGGAATGTAAAAGAGTAGAAATTCCAGACGCACTTGCCCTACTGGAAAAAGAAAAAGGCAAAAAGTATGATGCTGAGATTGTAACTATTTTAGAACACATTGTGGCACATTATCCGGTTGGAACAGAGATTGTAAAAGAGGATGGAAGCACTTTTGTGGTGATAGAACAGACATTGGATGCAGCAAGACCTCGATTACTGGAAATAAAAGAGCCGCAGAAATAAATGTTTTAAATTGCAAAATAGATAGAGATATAATATAATAAGAATACATTTTGTGACAAAACGAATCTTAGAAGGAGAATGAGATTGCATAAGTTTTTAAGAGCGATTGGATTTTCAAATCTGAATAAAAAAGAATTAGACAATATCATAGCAGACATTATTGAACATCCAACCGTTTTGAAAGTTGCAGAAGATTCGGAAGGAAATGAGTTTGCAGAGATGTCAAAAGAATATGGAGAGTTCATGGGAATCTCTTTACGTGGAACTTATCGTGAGGATGACCGTTTCGAAGTGGATTACTATTACCCATATTTTTGCGGAAAACAGATTTCAACCAGGGAAAAAGTTGAGATTGAGAAACATGCAGAAAAGGAATCTTATGCCGGAGTATGTGATGAAGTAAGAATTGGTGTGACATTAATTTTTTACTTGCAGAATATTGTAGATTATTTCGCAGAGAAGAAATATTCTTTATCACTTCATCCACAAAATGGTGTGATTCTTGCAGCGTTATCCACAGATGGCAAGATTTTACTTCCGATTAACAAACCGGAGAATAAGAATCGTCACCAGAATGGAGGTACAAGAGACAGAAATTGTCTGATTGCAGCCGCAAGAGAAGGGGATGAAGATGCGATTGAGAATCTGACCCTTGAAGATATGGATACTTATTCCATGTTGTCCCGCCGGGTGGCTCATGAGGATGTCTTAAGTATTGTAGAATCTTATTTTATGCCATACGGAATAGAGAGCGATCAATATTCCATTTTGGGTGAAATTATGGATGTTTCACTCGTTCAGAACCAGGTTACATTAGAAAATATCTATTGTCTGGATATTTTATGTAGTGATATATCGTTTAGTGTGTGTATCAACCAGAAAGATTTGTTGGGAGAGCCACAGGTAGGCAGACGTTTTAAAGGAAATATCTGGATGCAAGGCAGCATCAACTACCAAGACTAATCGAAAAATAAAAAAGTCCTGAAAAGGACACTTGTTCTCTTAGTTAAATGGATATAACAAGCGCCTCCTAAGCGCTAGTTGTGGGTTCGATTCCCGCAGGGAACATTAATTTTTGCAACAATGGTAGTAAATTCATTGTTGCATTTTTTGTATAAAAAGGCATTGACGGAGTCAGAAAGTCAAAAAATATAGGACTAGGAGGAGATAAAAATGTTATATATTATGAGGCATGGAAAAACCGAATGGAATGCATTACATAAATTACAGGGAAGAACGGATATACCTTTGAATGATGAGGGAAAGCGAATGGCGAGACAGGCTTGTGAAAAATATAAGGAATTAAACATAGATGTGTGTTATTGCTCTCCTTTAGTCAGAGCTGTAGAAACAGCACAAATTGTGTTAAAAAATAGAAAAATTCCTATAATAGAGGATAAACGTTTGAGTGAAATGAGTTTTGGTAAATATGAGGGGATTGAAAATAGCCTTGCAATTCCGGATTGTCCAATTAATGTGATATTTAATCAGCCGGAGAAATACATAGAATCTGTGGGTGGGGCAGAAACATTTGAACAATTATTTGCAAGAACGGGTTCATTTCTTAAGGAGGTAGTAGAGCCACAGATACAAGCGGGAAAAGATATTCTTATTGTGGGACACGGTGCAATGAATTCAGCTATTATATGTCAAGTTAAAAAATTACCGATTGAGGAATTTTGGAGTGCCGGGATTGAGCAGTGTAAGATTATAAAATTAATTTAGAGGGTGTGTAATAACCGTTATTTTTAGTATATCGGGGAAATTGGCAAAGGCAATTAATGTGGCGTTTATTGAAAATTCAGAATTCTTTGTCAACTTTGATAGAGTTATTGTGTACTATAATAATGATTAAAAAAATAGCAACATCCGACCTTACACACGCTATAATATAGGTAATCTAATAAGAAAACAAGTGTTATCATTACCGCATATTGAGCTCGAATGGTAGCCATAAATATGAATTTGCAGGCACGGAATGGATGAACCCTCAGAGAACATTCAAAAAATGAGAAAGAATACGGACAGTGGAAAGAGTCATATGTGAGAATACTTACCTATGACTCTTCCTATTTTTACAAATTTCGCAAAATATCGGCAAAAACGAGTCGAGGATAGCCAAAAAAAACATCGACATCCGACTTCATACACGTTATAATATAGATAGTCTAATAGGAAAAACGTATGAAAAATACGACATAAATAAATGTAAGAAGTCACGGAAGACATTAAATTACAAGGGGGTATTCATTATGGGTAAGGAAAATCCAGTGACACCACAGCCGCACAAAGATACGAATCGAGTAAAAATTATTTTTTCGACATTGATTGCATGTCTGTTACTTTTGTTGGAATTGTATGAGATGGTAAATGATTCCAGGAATTTTATTGTGATAGGCGTTCTTGCGGTAATTATGCTACTTGCAGTTTATATGATAGTAGTAGCAGTTTTAAAAGAGAATCAGAAGACAATGGCACGGCGCGAAGAACAGTACGAGAATATTTTTAAATCTGGGAAAGCGACCTATCTGGTTTTAAGAAAATCTTTTGATGAGCTTCAGACAAGAGTGAATTCACTTGAAAAGAATCTGATGCTTCCTGCGGATGACATTGTTTCTGCACAGAAGGGAATCGCCAAAGTCACAATTAACCGTAGTAAAGAGAATACAGATGCCTTAATGAATTCAAATGACAAGTTGATGGAACGTGTGCTTTCATTTGAAAATGCATTAGAAGGAAATAATGATGAGCTGCTCCAGAGACAGAAGGAAGTCATTGACAGTGCGAATAAAGATTTGTTACTGAAACAGCAGGAGATTTTATCCAGCTTAAAAGAAATGGAACTCAGTATTCGGAATCAGACATTAGAGGCTGTATCGAATATCTCAATTCCACAGCCACAGATTGTAATGCCGGAATCGGTAGTGACACCTGCATCTGCCGCTGTAAATGAGGCAAATACACCTACGGATGAAGTTGTAACAGAAGAGACTCCATTAGAAGAGACACCGCTGGAAGAAACAACGTTAGAGGATGTTTCATTAGAAGAAACTCCGCTTGCAGATAATTCGTTGGATGAGATGAATTTAGAAGAGCCGGAGGTTCTTGATACAGCATCTGAGGATGTTATTCCAGAGGTTGGATTGGAGGAAGAGCCACAGTTAGGTTTTGATGATACACCGGGCTTAGAGGATACACCAAGCTTAGAGGATACGCCGGTGCTGGATGATACACCAGGTTTGGACGACACACCTGGATTTGACGATACATTAGGTTTTGATGACACGCCAATTGCAGAAGAGCCGGCAGTAGTGGAAGAAGCACCAGTGGTCGAGGAAGCACCAGTAGTGGAAGACACACCAGTGGTTGAGGAAACACCAGTAGTGGAAGACACACCAGCAGTCGAGGAAACGCCGGTTGCCGATAATCCAAATAAGATTATGACGCCGGACGAGATAGCAGCGTTGATTGCAAATACAACTGCAACGGATAGTCCGAAGATGGAAGAGCCAAAGCCGGTTGAGGAGCCAAAACCAGCGGCACCAGATCTTTCAGATCCGAATAAAATTATGTCACCAGACGAGATAGCAGCATTGATTGCAAGTATCTAAGGTGTGAAAAAAGGTTGTGAAACATTTGTTTCACAACCTTTTTGTAGTTTAAGAAATACATTGCAAGTAATAAAACAACTACAAAATTAGTTGATAGGATGTGCAGCAATGTATTTCAGAATCTGGATGGATGTCTCCATGCCTTCTACTGTAATATGCTCGTAAGGACCATGGAAGCCATATCCGCCTGCACCGAGGTTTGGACAAGGAAGTCCCATAAAGCTTAAACGTGCACCATCGGTACCACCACGTACCGGGCGGGAGAGTGGATCTAAACCAACGCTTTGAATGGCATCTTTTGCAAGTTTAACGACTTCTGGATGCTGTTCGATAATCTCTAACATATTCAGATAGGATTCTGTAATGGTAAGCGTTACAGTACCAGCTCCGTATTTCTCGTTCATTGCTTTTTCCAAGGAACGCAATGTCTCAAGTCTTGCTTCAAAAGAAGTTTTGTCATGGTCACGTACAATGTAAGAGAGTGTTGCAGATGCAACATCACCGGACATATCCGTCAAATGATAGAATCCTTCATGACCTTCTGTATGGGCTGGTGTCTCTTTTTCCGGAAGGGAAGCAGCGATTTCACAGCCGACAAGTGCAGCGTTTAACATGATATCTTTTGCCTCGCCTGGATGTACATTGACACCTTTTAAGGAAAAGACAGCGCTTGCAGCGTTGAAGTTTTCATAAGCAACTTCGCCTTCGTAATCGCCATCTACGGTGTAAGCAAAATCAGCTTTAAAATAATCTAAATCAAAGTGGTCTGCGCCAGCACCAATCTCTTCGTCCGGTGTAAAACCAACCCAGATATCTCCATGAGGAAGATTCTGTTCTTTGATTTCTTCTACGGCAGACAAAATAACAGCAATACCGGCCTTATCATCGGCGCCAAGTAAGGTGGTTCCGTCTGTTGTGATTAAGGTGCGTCCTTTTAAGGAAGTAAGGGTAGGAAAATCGGATACTTTTAACATCGTATTTGCCCCTTTTAAAAGAACATCACCACCGTCGTACTGTTCGATAATCTGAGGTTTTACATGTTCCCCGCAGAAGTCAGGTGCGGTATCCATGTGTGCGATAAATCCGACTGCTTTTGCCTTTTCCATGCCGTCTGTTGCAGGTAAAAGACCATATAAATAACACTGGTCGGTAAGTTTTACTTTTTCCAATCCTAAAGCAATCATTTCCTGTTCTAATTCTTTTGCAAGATCAAACTGTCTCTTGGTGGATGGTACGGTCTGGCTGTCTTCGTCAGAGGTCGTCCAATAAGAAACATATTTTAAAAATCGTTCTTTTACGTTCATTTGCGGTCTCCCTTTCTATTTTATTGTGAAATACTCACACTACTACCAAGATAGCACAAATTTTTATGAAATAAAATAAAAAATAATAAAAAATATGTTGCATTTCTTAAAAAAATATTATATAATAACGTTTGTGTTCACAAGATACGCGCCACTAGCTCAGCTGGCAGAGCACCTGACTCTTAATCAGGGTGTCCAGGGTTCGAACCCCTGGTGGCGCATTATAAAAGCACTGTTTTTGCGACAAAGTGGTCGTGGGGGCGGTGTTTTTTTCTGTTCTGGGATAAAAATCGAGAACATTCTTTCTTTTCAAAAACATTTCTTATATACTTATTTATAGTAAAGTAAGTCCAGGTTCGGGCAAAAATCAATTGAAACCCCAATTATATGCAAAATCATAGTGGAATCCATTAAAAAATGTAGGAGGAAGGTATCTTATGAGATTACTAATTAAGCAGCGTGTTTTTTCATGGACAGATTCTTATGATATTTACGATGAAAATGGAAATGTACGTTATTTTGTGAAAGCGGAGCTTATTGCATTGGGCCACCAGCTTCATGTTTATGATGCAAACCAGAATGAAATTGGAATGATTAAACAGAAACTGTTGACATTCTTGCCTGCTTTTGAGATTGAGATAGGCGGAAGAACCGTTGGCAAGATACAAAAGGAGTTTTCCTTTTTTAAACCGAGGTATGAGATTGATTGTAATGGCTGGCGCGTTGAGGGAGACTTCTTAGGTTGGGACTATGATGTGTATTCTGGGTGCAGCTCCATTATTCATATTTCCAAGGAATTGCTGCATTTTGGGGATACTTATGTGATTGATATTGCAAATCCGGAGGATGAACTCATGGGCATGATGCTTGTCATTGCGATTGATGCGGCGAATTGTTCGCAGGGAGATTGATTCTTATAGAAGGAAGCGTTATATGATGTTTTGAAGAATTTGTTTTTTATTAAATTTTTTATTATTATTATTTAAAGTAACGGAATGAATGATAATACGGAACATAATTTGTACGATTTTTTTATTAAAAACAGGGTTTTATGTCATTTATTCCGTAACTTTTAGTGTTGAAATGTCATCTATTCCGTTACTTTGGTATTTGATATGTAAATTATTCCGTTACTTTTTGTCAAAATTTATAGAAGGATGGCTATTATTGATATGTAAATATATATATTAGTAGCGTATAAAATCAAGTGATAGTAGGTATTTTCTTATGGAGAAATTTATGCAAAATACAAAAAGGCTATAATGATATAGAATCAGAAAAAGTGTGGCAAGTGCATTTATAATTTTTAAGGAAAATTATTAATATGAAGAGAGATAAAGATAAGATGATGGATGAAACATATGTTGATATGTTATCTACCAAACTTCAGGAGGCAGAAGAAAGAGCTGAAAAAGAAGGATGGATTGACGCAGAAGATTTAGAAAAGGAACTTCTAACTTAAAAAAGGTGCTGAACGATTTTTTCGTTCAGCACCTTTTGCTTTTTCTACTAATTTATCGATTCGCAATCAACTTGCAGATTGGATTTCCTTTGGAAGAGAATTTCTCTTCATATTCTGTCATGATGTTTCCCTCATTCAGGACCGGGTCGTGATGGAGGTCACGGGTGGATGCAACTAAGTTCCAGCCAGCTTCCGGGATTTCTTCTAAAGAGAAAGTGAATAAATCCTGGTTGTCTGTTTTGAATTCTACGCGGCCATCTTTGGCAAGAATCTGATTATAACGTGCAAAGAATTCACGTGAGGTAAGTCGTCTTTTGGCATGGCGGTCCTTTGGCCAAGGATCAGAAAAGTTCAGATAAATGCGGGCTACTTCCTCAGGGGCAAAGACATCCGGTAAGGTTGCGGCATCGATGCAAAGAAAACGAAGATTTGGAAGAGGGGTAAGCTCCATCTTCTGGACGGCACGGTAAAGTACGCTGGTATAACGCTCGATTCCGATGTAATTAATGTCCGGGTTAGCAGCTGCAAGATCCATGATAAAGCGACCTTTTCCCATGCCGACTTCGATGTGAAGCGGCTGGCTGGAAGGAAAAACAGACTGCCAGTTCCCTTTTAAACTTTCTGGATTTTTGATACAATATTCGCTATTTTCAATGGCCTCATCGGCACCTTTAATATTTCGTAATCGCATTGGAAAACTCCTACTATTTATTTACAAGGGATAAGAAAAAACGGTAGCTTATCCACTGCATGAGGTTATTTTACAATAAAATTGTGGATAAAAAAAGCATTTTTCTTTAATTTGGTGAAAAGTTGTTGCAACAGAAAAACCATGCGTTTATACTTATAGATAGCCGTGCAGGCAGAAAAGTCTCTGAAAATAGAAGTTGAGGATAGAAGATTGAAAAAGATACATTGGAAAAGAATAACAGGAATAGTGTTGGCAGCGTTTTGTCTTTTGACAAGCTTTCCACAGAAGGTTGAGGCTGCTAAGTATTGGCCGGAGGGGCCGACGATTGACACACCATCGGCAATTGTGATGGAGGTATCCACAGGAACGGTTTTATATGAAAAAAATGCAGACCAGCAGCTATATCCGGCAAGTATTACGAAGATTATGACAACCTTGCTTGCTATTGAAAATTGTAGCATGGATGAGATTGTCACATTCTCAAAGGAAGCCGTATATAAGAATGAAGGTGATACGTCCCATATTTCGCGTGATGTTGGCGAAGAGATGACCGTGGAACAATGTTTGTATGGAATTATGTTAGCCTCTGCGAATGAGTGTGCGTGGGCGATTGCAGAGCACGTGGGCGGTACGGAAGAGCATTTTGTTGAGATGATGAATGAAAAAGCAAAAGAGCTTGGCTGTACCAACACGCATTTTAACAATCCAAACGGTCTGCCAGATGAGCAGCATTATACCTCGGCAAGAGATATGGCGCTGATTTCGCAGGCGGCATATAAAAATGAGACGTTCCGGATTATTACAGGAACAGCCCGTTATACGATTCCACCGACAAATAAACATTCCGATCCAACACCATTACAGAATCACAATGAGATGCTGTATCCTTGGAAATATACACAGTTTAAATACGAATATTGTACGGGTGGTAAGACCGGTTTTACAAAGGTGGCAAACAGCACACTTGTTACCTATGCAGAGAAAGACGGAATGACGCTGGTATGCGTCGTGATGAACACGATTTCCCCGGCGCATTGGCTAGACAGTACCACGCTGTTTGATTATTGTTTTGATAATTTCCAGATGTGGAACATCGCAGATAATGAAAACCGATATGAGAATGAGGTGAACCAGAATGTTGGTTCCCTGAATGACTATCCGGCGTATGCACAGATTGACCAGGATGCTCAGATTGTACTTCCAAAAACGGCAGAGTTTCAGGATACCACCGTTGAGGTGAATCAGGATAATACCATCGATAAGGTGGTGGGAGAGCTAAGTTACACTTATATGGGACGCCAGGTCGGAAAAGCGGACATTGTCGTGACGGATACCGATGTCAAAACGTTTGATTTTGACAATGTAGAAGATGCGGAAAAGAAAACACTTCATATCAATCCGCTCATCGTAATTCTAATTTTGTTAGGTGTGTTAGCACTTGTTGTAATCTTTTTTGTAGCAAGACGTGCGGCAGACAATTTTTATATCATGCGGCATAATATTGAAGTTCGTAAATATAGCAAAAAGCAAAAGAGAAAAAAGAAAAAAAGTAACTTAAGCTTCCGTTCAAAGAGAAGATAAAAGAAAAAAGTAACTTGAGCTTCCGTTCAAAGAGAAACTAAAAGACAAGAACAAAAAGAAAAGTCAAATTAAGATAACAAATATAACAAAAACGACAATATCAAATCAAAGATATTGTCGTTTTTATTATATAAGACACTAAGAAAATTACGCAAAATTATCTGAAAACAATGTAAATTATAGTAATTAACAACACATTTTTAGAAAGATAATTATACGAAACCAGAAAGACAGCCAACAAAATAGCGAAAGAAAACCTACATCACAAGATTCTCAAGCACAGCCAAAAGCTCTTTTTCCCTTTTGGTATACAAGAGTAATCCATTGTTACAGTTCGTAATGGTCACAATCAAATCACCGGCCAGAGGGGATTGCGATAACAGTTCTGTGAGATAAGGACAAAGAGCGGCGTCCGCTTTTAGAAGAACCGGAACACAATCGGTTAAGGAAAACACACCGGCATCTGCCTTTTTCAAGGTGGCAGAAAGCTCCTTTTCCTGTGCAAACTGTTCCTTGGATTTATTGACAATAAAATAACCTTTTTCATCACGCGGCATATCCAAGGTTTTTACAGCGCGCTGAACCTGTTTGGTGAGCGCCTCGGACGCAGGATAGAGAGACTCGAAGTAGCTCATAAAATCGGAGGCACTTCTAAAGTGTGCATTCGTTCCATTTTCTGCAATCTCAGCAAAAAGAATCCGTTTAATGACATCCTCACAGGTTTTGCGGGATGGATTTTTTCGTAAAGAAGCATATTCTTCCATAGTATAAGTCCTTTCTTTGATGCGACATAAACGACAAGAAAAAATGTCTAAATTCAGTTTACGACATAATTTGGAGCATCACAAGTGGAATTTGTAAAATATCTGACATAATAGAAAAATATAGATAAAATGAAAGAATATGAAGTGAGAATGAAAAAGTTTTCAGTAGTTCAATCTGAAATTGACAACGAATTGTGATTACGATATAGTAAAAATATACCACAAATGATAGTATGGAGCGGAAAAAAATGAATACTACGAATGGAGAAATGGAGAAGCCAGATGTAACGCTGGACAAAATCAAAACGTTTATACGCCAAAAAGGCGGAATTATCAAAAAGGAACAGATAAAAGAGCTTGGTGTCGATTATCGGAAAATACTTTCCTATGTAGAAAAGGGAGAATTGATTCGTGTAAAAAACGGTTATTATGCGGTGACGTTCGACGATTTTTCTGAGGAAGAGCTGATAGCCATGCTGTTTCCGGATGGAGTTCTTTGCCTGGAGAGCGCCCTGTTTTTCTATGGCTATACGTCAAAAAAGCCGTATGGATGGAAAATTGCGGTAGATAAGAACACGTCGAAATCCCGTTTTAAGCTGGATTACCCACAGGTGACACCTTTTTACACAGAGCCAGAGGTGCTTCAACTTGGCGTCACAACCATTAAGCTCGGAGATAAGAAAATGAAAATCTACGAGCGTGAGAGACTTGTGTGTGACTGTTTAAAATATGAGGACAAAATGGATCGGGAAATCTGGAAGGAAGGACTTCTTTCCTACATTCAGGACACGGACAAGGACGTGGAAAAACTGATGCGCTATGCAAGGGAGCGGAAAGTGTTAAAGAAGGTACAGACAATGATTGGAGTGTGGCTATAAGATGAAACAGAGTGTCATCGATAGTACATTTTTAAAAAGAAAAAGTGAGGAACTGCAGATTCCGTTTTCCAATCTTTTGGCAGGGTATGTGTTAGAAGAGGTTGTCCGTCTGCTCTTTGAGTCAGGTTTTAAAGAATATCTGTGGATTGAGAACAGCCAGATTCTTGGGTTGGAGCAGTATCGCAGGAAAAATGATTTGATTCTCAAACTAAAATATAGGGAGAGTTCCAAAAAACTAGAACCCAATAAACTGGTGCCGGGACAGAAATTGTCGCGGTTACTGGGACTTGCGTTGATTGCAATCGTCTTTGGGGCAGACCAGAATTCTATGATATCCTGGAAGGGAAATGCCGTTCAAAAAGGAAACCGCGTTGAGGTGTATCTGAATGCAGCCCTGGAGGAAATGGAAGTTCCCGTCTACTTACAGATAGAACCGGTCGCTTATGAGAATCTGATTCCGGAAAAAAAGAAACTACAAATGACGTTAAATCAGAAAAAGACGGTTACGTATTATCAGTACCCGTTTGAGACGGTTTTGGCGGAAAATCTGTTTGAAGTGATGGAGAAAATGGAGCTTGTACCGGACATGAAAACATTTGATACGATTTACAGTATCCTTTCCGAACAGGCAATGAACGGTCGTCACGTGCTTGAGATTTTAACAAAATTATGCGAGGTAAAGCCGGTTGTAAAAAAGGAAGAGCGTCTGAAAGAAATTGCATCTTATGCGGATTATTCTTATATGCGAAAAAGATGGGAGAAATATGTAAGACATCATAAGAAGGAAAAGATTTCCTGGCAGGAAGTCATGAAAAAGTTTCAATCGTTTATGAAACCGCTTTGGCATGCGGTGTGCTGTGATGAAATCTTTTTCGATGACTGGATGCCGGAACTGGGACGTTATCTGGGATAAATTAACGATGTTGTTCCATAAAATCACGAAGAAACTGAATCAGGTTACGCGGGCGGTTGCTGTCAAAGACAGGGACCGCTGTTTCTTTTTTGTAAGAGAAGTCAGTGACAATGGCAAGGAGTTTGTCTTCTGGAAGAAGAAGTTCCTCATTCCAGCCTTTGCGTAAGACTTCCATAGTATATTTCGAGCTGCTTTCGGGTTCATCGAGCAAGATAAGGTCGCAGGATGTTAAGGACGCAGCAATCTGCTCAACGGAACAGGAATCTGTCATGTTGTGAAGGATGAAATCCGGTTGTTCCCGGCTAATCACACAGACATGGTAGCCATTTTTTTCTAAAAGGTCTGCAAGCTGTTTTAAGAACGGTAGAACGAGGCTTCCCGGTTTTGAACAGACCGAGATGACCGGTGCGCTGTGCTCAAACAAATCGTGCTTGTCATGAAAATATTCAATCAGGGAATCCGATTCCTTTGCGGTTTCCAGTCCACTTAAAATGCGAAGTGCATGATAATATTCAGCGCGGGTATCCATGCTAAAATACTGGAGTGCAAGTGGCATGGAGATAATTTCATCAAAATCACTTCCCGGCAAGAACTTTGTCCTGCATTTTTCATGCAGGTTCTTAAATGTAAGCTGATGAAGCAGGAGACATTTTCCAATCGTCGTAATACAGTTTTTGGAAAAGACGCCGGTCGGTGTTTCATATTGTGAAATGGAGCCTGCGATGGTGCAGATGTCAGCATCTTCCAGTTCCTCTAAAAGGTGGATTCCTGTGGCAGGTTCTAAAAACGGCGTGTCCACAGACATGAAAAAGGCTTTATCCTCGTCAATCATAGACAGAGCACTGAAAACACCGGACAGTGGACCGGCATTTGCGTAAAGGTCTGGAATTTCCGTGACGTCTAAGTTCAGATGTGCATAATCACCCTTAATTTTTACCGAAAGATAAATCTTTGAAAAATAAGGGGAGAATTCTGAAACAAGATATTCAATTAAGCAAGAGTCTCCAAACGGGAGAAGAGCTTTGTCGGTTCCCATGCGCGTACTTTTTCCGCCGCATAGGATTACAAGTGCACGTTCCATGATAGTCTCCATTCTTTTTCCAAAATCGTAAACACTACTATATCATATTCTTTTCTTGTTTTGCAATTCTTTTCATATTATAATGAAAATAGTCGGCGAAAGAAAGGATAGATCATGCAGTATTTAGATCAGAAGTTAAAGGAATATCACAACACAGATGTGTATCCTTTTCATATGCCAGGTCATAAGAGAAGAGAACTGGAGTTCGAAAACCCTTACGGGATTGATATAACAGAAATTGACGGTTTTGATAATTTACATCATGCGACCGGTATTTTAAAAGAGGCGCAGGAGCGTGCAAGAGAGCTTTACGGTGCGAAGAGAAGTTATTACCTGATTAACGGAAGTACCTGTGGAATTTTAACAGCAGTCTGTGCCGCAACAAGAAAAAGAGATAAGGTTTTAATGGCAAGAAATTGTCATAAGGCAGTTTACCATGCAACCTTTTTGAATGAGCTTTGGGTGGAATATGTGTACCCGGATATTCTAGAAAATGGGATTCAGGGGCAGATTACACCGGAGCAGGTGGAGAAGTCATTTGAACAACACCCGGATATCTCGGCGGTTGTCATTACATCGCCAACCTACGAGGGAATCGTATCGGATGTTGCGGGCATTGCAAAAGTGGCGCATGCACACGGAGTACCACTGATTGTGGATGAGGCACACGGAGCGCATTTTGGATTGTCGGCTGGCGTACCAAAGGAAGCCGGAAAAGAAGGTGCAGATGCTGTGATTATGAGTCTGCATAAGACGCTGCCATCTTTTACCCAGACGGCGCTGTTGCATCTTTTTTCAGACCGGATTGATGCAGAAAAAGTGGAAAAATATCTTGGAATCTATGAGACAAGCTCGCCGTCCTACCTTTTCATGGCGGGAATGGATCGCTGTATCCGCATGCTTTCCAAGGAAAAGGAGACACTGTTTTCGGATTATAAGGTGTTATTGAATTCGTTTTATGAGGAAGTGAGAGGACTTCACAATCTTCATGTGATGACAAGGGAGGAATTGCAAAAGGAGCATATTTTTGACTGGGACGATTCCAAGCTTGTGATTTTTTCCAGAAAAAGAGGATTTACCGGGAAAATGCTTCATGAGGAGCTGTTACATCATTACCACCTTCAGATGGAGATGGTGTCCGCAGAATATGTGCTTGGAATGACAAGCATCCTGGATACAAAAGAAGGCATGGATCGCCTTGCTTATGCACTAAAAGAACTAGATAACCACTTAGACAGTGTGGATAACTTACCGGAAAATGCGAAACTGTGTGGAGAATCATCCAGTGGCTCCTTTCTGGCAAAGAGTTACCGCCCGAAGCAGAAGAAAATGCAGATTTATCAGGCGGAGACTTTCTATACAAGAGAGGTTGCGTTAGAGGAAGCAATTGGAGAGATGTCCGCAGAATACGTCTACTTATATCCGCCGGGAATTCCAATGATTGTGCCGGGTGAAATCATCGACGAAGAATTTGTACAACAGATTTACAAATGTAGTCAGATGAATCTGGCGATTGAGGGCGCAAAGAATATCGAACAAAACAGGATTAAGATTGTATATTTGTAAAGACTATATTATACTTAAGAGGCAGAAGATATGGGAAAAATATATTGCATAATGGGAAAGAGTTCTACCGGAAAGGACACAATTTATCAGAGTCTGATAAAGGAGCCTGCTCTTTCTTTGAAAACCATCGTTTCATATACAACAAGACCGATTCGTTCTGGAGAGCAGGATGGTGTGGAATACTTTTTCTGTGATGAGAAGAAGATGAAAGCGTTAGAAGATGCCGGAAAAGTCATTGAACTTCGTTCTTACCACACGGTTCAGGGAATCTGGAATTATTTTACGGTAGATGACGGTCAGGTGGAGTTAAGCCACCAGGATTATTTAGTCATTGGAACGCTGGAATCTTTTGTGAAAATCAGAGAATATTACGGTGAGGAAGCCGTGATACCAATCTATATAGAAGTTGAGGATGGATTACGCTTACAGCGTGCGCTAGACCGGGAGCGGAAACAGGCCGAACCCAAATACGCGGAGTTATGCCGCAGATTTCTGGCGGATGATGCAGATTTTTCAGAAGAAAAATTACGGGAGGCCAATATTACGACCCGGTTTGCAAACATCAATCTGGAAGAGACAGAAAGAGCGATAGCGCGATTCATTCAGGAGGGAGGAAATCCTTGGATATCAAAGTAAATTCGACCACACCCATCACGCAGGTGCCGGATACGGTAAAAGCAGAACTGGGAGACGGCTCTTTCAAGTACACATTGGCGAGTGCAATCGATGATGCCGACCTTCAGGCACAGATAGAAGGCCTTTTAAAAGACATTACGGCACAGGGGAATGCAATTGCACAGCACATGGATATCCGCGATATGAAAAAATATCGTGAGAAAATCCGGGAATTTATGAACGAGGTTGTCTTTCGTTCCCATAAATTTTCCAGAGAGAATTTCCTCGACCGGAAAGGACGCCATCGTGTATACGGTCTGGTAAAACTGGTAGACGAGAACCTCGATGAGCTTGCAAGAGAGTTGATGAGTGATGAGAAAGACCATATCTCTATCTTAAACCGGATTGGCGAGATACGGGGATTGTTGCTTGATATTTTGACATAAGGCAGTTTGGACCGAAAAACGGTCAGGAAAGGCATGGTGACAGCTATGGCAGAATTTTCAAAGATAATTGGACATGAACAGATTATTTCACATTTACAGAATGCCATTTCCATGGATAAGGTATCGCACGCATATATTTTGAACGGACCGGAAAAGTCTGGTAAAATGATGATTGCGGAAGCGTTTGCGCAGACCTTGCAGTGTGAAAAGGGTGGAACAGAGCCTTGTATGGAGTGTCATTCCTGCAAGCAGGCAATGCGCAAAAATCAGCCGGATATCATTTATGTGACGCACGAGAAGCCAAATACGATTTCCGTGGATGATGTTCGTACACAGATTAACAACGATATTGTGGTGAAGCCATACAGCAGCAAACGTAAGATATACATTGTCGATGAGGCAGAGAAAATGAACGTTCAGGCGCAGAATGCGCTGCTGAAAACGATTGAGGAGCCGGCTTCCTATGCGGTAATTTTACTTCTGACGACCAATGCAGATATGTTTCTGCCAACCATCTTATCCCGCTGTGTCCGTCTGAATTTAAAAGCGGTTCCGGATGAGGAAATCAGAGCTTTTCTGATGAAAGAGTATCAGGTTCCGGATTATCAGGCAGATGTGTGTGTAGCGTTTGCGCAGGGAAATGTTGGGAAAGCAATCCAGCTTGCATCTTCTGACAGCTTTAATGAGTTAAAAAATTCCGCTTTGCAGTTGTTGAAGCGGCTAGATGATATTGATTTATATGAGATGACTGAGGCGGTCAAACAGATTAGTGAATACAAACTCCAGGTCAAGGATTACTTTGACCTGATGATGGTATGGTACCGCGACATCTTGTATTACAAAGCCACAAATGATGTAAATAAGCTTATATTCAAAGATGAAGTTTATGACATAAAAAAACAGGCAGCGAAGAGCTCGTACAATGGAATTGAGACCATCATAGAGGCCTTGCAGAAAGCACAGGTTCGTTTGAATGCAAATGTAAATTTCGATTTGGTTATTGAGTTACTGCTCCTGACGATAAAGGAGAATTAGAATGAAGGTAGTAGGAGTTCGTTTTCGAACCGCAGGCAAGATTTATTATTTTGATCCAGCAAAATTAGATTTAAAAGTAACGACAAAAGTCATTGTAGAGACGGCGAGAGGCGTGGAACTTGGAACCGTTATGATTGCACCGAAGGATGTACCGGATGAGACAGTCGTACAGCCATTGAAACCGGTTATCCGTATTGCAACCGCAGACGATTTAAAGGTGGAAGAGAAGAATCATGAAAAAGAGAAGGAAGCCTTTAAAATTTGTCTGGAAAAGATTGCAAAACATAAATTAGAGATGAAGCTTGTCGAGGCAGAATATACCTTTGACAACAACAAACTGTTGTTCTATTTTACCGCAGACGGACGAATCGATTTCCGTGAGCTGGTAAAAGACCTTGCAGCAGTATTCCGTACCAGAATTGAGCTTCGCCAGATTGGTGTCAGAGATGAGACGAAGATTATGGGTGGAATCGGAATCTGTGGACGTGCATTGTGCTGTCACACATATTTATCCGAGTTCGTTCCGGTTTCCATTAAGATGGCAAAAGAACAGAATCTTTCTTTAAACCCAACCAAGATTTCCGGTGTTTGTGGACGTCTGATGTGTTGTCTGAAAAATGAGGAAGAGACTTACGAATACTTAAACAGCCGCCTTCCAAATGTTGGCGATTATGTTACAACGGATGATGGATTAAAAGGTGAAGTATCTTCTGTCAGTGTGCTCCGCCAGATGGTGAAAGTAATCGTTACCGTTGATGATGAAAAAGAAATCCGCGATTATCACGTAGAACAGTTACGTTTCAAACCAAAGAGACGCAAAGACAACGTGAAACTCAGCGCAAAGGAATTAAAAGAATTAGAAGCGTTAGAGGATAGAGGAGGAAAATCCAAAATCGATGATACCAAATAATCTCGTTCAAGAACAAGAGAGAGTTGATGATCTTTACCGGAATGGGTACCACATCATACAGGACCCATCCCGGTTCTGTTTTGGAATTGACGCGGTTCTTCTTTCTTCCTTTGCAAAAGCGAAAAGGGGGGACCGCGTTCTTGATATTGGCACCGGAACCGGCGTGATTCCGATTCTCATGGAGGCAAAGACTGATGCAGCGCATTTTACAGCACTTGAGATTCAAAAAGAAAGTGCAGATATGGCAGCGCGCAGCGTGAGAATGAACCAATTAGAAGAAAAAATTGAGATTGTACTTGGTGATATCAAAGATGCGTCCAATCGTTTTGGAGCATCTTCTTTTGATGTTATCACAACCAATCCGCCCTATATGATTGGAGACCATGGAAAACAGGCAGACAATCTTGCAAAAGCGATTGCCCGCCATGAAGTATTGTGCGACCTGGATGATATTTTAAGAGAAAGCGCAAAACTGTTAAAACAGGGCGGTCATTTTTTCATGGTGCATCGTCCCTTCCGCCTTGCCGAGATTATCAGCAAGATGGTGGAATACCAGATAGAACCAAAACGAATGCGTCTGGTACATCCTTTTGTGGATAAAGAGCCAAACATGGTGCTATTAGAGGGGATAAAAGGAGCAAAATCCAGAATTACGGTGGAAAAACCGCTGATTGTCTATGAGAAACCCGGTGTGTATACAAAAGAGGTCTATGAGATTTACGGATACGAAGAAGAAAGCGAGAGGTAGAAGTGAATGGAAAATAAGAAACAAGGCAAATTATATTTGTGTGCCACTCCAATTGGAAATTTAGAGGATATTACCTATCGTGTGGTCCGGACTCTGCAAGAGGTGGATTTGATTGCAGCAGAGGATACCAGAAACTCAATTAAGCTGCTCAATCATTTTGAAATCAAGACCCCGATGACCAGTTATCATGAATACAACAAGATTGAAAAGGCTTACCAGCTTGTGGATAAGCTTCGTGAAGGAAAAGATATTGCGCTCATTACGGATGCAGGAACCCCTGGAATCTCAGACCCCGGAGAGGATTTGGTGCGAATCTGCTACGAGGAAGGAATCGAAGTGACATCCCTGCCCGGCGCGTGTGCCTGCATTACGGCACTTACCATGTCCGGTCAGAAGACAAGACGGTTTTCCTTTGAAGCATTCCTTCCAAAAGAGAAAAAAGGGCGTGCCTTTATCTTAGAACGCCTAAAAGATGAGACGAGAACCATCATCATTTATGAGGCACCACATCATCTGGCTGCAACTTTAAAAGAACTGCAGCAGGCGCTCGGCAATCGTCGCATCACCATCTGCCGGGAGCTTACCAAACGCTACGAGGAAAAGAAACTGACAACAATTGACGATGCATTACGTTTCTATCAGGAGAACGAGCCGCGTGGAGAATATGTCCTTGTCATCGAAGGCAAAAGCATGCAGGAAATCGAAGAGGAACAGAAGAAATCCTGGGAGAGCATGACGATTGAGGAGCACATGGCAATTTATGAAAATCAAGGTGTCAACCACAAAGAGGCCATGAAACTTGTCGCAAAAGACAGAGGTGTCAGCAAGCGCGATATTTATCAGGCACTGTTAGAGAGTGAGAAATAGAAAAAATAATTTATAATTTATATATAAATAAGGTAAGAAGAGACGCAAAGAGGCCCGAAAGGGTCTCTTTTTTCTATAAAAGACATCTAATTATAAAATATTTATAAACCAAATAGAAAATAATTCTAAAATAGGTAGAAATACATTCTAAAATGTTTGATAATCAAAGTTTCCTTGTTAAAAACATGGAAAAATAGCAATTTTTTCCTGCATTTTTTGAACAAAAAAATTGGATGAAAAAGAAAAGATAACAAAATTGTGAAAAAATCAATTGTGAAAATTACTAAAAATGAAAAAGATTTTACAACAAAATGTATAAAAAGCTTACGGAAAAACATGAAAAAGTGCATAAAAAACTATAATAGGAAGAAAGATTGACATAAAAAAAGGGAGTGATAAAATCTTAATGCAACAAAGAAAATAAGCTCCAACTTAGAGAAAGGAGGTTATGCAGATGGATGCTCTTGTAGAGGGTCTTTTGGAGGAGCTGAACTGCGAGACCGTGTTTACCATACCCATCTTTGGTGGGATACCGATTTATGAATCCGTTGTGGTAACGTGGATCATTATGGCAGTTGTTTTTTTACTGTGTATTCTACTGAGCCGGAATTTGAGTGTAGAACACCCCGGACGCAGGCAGATTGTGGTAGAGACCGCAGTAAAGGGATTGAACGATTTCTTCAGTGAGACCGTGGGAGAGAAAGGAAAAGCATACATTCCGTACCTCTCTGCAGTGGCAATCTACATAGGAATTGCGAATCTGATTGGATTATTAGGATTTAAGCCACCAACAAAAGATATGAACGTAACAGCGGCTTTGGCGTTCATGAGTATTGTGTTAATTGAAGTATCCGGAATTCGGGCAAAAGGTGCGAAAGGCTGGGTGAAAAGCTTTGCGGAACCAATGCCAATCATACTTCCTATCAATATCTTAGAGATTTTTATTAAGCCGTTATCATTGTGTATGCGATTGTTCGGAAACGTCCTTGGTTCTTTCGTTATCATGGAACTGTTGAAAATGGTTGTACCGGCAGTCGTACCGGCAGTATTTAGCTGCTATTTTGATATTTTTGATGGTCTGATACAGGCATATGTGTTTGTATTCCTGACCGGGTTGTTCATTAAAGAAGCAACCGAATAATAATTGTTTTTAAAAAGGAGAGAAAAATTATGTCATCAACATTATTAGTAGCAATCGGAGCAGGTGTAGCAGTATTAACAGGTATCGGAGCTGGTCTTGGAATCGGTAAAGCAACAAGCAGTGCAGTAGATGCAATCGCAAGACAGCCAGAAGCAGAAGGTAAAATCAGTAAAGCACTTCTTTTAGGATGTGCCCTTGCAGAAGCAACCGCTATTTATGGTTTCGTTATCGCATTATTAATCATTCTTTTCCTCAAATAATTTTCAGACAGAAAGGAAGGCGTAGCGATGCTAAGTGTAGATCCATGGAACATCTTGTGGACAGTAGTCAATCTGCTCGTCTTATATTTGGTCTTTAAAAAGTTCTTATATCAGCCAGTAATGAAAGTGATTGAGGCAAGAGAGAATATGGTCAAACAGCAGTTTGACAATGCAAAAAAAGATCAGGACGAGGCTTCAAAGTTAAAAGCAGAGTACCATGAGAAACTGGAAAATGCCAAGACAGAAGCAGATCAGATTATTCTGGATGCAAGAGCGCGTGCAGAAGAAGAACATGCCAAGACTCTTGAGAGAACAAGAGGCGAAGCAGAACATATGCTTGAAAAAGCAAAAGTCGACATTGCAAATGAGCAGGAGAAAGCAACACAGGCAGCACAGGCTGAGATTGCAAAACTCGCTCTGATTGCAGCAAGAAAAATTGTAAAGACAGGTGATGCTCATGACACAGGCAGCAGTAAATAACGCAAAAGTTTTATACCGGCTGTCTGCGAAAAGGGAGGATGTCGAGAAAGCGGAACAGCTTTTCTTTTTGACTCCCGAGTTGCAGAAAACTCTGGAAAACCCGACAATTCCAAATGCGAAGAAATATGAGATTATCGAGCGTGTCTTTGCATTAGAAGGACTGCCGGAAGTCATCACGAACTTTGTGAAGATGATGTGCAGAATTGGATATTGTGATGAGATGCGGGATATTTACAAAGCATTTTATCAGTACTGGGATAAAGAAAACCACATTCTTCGTGCGGAATTCATCAGTGCAGGAGAGCCTGTAAAAGAGGAAGTCGAGGAAGCAGAGCAACTGTTACAAAGCAAATATCCGGAAGAAAAAATAGAGCTGACAAAAAAAGTCGACGAATCCTTATTAGGTGGTTATGTCGTAAAAGTGCTTCACCAAGAGTATGATAGAAGTTATGAAGGACGTCTTCGTCAGCTAGAAAGAAAATTAACTGGGAGGTGACCCCTGTGGGCGCAATTAGTGCAACAGATATCATCTCCATTATCCAAAGTGAAATTGAAAATATCAATTGGGATGATGCAAGCCGTGAGACCGGTACCGTAATCTGGGTCGGCGACGGAATTGCAACCATTTACGGAATTGACCATGCAATGTATGGTGAGATCGTCATCTTTGATAATGGAGTAAAAGGAATGGTTCAGGATATCCGCCAGAATGAGATTGGTGTAATCTTGTTTGGTAGAGATACCGGAATCAAAGAAGGAACAAAGGTTGTTAGAACCAAGAAAAAAGCAGGAATCCCGGTAGGTGAGGGATTCATCGGAAGAATCATCAATGCGTTAGGTGAGCCAATCGATGGAAAAGGTGAGATTAAAGAAGAAGATTACCGTCCAATCGAGGAAGAGGCACCGGGTATTGTAGAGCGTAAATCCGTAGATACTCCAATGGAGACAGGAATCCTTTCCATCGATTCCATGTTCCCAATCGGTCGCGGACAGCGTGAGTTAATCATCGGTGACCGTCAGACCGGTAAGACATCAATCGCAACAGATACCATCATCAACCAGAAGGGAAAAGATGTCATCTGTATTTATGTGGCAATCGGTCAGAAAGCTTCTACCGTAGCCAAGATTGTTTCCACGTTAACAAAACATGATGCAATGGATTATTCCATCGTATTATCATCCACAGCAAGTGATCCGGCATCCTTGCAGTATATTGCACCATATGCAGGAACAGCATTAGCAGAGCATTTCATGCATCAGGGAAAAGATGTCCTGATTGTCTATGATGATTTGTCAAAACATGCGGTTGCATACCGTGCACTGTCCTTATTGTTAGAGCGTTCTCCTGGACGTGAGGCTTATCCTGGTGATGTATTCTACTTACATTCCAGACTGTTAGAGCGTTCCAGCCGTTTAAGCGATGAACTTGGCGGAGGTTCTATTACAGCACTTCCTATCATCGAGACACAGGCGGGTGATGTATCTGCATACATCCCTACAAACGTAATTTCTATTACAGATGGACAGATTTTCTTAGAGAGTAACTTATTCAACTCCGGTATGAGACCTGCCGTAAACGTCGGACTTTCCGTATCCCGTGTCGGTGGTGCTGCTCAGACAAAGGCAATGAAGAAAGCATCCGGAAGTATCCGTATCGACCTTGCCCAGTACCGTGAGATGGAAGTGTTTACACAGTTCGCATCTGATTTGGATGATGCAACCAAAGCACAGTTACAGCACGGAAAAGCTTTGATGGAACTTTTGAAACAGCCACTTTGTCATCCACTTTCCCTGCATGAGCAGGTTATGACACTTTGTATGGCAAACAATGGTGTCTTTGATAAGATTCCAACCAAGGAAGTAAAGAACCGTCAGGGTGAACTTCTTTCCTTCATGGATTTGAAACATCCAGAACTTGGAAAAGAGATTGAAGAGACAAAAGCAATCAACGATGAGTTGGTAACGAAAATCATGGACGCAGTAAAAGAGTTTGAAGGTTAAATATTATGGCAAATACGAAGGAAATTCAGGATCGAATTAAAAGTATCAATGATACATTAAAGATTACGAATGCCATGTACATGATTTCTTCTTCCAAATTGAAAAAGTCGAAAAAAATGCTTGCAGACACAGAGCCATATTTCTTCACGCTGCAGTCTGAGATGAGCCGTATTTTACGACACATTCCGGAAGTGGAAGATATCTATTTCAAATCAACGGAAGATAAGCCTGTGGAGGAACGAAAAGTAGGTTATATCGTTATCACTGCGGACAAAGGTCTTGCAGGGTCCTATAACCACAACGTTCTAAAGCTTGCAGAAGAGCATTTAAGCTCACATCCAAATCACGAGCTTTTCGTGCTTGGTGAGTTAGGACGTCACTATTTTGAACAGCGTGGAATTGAGATTCAAAAACAGTTTCATTACACCGTTCAGAACCCGACGCTAAACAGAGCAAGAAATATCGCAGAAGAGATTTTGGAGCTTTACCGGAACGAAGAATTAGACGAGGTTTACATAATTTATACCAGTATGATCAATGCCATTCAGGAAGAAACCCAGATTTTACAGCTTCTTCCACTGAGGAAAGCAGATTTTGATGTTCAGATTCCTGTGGATATTCCACGAGAGGAACTGGCACTCAAACCATCACCGGAAGCGGTTATGGATCGAATCGTACCAGATTATGTAGTCGGATTTGTCTATGGTGCATTGGTAGAATCATTTTCCTGCGAGCAGAATGCCAGAATGATGGCGATGGAAGCTGCATCAAAGAGTGCAAAAGATATGCTTCATGAACTGGATATTCTGTATAATCGTGCCAGACAGGCGGCAATTACACAGGAAATCACAGAGGTAATCGCCGGCGCTAAATCGCAGAAACGAAAACGCAAAAAATAAGAAAGCTTTCGTGTGAAAAATATTTTTCGCACTGTTACAGAAAGACATGGTGATTTCAATGAAAACAGGAAAAATTGTCCAGGTGATGGGACCTGTTGTCGATGTAGAATTCGAAGATGAAGAATTACCGGCAATCAGGGACGCACTTGAAGTTTTAAATGGTGATAAAAAGTGTGTGATGGAAGTCGCACAGCATATTGGAAATAATACCGTCCGTTGTATCATGCTTGCTTCCAGCGAGGGACTTTGTCGTGACATGGAAGTAACAGCAACCGGAAGCGGTATCAAGACACCAGTCGGTGAGCAGACCTTAGGCCGTCTGTTCAACGTATTAGGTGAAGCAATTGATGGTGGTGACCAGCTTGATGGTGCCGAAAAGTGGGAAATCCACAGAGAACCACCTACATTTGAAGAACAGAACCCGGCAGAGGAAATCCTTGAGACCGGTATCAAAGTTATCGACCTTCTTGCTCCTTATGCAAAAGGTGGTAAAATCGGTTTGTTCGGTGGTGCCGGAGTAGGTAAAACCGTATTAATTCAGGAGTTAATCAGCAACATAGCCACAGAGCATGGCGGATACTCCATTTTTACCGGAGTTGGAGAGCGTTCCAGAGAGGGTAATGACCTTTGGACAGAAATGAAAGAATCCGGTGTATTAGAGAAAACAGCGCTAGTGTTTGGTCAGATGAACGAGCCACCTGGAGCTCGTATGCGTGTCGCTGAGACAGGACTTACCATGGCAGAATATTTCCGTGATGAGAAGCATCAGAACGTGCTTTTATTCATCGATAATATCTTCCGTTTCACACAGGCAGGTTCCGAGGTATCTGCTCTGTTAGGACGTATGCCATCAGCCGTAGGTTATCAGCCAACACTTGCAACTGAGATGGGTGAATTACAGGAACGTATCGCTTCCACAAAGAACGGTTCCGTTACATCCGTACAGGCGGTTTATGTGCCAGCCGATGACTTGACTGACCCGGCTCCTGCTACAACATTCGCACATCTGGATGCAACAACCGTATTGTCCAGAAAGATTGTAGAGCAAGGTATTTACCCGGCCGTTGACCCATTAGAGTCAAGCTCCCGTATCCTTGAGCCTGATATTGTCGGAGAAGAACATTACCAGGTTGCACGTAAGGTACAGGAGATTTTACAGAAATATAAAGAATTACAGGATATCATCGCAATCCTTGGTATGGAAGAATTAGCAGACGAAGATAAATTGTTGGTATTCCGTGCCAGAAAGATTCAGAAGTTCTTATCACAGCCATTCCATGTAGCGGAGAACTTTACTGGTATTCAGGGTGTGTATGTGCCATTAAAAGAAACCATCCGTGGATTCAAAGCAATCATCGATGGTGAGATGGATGAATATCCAGAAAATGCATTCTTCAACGTAGGAACTATTGAAGACGTCATTGAAAAAGCAAAAAACATGCAGTAGTATGCAGTAGTAAAAAGTAGCATGTAAATGGTAGAGAAACCGGAAAGGTGAAAAGCATATGGCAACCAATACATTTTATTTAAAAATCATATCTGCAAACCGTGTGTTTTATTCCGGAAGATGTCGTTCTTTGATTGTCCCGGAATATGATGGACAAAAAGAGATTTTAGCTCATCATGAAGATATGATTATTGCAATCGATGAAGGTGAGATGCGTTTTCAGCCGGAAGGAAGCGATAACTGGGAATATGCAGTTGTCGGCATGGGATTCGTTGAAATCATCAACAACCGTGTCACACTTTTGGTAGAGACCGCAGAAAGACCGGAAGAGATTGATGTTGCGAGAGCACTTGAGGCGAAAGAGAGAGCCGAAGAGCAGCTTCGCCAGAAACAAAGCATTCAGGAATATTATCATTCCAGAGCGTCACTTGCGAGAGCAATGGCGAGATTAAAGGCTACATCAGGTAAATAAAAGAAAAGCCGTCCGTTTTTGGAAGCGTCACAAAGACCTTCCAATGACGGGCGGTTTTTTATGCAAGAAATTATTTTAATGCGTTTTCATAATAAGCAGGCAGGTATTTTTCAATAATATCAAATGGTGCGGGACCAATCTCTAAAAGTGCCTGGTGAAATGCTTTTTCATCGAAGTTGGTAAAATATGTTTTTTGCATGTTATCCTTTAACTGAAGGAAATTCAAATAACCAACGTAATATTCCAGATAATGGGCAGGTTCCTCGACAATCAGCTCATAAATTTCCTGGATGGTTGAGGCACTGGTGATGCCATACTGATTCCAAAAAGAAGTGGCATCGTCAAGCGTCCATCCATCATAATGGATTCCAAGGTCCGTTGTGGCATACAGGCTAAGCAGAGCGCTCTGGTTTCGCTCCAGCAGCGTAGCAACGTTTTCATCAAGACCGGCATAATGGTAAGATTTCATCTCGACGTAGGTTGCCCATCCCTCGACATAACCAGGGTAGTTGAGCATGGAGCGGATAGGTTCAATTCCGGAGGTATGCGTCATAACCGTCTGGTAGAGGTGGCCAGGATACCCTTCGTGTGCAAGTGTGGTGAATAGTTTCATATCTGCATATTCCGATGCCGGATTGATGTAGATGGAATTGTTCGTGTAATCATCAATCGGTGAGGTAATATAAAAAGCAGGTGCCAGATAATCTTCCATACATTCATCTACATAATGAATGGAAAAGTTGGTATCTGGTGTAGCCGGAAAATCTGCAAGCATCTGTTCCTGTAATTCTTTTAAAATGGAGTCCGGTTCCGTGATAGTCAACGTCACTTCGTTGCAGCGCTCCCAAAGTTCCGGGTCATCACTCATCATGGTGTTTGCGGCAGATAAATCTGCGGAACGCTGTTTGGAAATGGCATTTTCCATATCCGGGATGGAAAGGGAGGAACCCGTAGCCGTGTAGACTAAGTATTCGTAGTAATCTTTTCCATCTGCAAAATAGCAAAGTCCGTTGTCATTGGTGCCGGAGCCTTTCAGTTCCTCCAAAGCCGCGGAAAGATTCTCGTAGGCCGGAATGACATGTTCTTTTACATTCTGTTCATTCTCTGCCTTGTAGGTATCACGTTCCGATTCCGTGAGGCCTTCAAAAGCATCGATTTTATTATCAAATGTGACAATCAGGTAATTGTTATCCACATTTTCCGTAAAAGCGTCGCATTGTGAAATAATTGTACTACAAGCGTAGTCAGACATGAAAAGTCCGGCATCCGCTTTTTCTTTTTCATAGGCGATGATTTTATCAAAATAGGAATCCGTCTGTGCAATCAAATCTAGATAGTCCTCGATATCCGAAACGGTATGAAACTCGTATTCTTCATAGAGAATCGGCAGCTGTGCCTGCGTGCCGGTCGAAGGTTTTAAAATCTCATCGTAATAATCGAGATTGGACACGGAAAGTTCCTTCTGCAAATAGTCGGATAAGATATCATAGGTCAATTGCTGGTTGCCGGAAAGTGAAGTATAGTCATAGGTTTTTAACTGGGCAAGTGTGTTCTCAATCGTCGCGTAATTCTCGGCGAGCGAATCTGAAGAAAGGTCACCGAGTGTGACATCATAGTCCTCAATCCCAAAAGCTTTAGGGTCCGATAACGTGTAATGAAGGTTGATGCTGTTTGAAGTCACCTCGGACTGGAACAATTCGTTCAAAAAGTTATCAAAGGCCGCAGTAACAGCAGGGTCACCGTCACCGGAACCAAGGGAGACCGATTTTTTGTGATCCGTATAAGCACAACCAACAGCTAAAGAGCCTGCCAGCATCACGCAGACGGCGGCAGAAACCTGTCTTTTTTTTCGAAAAATAAAATGATTGGATCGAAACATCAAACTTGAAATACCTCATTTCCTATGTTAGAATAAATCCTAATTCTATTATATCTAATTAACACATCATATGTAAAGGTTTCTCTTAATATGTAATCGAGAGGAATGATTCCCATTAAGAAAAGAAAAAGAAAAAGAAAAAGAAAAGTGCGGCTTGTCATAAGTGTTCTCATTTTGGCAGGTTTTATTCTTGCTGCGTTAAAAAGTGAGACTGCTGTCTTTGCAAAAGAAAGCGACTGCTACAAAGAGCGCTTAGAATTTGACGAAGAAGGAACGTTATGGATGACAACGCATGACAAGAAGGCGACCGGCGATGTCAGTTATGTGACACTTGGCTGGACGCTAAAGCGGGAGAATAAAAAGATAGGAAAAACGGATTGTGTCCGTGTAAAACTGGAGCAATACCAGGACAGCAAAGATGACCCTGCAAAAAAGGGTTACGTATTCAGTTATTTTCGAATTGGAAAGGAGGAGATTTACAGCCGGATTGCGGAACAGAATCCGGCGTGGGCAGAGGAACTTTACCGCAATGGAGGGATGTTATATCTAGATGCCATCATGACGGTAAAAGACAGCGGAAAATGCAGGGGAAGCATGTCTTATGATGGAACGTTTACCAAAAATGTTTACGACACAAAGGAAGGCATCATGGGAGCGGAAACCTGGGCGGCGCCGGAGGCACTGGCGTCGCATTATGATAAAGCAGTCTATTTTCCGGGGAACCCGTCTTTTTTGGACAGAGATCCGAAAGAGGTGGTAGAGGTCGAGGAAGTGAGTAATGGCTCACTCATACAGGAGGAGGATCTTCGTACGGTAAATGAACTACATTTGTCATCAAATGAGTACGAGGTGGAAACTGCAATTCCATCAGGAAAACCGGTTACGCTGTCAGGGAAGGTAGAGCAGTATTTTTACCAGGCAGATTTTTTGCATTATACCGGATATTATGAGCTGCCTGTTACGGCAAAAACGACATACAAGCTGGTGTGGGAGGATGAGGAACATCATGAGGAGAACGTGACCATCACAGAATTTTACGAGGTCAGGCGTGAGTTCTCTTATTGGAAGCTGAGTGAAGTCCGGCTGTATTATCTCGATACCTGTCTAGTAAAAAATGAGGCATTTCAGGCGGACGAACCGGTTCTGTTAAAGAATGACAGGATTCCGGAGCTGACTTGCGTGATGAACCAGGAAGAATACTTAAAACTTCCGCAGACAACGATTGAGCTTTCCGGTGGAACGCTAGACGGTGGAAGTAACCGTCCTTACCTTTCTTATGGAAAAATGCAGGAAAAGGTGGAACGCTCCGTCGGAGAAATCGAGGTGAACAACGATGGATTCTCGATTGACGGAGACTGTTATCTAAAAGAAGGATGGTCTAAAAAGGAGACAAGTGCTCCGACGTATCTGATGGAACAGCGGCCAGTCACGTTTACAAGAGAAAAAATGGTGATTCCAAAGGGAGTGACGAACGGTTTTTATGACACTGATATTATGACAAAATACCACTTGATAGCTTCAAGAGCGGAAAAAGAATACAAAATCGAGAAAACAAACGGAATAAAGGTACATACACCGGTGGTTTGCGCCGGGAGCATATCGGACGAGCGCGCATGGAACCAGCAGGTAAATCCGACTGTATATCCAAGTCTGATTTTAGGCAGGACGTTTTCGGTTACGCTGTCGGCCCAGGGAACACATCTGGATGTAAAAGGATATGGAACGCAAGATTACAGTGAATTTGTAAAGGAATATCAGGTTTATTTTCCGTTTGCGGTAATTCAGGGGACGCAGTATTTCGAAAAGGAGACCTGGATTCCGGTAAAAGAAGGAGAGACGGTATTTACACTGCCGGAAAACGTCCCGGAGGGGGATTACCAAATCTGGTACCGCGCACTTGCGTACAATGCAAAAGAGCCTGCAAGCATGCAATGGAATGCGAATCAGAATTCAGACTATGATACGGCGGCAGTCAGATTGGATGCGACGGTGGTGGGAAGGCTGTTTGATTTTCAGATTACCAACGTGGTAGATTATCCGCGCTGGCAAAGCGTGTTCTGGAAAAGTGGAACAACAGAGCGGAGCGGAATAACCTACTTTGCCGGAACCAACGATTGGAATGGAAAGAAGAGACGGGAGACGAATTCGCTTTATCTTTGCCCGATTTTAAAAGGCAGCCATCCTTACCGAAAGAATGCCGGGCCGGTCGGACTTGGTTACCGCGTTGAATTTTCGCTTACCTCGGTTGGAACAAGCCCCGGAAAAGAAAATGGGATGCGGCTGTCTCCGACCTTTTATCATATTACAAAAGAAGGAACGAACCGGCAGCGTGTCCGTCTGTATCAAAAAGATACTTTGGAGGAAATCACGCTTCCTTTTACCTGGGAGGGGGCAAACGATGTTGTGGCTGCGAAAGCCGGTCAGAGTTCCGTTCAAAAGGAAGATTTGTCACAGGACATCGTTTTAGCACAAAAGGAAGAAGTGTCACAAGGCATCATTTTAGAACAAGAAGTGCTACAAGACATGGATTCAGACGCAGAATTGTATCATAATTCCGCTTGTAAATCGAATGCGTGGCAAAAATGGAACGGAACATGTAGAATCGAACCGGACATCTACATCGTGCCGGCAGACATAGATTTGAAGGCGTACCTTCGCAAAAAGGGCGGACGGATAGACACCAAAGATGAAATTTTCCTCCAGGGAGGCTATCTCATTGTGAACACCGATTTTACGTTGCTAAAGGGAAACAGTCCGCATCTTAATTACCGCAATCCACAAAATGCGAAAAACGGCTACTGCGATATGTGGAAAACAGAAGGGTTTTTAACGATGCGTGTGGATGGTGAGGGAACAACCTTTTTCTTTGAGGAGGGGGATACGTTTGTATTTGATTTGGCGAACACAATCTCGTCGGATTATCAAAGTTTCGGAACGCATTAATAGAGAATTCCTTAATCTTGCAGAGGAAAAAGCCGATACATTTTATGTCGACATGATACAGATTTGGAAAATGAAAGTGATTGCCTGATTTTTAAAACAGGCATTCAAACGCACATGACACCGCAGGAGTGTGGCGGATAACAAGGAGGTTTACATGGAACAGCAACAGGAAGTGAAGATGACATATTCAAAAGTTCTCGCAAAAGAAGGAAAACGATACGTGTCGGTATCGTTTGAGCGTGGGAAGGATTTGGCGGAAGGAAGTATTCCCGCTTGTAAGATACAAAGAAACCAGGGATTCTCGGATGAAGAGATTTGCCACTTAGAGGATTATCTAGTGGCAAATTGTGATAAAATTATGGACATGGCAAAACAAATCAGCAGTATTAAGCATTTATTTTAAGGAATGATGGAAAAAGTGGGTTCATAAGCTAGAAGAAAGAGAAAGTAAGAAAGAGGCGAAATGAACTATCTTTGGGCAGGCATGATATTGCTTGGAATTTTTTATGCGGCATTTCATGGAACATTGCCAGAAGTGTCGAAAGCAGCAATCGACTCGGCGAAGGAGGCGGTTATGCTTTGTGTGACAATGCTTGGTGTGATGTCGTTCTGGGTCGGATTCATGCGTATTGCACAAAAAGCAGGTCTGATGAAACAGGCAGAAAAAGGGCTTCGCCCGATTCTTCGGTTATTGTTTCCGTCGCTGCCAAAAGACCACATTGCCAACCAATATATTGCGGCCAACATGATTGCCAATATCTTTGGGTTAGGGTGGGCGGCAACTCCGGCAGGGTTAAAGGCAATGGAGGCGCTGGCAGACTGGAATGAGGAAAACTGTAAACGTTATGGCACGACAAAGTACAGAGCGAAAGAGATTGCCTCGAAGGAGATGTGTACCTTTTTGATTCTAAATATTTCATCCTTGCAGTTGATACCGGTCAATATTATTGCGTACCGGGGGCAATATGGAAGTACAGCTCCGCTTGCAATTGTCGGGCCTGCGATTGCGGCAACCTGTTGCAGTACGGCCGCAGCGGTTGTTTTTTGCCTGATTCGAAACAGAAGACGGTAGCATATTTTATGTGTTCTATTGTCGTTACAAGATAAAATATCTGACAATTTAACAAAAACCATTAAGAAAACAGAATGTTTGCCCGATATAAGTATTAGAACAAAAAGAAATATGCACCCAAGGAGGGGAGAACAGCAGCATACCAAGAAGGTAGTATTCTACAAGTTCAATCAATTGTCATCGTAAGCAGACTCACAGACTTTGGAAACAGACCAAGAGAAGAGCAGCCAAAGAAGAAAAAGACAACAGAGTTTGGACGCGTATTAGAGGAGGCAGTTGGGGCAGCAAAGCCGAAAGAGGTAAAATGCGTTTCTACTGGTTACACAAAATACGCGACCAAGACAGAATTCTTATACGATAAAAGAGAGTACAATTAGTACTCTCTTTTATCGTGTAAGAATCGGGTATTAAAAGTTAACTTACAGTTTCCTTGTTGGCAAATTGCACAAAGGCAAGTCAATTTTGTTCGGATGAGTGAAAAAAATTTTAAGTATGCCTGATGAAAGGTATCTCATCCGTGTGCCATATTTTATGGTGTGACGGAAAATGACGGAAAATGACAGAAAATGATTGAAATGAAATACAGAGTGTGTTAGACTGTCTAAGAAAATATTGTTGGCACATGATGAGGTGGTATTTCATGAAAAATATAAATTTATTCCAGCTTACAAAGCGTATTATTGTGTTTCTTGCAGGTCTTTTGATTATTCAGACAGGAGTTGCAATCTTTATCCAGACGTCGATTGGAGCAGATCCATTCACTATTTTTACAACGGGAATTGCGCGTCTGTTGCATATGAACGTCGGCAATGCCAATCTGCTTTTGTCGATTCTTTTTACACTTGTAATCATTGCGGTGTTCCGTGAGTGGAAACAGATTAATATCGGAACAGTGATGGCACTAATGTTCGCCGGTGTATGCATCAATTTGATGAACCGTGTGATTATGCCATTGTCGTTAGGAAACTTTCCGGTTCCGGTACGACTTTGCTTTGTGGTAGTCAGTTGTATTCTGATTGCCATTGGATTTTCCATGGAAAAAGCATGCGACCTTGGTGTTGCACCGAATGATTTGTTCATTCTTATTTTTACAGATAAAACAAAACTGGAATATCGTTTTGTCAGAATTGGAATCGACCTTACCTTTTTAACGGTTGGATTCTTACTTTGCGGTGTAGATACATTTGGTTCTACACTCGGATTTGGAACCGTGTTAAATGCGCTGATTCAGGGACCGCTCATCCAATTCTTTATGGAGCGCGTTGAGAAGGTAATAAAACCATTGATTGCATCTGATGGAACGAAAAAACAGATCCCAGAAGGTTCAGAAGAATAAAATAGTTCTAAAACCATTTAGTTGCACATACAATAAACTAAAGGAAAAAGGAAACAAAGCCACATGAATTTTCTGGTCTTTCTGTCGAACGCAATCCTTCCGTTTTTGGTCTTTTTCATTGTAGGAATGGGCATTTTAATGAAACAAAATGTCTACGAACAATTTTTGGAAGGGGCAAAAGATGGATTCCAGACTGCGATTTCCATCTTGCCGACACTGATTGGTCTCATGGTAGCAGTTGGGATTCTTCGGGCGTCCGGTTTTTTAGATGCGATAAGTGCAGTTCTTTCTAATATTATGGCGCTGTTTCATTTTCCGGCAGAACTGGTACCGCTTGCTTTGGTAAAAATGTTCTCCTCTTCTGCGGCGACGGGGCTCCTTTTGGATTTGTATAAAGAATACGGTACAGATTCCAGGCTGGGGCTCATCGCCTCTATCATGATGAGTTCCACAGAGACAATTTTTTACACCATGTCGGTTTACTTTATGGCGGCACATGTAAAAAAGACGCGTTACACACTGTGGGGCTCGTTGGTTGCAACGTTTTTTGGCATTGCGGCAAGCGTATTTTTTGCAGGATTCTGTGGCGTATAGCACAGTCATGCAAAGTAACTTTTTCGAAAAATTTGACAAATGAAAAGAAAACTCCTATAATAAATATCGTTGACGCGGGATGGAGCAGTCTGGAAGCTCGTCGGGCTCATAACCCGAAGGTCATAGGTTCAAATCCTATTCCCGCAACTCATAAGCACCGGAAGAAGCCGAATGGACGGTTTTCCGGTGCTTTTTTAACACAGAGGTGAAAACGATGGATGAATTTTTAAAATGGGTAAAAGAATCAGATAATATCGTATTTTTTGGCGGAGCCGGGGTATCGACAGAGAGTGGCATTCCCGACTTTCGAAGTGTGGATGGTTTGTACCATCAGAAGTATGACTATCCGCCGGAAACAATTTTAAGCCACACATTTTACATGCGCCATACAGAGGAATTTTATCGTTTTTATAAGGATAAAATGCTGTATTTGGATGCAAAACCGAATGAGGCGCACAAGAAGCTGGCAGAGTTAGAACAGGCAGGAAAACTAAAGGCTGTGATTACGCAGAACATCGATGGACTCCATCAGGCAGCGGGAAGCAAGAAAGTCTTAGAACTTCATGGAAGTGTTCACAGAAATTACTGCACCAAGTGTAGAAAGCTGTTTTCCGCAGAGTATGTGCTTTCGTCCGATGGACTGCCACGTTGTGATGCGTGCGGCGGACTGATAAAACCAGATGTCGTATTGTACGAGGAAGGTCTGGATGACCAGACGATGAGAGAGGCGATTTATTATATTGAACATGCAGATATGTTGATTATCGGTGGCACTTCTCTTGCAGTATATCCGGCGGCAGGTCTGATTGATTATTATAGAGGAAACAAACTTGTATTAGTCAATAAATCGACAACCCCGATGGATGACAGAGCGGATCTTTTGATTCAGGGAAGCATTGGGGAGATTTTTTCAAAGATAGAGGTATAAAAAGATGATTCAATATGAAGTTGGAGATGTTGTTCGTCTGAAAAAACAGCATCCATGTGGAAGCAGCGAGTGGGAAATCTTACGTGTTGGAGCAGATTTTCGTTTGAAATGTATGGGATGCGGCCATCAGATTATGATTGCAAGAAAATTAGTAGAGAAAAACACAAAAGAAATTAAGAAAAAAGCTTGAAATTGTGAAAAAAACATGGTATAGTAGATGCTCGTGATATATTAAATTATCCTTGCTCATTCCAATTGAATGGGCCAGAGACCAAAAGGAGGAAAAATTCGCATGAACAAATATGAATTAGCACTCGTTGTAAGTGCAAAGATCGAAGATGATGCGAGAACAGCTACAGTAGAAAAGGCAAAAGATTACATCGTACGTGCCGGTGGTACTGTAACAGAAGTAGAAGACTGGGGTAAGAAGAAATTAGCTTACGATATCCAGAAAATGAGCGAAGGCTACTACTACTTCATCCAGTTCGACGCTGAAGCAACAGTTCCAGCAGAAGTTGAGCAGGACGTTCGTATTATGGACAATGTTCTTCGTTTCTTATGCGTTAGAAAAGACGAGGCATAGAATAGAACCGTTTTGAGGTTCCATAAAACCATAGGTTTCTTAGGACTATAGGTTTGTTAGAACCCATAGGTTCTGACTTGAAAGAGAGGAAAGAAATCGTATGAACAAAGTTATTCTTATGGGACGATTAACAAGAGACCCTGAGGTTCGTTATTCACAGGGTGAACAGGCAACCGCCATTGCAAGATATACAATCGCAGTCGATCGTAGATTCAGACGTGACGGAGATCAGCAGACCGCTGATTTCATCGGATGTGTAGCATTCGGACGTGCCGGTGAATTTGCAGAGAAATATTTCCGCAAAGGAACAAAGGTATTAGTGACAGGCCGTATTCAGACAGGAAGCTATACTAACAAGGACGGACAGAGAGTTTACACAACAGATGTTGTCGTAGAAGAGCAGGAATTTGCTGAAAGCAAAAATGCATCTGCTGAGAACAGTGGATTTGCACCTGCCGACAGACCATCACCAAGCAGTGCTGCAGGGGATGGCTTCATGAATATTCCGGATGGAATTGATGAAGAGTTACCATTTAACGATTAATAGGAGGTAATTATCATGGCTTTCAATAAAGAAGGTAGAGACGGCGCTCCAATGAAGAGACGTCCAATGCATAGAAGAAAAAAAGTTTGTGTTTTCTGTGGAAAAGATAACGTTATCGATTACAAAGATACAAACAAATTAAAGAGATACATCTCTGAGAGAGGAAAGATTCTTCCTCGTCGTATCACAGGAAACTGTGCAAAACATCAGAGAGCGCTTACAGTAGCAATCAAGAGAGCACGTCACATCGCTCTTATGCCATACGTTTGCGAATAAATTCCATACGGGTTGCCCGATTTGGAATCACATATGACAAAATGAGGTTAAGGCCAGCAATCCATTGGAGAGCTGGTCTTTTTTGCATATTGGATTCAGGTGTGAGACAATTATTTACTATTTTCAGGTGATACTTGTACAAAGTCATGTCTATTTTGTTCCGTTGTGCGAATATAAGAAAAGTCTAAGTATGCCTGGAGAAGGTTATTTTGTAGTGACGTGACCGGCATTCAACGAGCCCTCCATGGCTCGTGAAGCCTTGTTCTGCCATCCATGGCAGAGCATCACTGTGGAAGTTCAGGCATACTAAGATTTTCTAATATTCTTCCAAAGTCACGAAATAGACCTGCCTTTGTACAAGTATCACCTGAAAAATAATAACTAATTATCTCACATCTAAATTCAAGTAGAAAAGGAGAGGTGTTTCATATGACATATCAGGAAGTATTAGAAAGTGCGAAAACATGTATTGGCCCATATTGTAAGGCATGCAAGGAATGTAATGGAAAGGCTTGCAAAAGCCAGATGCCGGGGCCGGGTGCAAAGGGAGTCGGTGATACGGCGATTCGTAATTATGAGAAATGGAAAGAAATTCGTGTTCAGATGGATACGCTTTATGAAAATAAACAGATTGACACAACGTGTAATTTCTTTGGAAAGGAGTTCCGCTATCCTTTTTTTGCAGGACCAGTTGGTGCAGTAAATCTTCATTACGGAGAAAAATATGATGATATGAGCTACAACAAGGTGTTGGTATCGGCCTGTTCCAAGGCTGGCATTGCAGCATTTACCGGGGATGGAACGAACCCTGAAGTTGTGCGGTGCGCAGCAAAAGCAATCGGAGAGGAAAATGGTGCCGGAATTCCAACGATAAAGCCTTGGAATTTTGCGACAATCGAGGAAAAAATGGAGCTTGTGCATGAGGCAGGAGCATTTGCGGTTGCAATGGATGTGGATGCAGCCGGACTTCCTTTTTTAAAGAATATGGAACCGCCGGCAGGAAGTAAAACCGTAGAAGAATTAAAAGAGATTGCAGAACTTGCCAAGGTACCTTTTATTGTAAAAGGTGTTATGACTGCCAAGGGTGCAAGAAAAGCAAAAGAAGCAGGTGCAGCAGCCATTGTGGTTTCAAACCATGGCGGACGTGTGTTAGATTCCTGTCTGGCAACAGCAGAAGTGTTAGAAGAGATTGTGGCAGAAGTGAATGGAAGCATGAAAGTGCTTGTAGATGGTGGAATTCGCTGCGGTACCGATGTATTCAAAGCACTAGCGCTTGGTGCAGACGGTGTCTTAATCTGCCGGCCTTTCGTGACCGCTGTTTATGGTGGTGGCGAAGAAGGCGTGAAGTTATATATTGAAAAAATCGGCACAGAGCTTAAAGATACGATGGCAATGTGCGGAGCCACCAATTTAGGGGAGATTACCAAAGATATGGTTCGCGTTCCGGCGGACTGGAGATAAAAAATGTTTCGTTTTTTGAAAAATAAATGTTATGACAGCACGAAAATAGAGTGGAATCACCTTCTTTTTTCCTCAAAGGATTTATGGAAATTACTGATTCCAATTATGATTGAACAATTGCTAAATTCACTCATGGGAATGGTGGATACGATGATGGTCAGCAATGTGGGAAGCGTGGCAGTCGCATCCGTATCGTTGGTGGACTCTATCAATACGCTTGTCATTCAGGTGTTTGCAGCCCTTGCAACGGGGGCAGCGATTATCTGTTCCCAATATCTCGGACGGGGCGATAAAGAAGGCTGTAACAAGGCAGCCAGACAGATTTTTCTCACGGTGCTGGTAATATCGGTCTCGTTGATGTTGCTTTGCTTGATTTTATGTAAACCACTACTACGTCTGATTTTTGGCTCAGTCGAGCCGACGGTGATGGAAAATGCGATTGTATACTTTTTGATTACGGTTGTGTCTTACCCATTTATTGCGCTGTTTAACGCGGGTGGGGCATTTTACCGCTCTTGTGGAAATTCAAAATTTCCAATGACGATTTCCGTCACCTCCAATATCCTCAATATTACCGGAAACGCAATCTTGATTTTCGGATTTGGAATGGGGGTTGCGGGAGCGGCGGTTTCAACCCTGTTTTCCCGGATTTTCTGTGCGGTTGTGGTACTTTTTTGTCTGCGAAAACAAAAACAGGTGATTGTATTAAACCAATATGGAAAAATCAGGCCGGATTTTTCCATGATTCAAAAAGTTCTGTCTATCGGAATTCCGGCAGGTATTGAGAATGGAATGTTTCAATTTGGAAAGCTTGCCATCCAGTCCTCGGTATCCACGCTTGCAACCTATGCAATTACCGCCCAGGCGATGACGAATGTCTTTGAGAATCTGAACGGTATCGCCGCAATCGGTGTGGGAATCGGTCTGATGACGGTTGTCGGCCAGGCAATTGGAGCAGGAAGAAAAGAGGAAGCGAGATACTACATTGTAAAGCTGACCTGGTACGGGGAACTTGTGCTGATTTTTACGTGTCTGCTTGTCTTTATACTGTGCCGTCCCATCATGCGGATTGCAGGAATGGAGCAAAACAGTGCCGATTTGTGCTATGAGATGATGATTGCCATCACGATTGTAAAACCGATTGTGTGGAGTCTTTCTTTTATCCCGGCTTACGGTCTTCGTGCGGCGGGAGATGTGCGTTTTTCCATGCTTACCGCAACCTGTACGATGTGGTTTTGCAGGGTGGCGCTCGCCATCTATCTGATTCGTTTCTGCAGCTTTGGGACGATGGGAGTCTGGATTGGCATGTTCGCCGACTGGACGATACGTGGCATTATTTTTACCAAACGTTTCTTAGGAAAAAACTGGGAGAGAAAAAAGGTTCTTTCCTAAAATACAAAAATACTTTATCTTAAGTATGCAAAATGGTATAATCCATAGTAGTGTCACAGCGTTTTGTGGCGTTATGACCTTTGGACAGAAGTGTCTGGACAGAATGGAGATTGTTTATGAAAGGCAAAATAAAATTAAAAGGCAGACTGCGGAACCATTTATACTGGCCATTGATAGCGGGGGCGCTTTTGGTGCTGATGAATGTTCCGGTCTATTTTATCAGCCGCAGGGCAGGAGGAATCGTTTCCGGTTTTTCGGTTGTTTATTTAGGAGCAGCGTTTTACGGATTTTTCCGTATGAAACCGGTTCTGATAGATGAGCTGGTCAATTTTGCGACGCAGTACGGAACCGTGCAAAAGCAGCTGTTGAACGAATTTGAGATACCGTATGCATTGTTGGATTACAACGGCAAGTTTTTATGGGTAAACGAGCAATTTACGGAGATGACCGGAAAAGATAAAAATTATCACAAATCGGTATCGACGGTATTCCCAAGTATCACGAAGGAAGTGTTACAGCGGGAAGAGGAAGTGGAATCGGTCAATCTGAAATTAGAAGAGAACTATTACAGAGTGGCATTAAAACGAATTTATTTTGATTCCATTGCCAAAAAGAGTGATATTCTTTCCATGGCAGAGAGCGAAGAGTATCTGACTGCGCTGTATTTGTTTGATGAGACAGAACTGAACCGTTACATCAAGGAAAATGAAGACCAGAAGCTTGTCGCAGCACTCGTCTACATCGACAATTATGATGAGGCGCTTGACAGTATTGAGGATGTAAAACGTTCTCTTTTGGTGGCGCTGATTGACCGAAAAGTAAATAAATACTTTATGGAGATTGATGCACTTGTCCGTAAAATCGAAAAAGACAAATACTTTGTCGTATTTAAGTACAAATATCTGCGTCAGTTAGAAGAGGACAAATTCAGCCTGATTGAAGACGTTAAGACTGTAAAAGTCGGAAATGAGATGGCGGTCACCTTAAGTATTGGTGTCGGCATTGACGGACTTAACTACAACCATAATTACGAGCTCGCCAGAATGGCAATTGATCTTGCATTAGGACGTGGTGGAGACCAGGTTGTGGTAAAAGAAGGAGAAGAAATCTCCTATTACGGTGGAAAAGCAAAACAGGTAGAGCGTAACACCAGAGTAAAAGCCAGAGTAAAGGCGCATGCATTGCGTGAGATTATTGAAAGCCGTGAACATGTTGTGGTCATGGGTCATTCCATCAGCGATGTGGATTCCTTAGGAGCCGCAATCGGTGTTTACTGTGCATCCAAGACATTGGGTAAGAAGTGTCAGATTGTATTGAATGAGGTGACATCATCACTGCGTCCACTCGTAGAATGCTTCACACCGGAGAATGGTTATCCATCCGATTTGTTTATTAAAAATGATGAGGCACTTTTGATTACGAACCAGGATACCCTTGTGATGGTAGTAGACACCAACCGTCCAAATTATACAGAGTGTCCGGAACTGTTGAAACGTACGAAAACGATTGTCGTTTTTGACCATCACAGACAAAGTAGTGAGGTCATTGAGAATCCGGTATTGTCCTATATTGAACCGTATGCTTCCAGTGCATGCGAGATGATAGCAGAGGTATTGCAATATTTTTCAGAGAATATCAAGCTAGACCCGGCAGAGGCAGACTGTATCTATGCCGGAATTCTGATTGATACCAATAACTTCATGACAAAGACAGGTGTGCGTACGTTTGAGGCGGCTGCGTACTTGAAACGTGCCGGCGCAGAGGTAACCCGCGTCCGTAAGAAACTTCGGAATGATATGGATGCCTACAAGGCAAGAGCAGAAGCTGTCCGTCATGCAGAGGTATACCGTGGCGCATTTGCAATTTCCGTTTGTCCGGCAGATAAGATTGAAAGCCCTACCATCGTAGGTGCACAGGCTGCAAATGAGCTTCTAAATATTATTGGAATCAAGGCATCATTTGTACTGACTGAATACCAGGGCAAGATTTATGTCAGCTCCCGTTCCATCGATGAAATCAATGTACAGCTTATCATGGAGCGTTTAGGTGGCGGTGGTCATCTGAATGTGGCGGGTGCACAGCTGACAGACTGTTCGATTATTCAGGCAAAACACATCATTCAGGATACGATTGATGAGATGTTAAAAGAAGGAAATATCGTAGAATAAAATTTCAGATTGTATCAAATTCAGACAGAAATGAGGGATTCACATGAAAATTATTTTATTACAGGATGTAAAAGCATTAGGAAAAAAAGGTGAAATTGTAAACGTAAGTGACGGTTATGCAAGAAATGCCATTTTACCAAAGAAGCTTGGCGTGGAAGCAACTGCAAAAAACATGAATGATTTAAAACTCCAGAATCAGCATGCAGACAAAGTTGCACAGGAGAACTTAGAAGCCGCACAGGCGCTTGCAAAAAGCTTAGAAGATAAACAGGTCGTTGTAAAAATGAAAGCAGGAGAAGGCGGACGTACATTTGGCTCCATCTCTACCAAAGAGATTTCCCTTGCTGCAAAAGAACAACTACAATTGGAGTTAGATAAGAAAAAAATGCAGTTACCGGAAGCAATCAAATCATTTGGTGTTTACCAGGTGCCAATTAAGCTTCATCCAAAGGTAACCGGTACACTTGCGGTACATGTAGTAGAGGGTTAGGAGGAAATATTCATGGAAAATGATGCCTTGATTAAGCGCATTATGCCAAACAGCTTAGAGGCAGAACAATCTGTTATCGGTTCCATGATTATGGATAAAGATGCCATTGTGACCGCAATGGAACTACTGATAAAAGAAGATTTTTATCATCAGCAGTATGGTATTTTATTTGAAAGTATGATTGAGCTGTTCAATGCGGGACAGCCGGTTGACCTTGTGACCTTACAGAATAAACTGAAAGAAAAAGATGTGCCACCGGAGATTTCAAGTCTGGAATATGTCAGAGACCTGATTACCGCAGTGCCAACCTCTGCAAATGTAAAATATTACGCCAACATTGTAAAAGAAAATGCCATGCGCAGACAGCTCATCAAAGTCAATCAGGAGATTGAAAATGAGTGCTATGCAGGCACAGAGTCCTTAGATTTTATCATGGATAAGACTGAAAAGGACATTTTCGGATTACTGTCCAGCCGTCAGGGAAATACCGATTACACACCGATTCGTCAGGTAGTCATGAATGCCCTGGAAAAAATCGAAAAGGCAGCCAAAACATCCGGTACCGTTACCGGTATTCCGACCGGATTTGTTGATCTTGATTATCGTACTGCTGGTTTACAGCCATCTGATTTGATTCTGATTGCAGCCCGTCCTTCCATGGGTAAGACGGCATTCGTATTGAATATTGCACAGTATGTAGCGTTTCATGAAGATATGTGTACCGCAATCTTTTCACTCGAGATGTCAAAGGAACAGCTGGTAAACCGTATGTTTTCTTTGGAGTCAAGAGTGGATGCACAAAAGCTTCGTACCGGTAACTTATCCGACGCGGAGTGGGAGATGCTGATTGAGGGTGCCGGCGTAGTCGGCAATTCCAAATTGATTATCGACGATACACCAGGTATCTCCATCAATGAGATGCGAAGCAAATGCCGTAAATTTAAGTTAGAGCATGATCTGAAATTAATCATCATCGACTACTTACAGCTTATGACAGGGTCAGGAAGAACCGAGTCACGTCAGCAGGAAATCTCTGATATTTCAAGGTCCTTAAAGGCGTTAGCCCGTGAATTATCCTGTCCGGTTATCGCGTTATCCCAGCTTTCCCGAGCTGTGGAGCAGCGTCCGGATCATCGTCCGATGTTGTCCGACCTGCGAGAGTCCGGAGCCATCGAGCAGGATGCCGACGTGGTGATGTTTATCTATCGTGATGATTACTATAACAAAGACAGTGAGATGAAAGGAATCTCCGAAATCATCATCGCAAAACAAAGAAATGGTCCAATCGGAACGGTAAACCTCGTATGGTTACCTCAGTACACAAAATTTGCAAATATGGAGAAATAGCCGTCATTTTGTGTCGGAATAATACGACCGATTTTCATTGTAAGGCATGTCCAAACTCTTTATAATAAAAGAGAGGAAAAACAGGTTTTTACGGGGACAGGCAGCAGTTCCTGTTCCCGAAAGACTGTTTTGCAAGGGATAGAATTACATGAAGGAGGCCGTCAATTGGAAAAGGTACGTTACATGATTTCAGATGCTGCAAATCTTGTGGATGTGGAATCACATGTGTTGCGTTACTGGGAAGATGAACTCGACTTGAAAATCCCACGGAATGAAATGGGACATCGATACTATACGAAGGAAAACATCGAAGAATTCCAAAAGATTAAAGAACTGAAGGAGAAAGGGTATCAGTTGAAGGCAATCCGCATGATTGTACATAATGGAACCCTGAATCCGAAGTCAGCTGATACGGATGCTCCAAAAGAGACAATGCCATTTATCCGTCAGGTTACGATACAGCCTCCCACCACCAGGCAGACGACAGCAGAGTATGCTGCCACACAGGGCATGGAACAGGTGCCGCTTTTTTTACAACAGCCGGAGCCGGTTACGTCCAATCCAGAGAAAATGGAGCAGTTCAAAGAACTGATGCGTGAGATTGTGGGTGAGGCAATTGCGGATCAAAGGTCTGCATTTAGCAAAGAAATTGGGGAAGAGGTATCGGAGCAGGTCTTAAAGGAAATGAATTACCTTGCAAGAGAGCAGGAAGAGGCACAGGAGGAACGGTATCGCAAGTTAGATGCCGCTATCCGTGAAAAATTAAGAAAAAAAGAAAAGTCGTTCTTAAAATGGAACAAGAAAAAACCGTCACAAGTGTGACGGTTTTTTCTTGTAGGAAATGTATGTAACTACATTTCAAATTGTAGGAATTATTCCTGGCTGATAGCACCTGTAGGACAAGCACCAGCACATGTTCCACATTCAACACATGCAGCAGCGTCGATCTGGTACTGGCTATCTCCCTGAGAGATTGCTCCTACTGGACATTCAGGTTCACATGTTCCACATGATACACAAGAATCAGAAATTACGTATGCCATAATTATGTTCCTCCTTTATAATTTGAAAAATATTTTGTAAGAATCCATCCGCTAAAAAGCGGACAGATTTACATTACTTGCTATACACATAGCTTTGAGCATATTCTAATACAAAAAGTCAGTGAATACAAGAGAAAATGTGGATTTTCCTTGTACGAAAAAAAGCACATTCCTTTATTCCCCTAAAACCGATAGAGTTTAAAAAGTAGAGAAATGATATAGTGTCTTAGAACGGAATGTCTCTCCGGCATGCAGCACAATGCTTGGGAAATTATCATGGTTGATAGAATCCGGATAATGCTGTGTCTCTAAGCAGACAGCGCTGTTTTGCACGTAACTGTTGCCATTTTTTCCGGTCATTTCAATGCCTTCGCCCGGAACATAAAGCTGCATGCCAGGCTGGTCTGTAAAACAGGTCAGACGGATGCCGGATTCCTTGGACTGTAAAATAGCGGCCTCGCGGAGTCCTGTGCCATTGATGACAAAGTTGTGGTCATAGGTGCCAAATTTGCGGAACTGTTCGTAATCGCTGTCTACGAACTTGCCAATAGAATGAATCGTTCTAAAGTCAAAAGGTGTTCCGGTTACGGTAAGGAATTTACCGGTTGGAGCCTGTGTGCTGTCAAATTCTGTAATCTCGTCTGCGTCAATAAATAATTCGTGAGAAAGAACGTCTCCATTTCCTTCTCCATTCAAATTGAAATAGGCATGATTTGTAACATTTAATAAGGTGTCCGCATCTGTATCTGCGAGATAAAGAATGGAGAGCTCATTGTCCTCTGTCCAGCCGTAAGTAACGGTCAGTGTCAGATTTCCAGGATATCCCTCTTCCCCATCTTTTGCATGATAGGTTAAAATAAGTTTGTCATCTTTGATTTTAGAATCCCATACACGTAAGCCAAAACCATGGATTCCACCATGCAGATGGTTAGAGCCACAGTTGATGGCAAGCTGGTATTCCTTGCCGTTCAAAGAAAAATGACCATCCTTGATACGATTTGCAACACGGCCTACGACAGCACCAAGGCTTCCCTCGTCGGTTGTGTATTCGCCTAAGGAATCATATCCAAGACAAACATCGGTCATATTACCCGATTTGTCTGGAACTACAATTTTAACAACGCGGCAGCCAAAGTCGATGATTTCGACATAGGCACCGGAGTTATTTTCCATGTGATATAAATTTACGTTTTCACCGGCGCTTGTTGCGCCAAAATTTGATTTTGTTATTTTCATGAAATAGCCATACCCTTTCGTTTGCCTTATTTCCATAATATCGTTATTATCTCACATTTGTAAAAACATAGCAAGTATGTTGCTTAATTTTCATAAGTATGAGATAATAAGAGCAGGGTGGATTTTTGAAAAACCAGAAAGAAAGAAGTAAAGAATCATGCAGACAAAGGTAGTAAAAATAGATGCAGAGCAGATAGACACAGATAAGATGGAAGATGCAGCGCGTATCATTGCAGATGGCGGACTCGTGGCATTTCCGACGGAGACCGTGTATGGACTTGGAGCAGACGCACTACATTCCGAGGCGTCGAAGAAGATTTATGCCGCAAAAGGCAGACCATCGGACAATCCTCTGATTGTTCATATTTCCAAATTTGAGGATTTGGAATCGATTGCAAAAGAGGTGCCAGAACAGGCAAGAAAGTTATCCGATGCGTTTTGGCCGGGACCACTTACGATGATTGTATGGAAGAATGAGAAGGTTCCGTATGAGACGACCGGAGGAATGGATACAGTTGCAATCCGTATGCCAAATCATCCGATTGCACTCCGCCTGATTGAACAGAGCGGATGCCTGATTGCAGCGCCGAGTGCAAACACTTCCGGCAAGCCAAGCCCGACGGAGGCGCAGCATGTAAAAGGTGACCTGGATGGAAAGATTCCAATGATTTTGGATGGTGGTCCGGTTGGAATCGGAATTGAATCTACCATCATAGATTTGACAGAAGATACCCCGATGATTTTGCGTCCGGGTTATATCACCAAAGAAATGTTAGAGGAAGTCCTGGGGGAAGAAGTAAAAGTGGACCCGGGAATTATCGCTTCGGATTCCCTAAAGAAGCCGAAAGCACCTGGAATGAAGTACAAGCACTATGCGCCAAAAGCAGATTTGGTATTGGTAGACGGTGCATCGGAGGCTGTTACAGCAAAGATTAATGAATTGGTAAAAGAAAAACAAAGCCAGGGATTAAAAGTTGGTGTCATTGCAACCGACGAGACGAAAGCGTCCTACGAGGCGGACGTTGTGTTCAGCATAGGAGCAAGAGCGGACGAGGATGCAATTGCAAAACATCTCTACAAGATTTTGCGTGAATTCGATGATTCTGGTGTGGATGCCATCTATTCAGAAAGTTTTGCAACACCAAGGATTGGACAGGCAATCATGAACCGGCTTTTAAAAGCAGCAGGACACCAGGTGTTAACAGTTTAGGAGATGTGTGCAGCATGAAAAAATACGATAAGATTATTTTTGTGGCAGAAAGCGGTACAAGCCGGGCACCACTTGCAGCTGGGATATTAAGTGAATATACCTTAAAACATCCGGTTGAAATTCAGGCAAGAGGGCTGGTCGTTCTTTTCCCGGAACCACTTAATCAGAAGACTGAGGCGGTCATGATCAGCAATGGCATCAACATGGAAGGCTACATGTCAACCCAGCTGGTGGAGGAAGATTTTTCGGACGATACGCTGGTATTGACGATGGAGCACAATCAGATGGAAAAGATTCTGGAAAAATATGAAAATGCAGACCCGGAAAATGTTCATGTGCTGACAGAGCTTGTCGGCGATGAATTGGAGATTATCAATCCATATGGCGGAACACTCCAGCAGTATGGACTCTGTTACGAAACAATGCGAAAAACAATCAAAAAATTAGTGAATTTATTAAACGAAGGAGAATAAAAGATGTCAAAAGTAGTCGTTATGGATCACCCATTGATTCAGCACAAAATTGGAATTATCAGAAGAAAGGAAACAGGTTCCAAAGATTTCCGTACTTTGGTAAGCGAGATTGCAATGCTGATGTGCTATGAAGCAACAAGAGATTTGCAGTTATCAGATGTTGAGATTGAGACACCAATCTGCACCACAACCGTAAAAGAATTAAAAGGTAAGAAATTAGCAGTTGTGCCAATCTTACGTGCAGGTCTTGGAATGGTAGACGGAATGCTTGCTATGATTCCGGCTGCAAAAGTGGGACATATCGGTCTTTACCGTGACCCGGAAACATTAGAGCCGGTAGAATACTACTGCAAACTTCCAGAGGATTGTGCAAACCGTGAGGTATTTGTCGTAGATCCAATGCTTGCAACAGGAGGTTCTTCTGCAGCAGCAATCCAGATGTTAAAAGACAAAGGGGTACAGCATATCCGTCTGATGTGTATTATTGCGGCTCCGGAAGGCGTAAAGAAAATGCAGGAAGCTCATCCGGATGTGGATGTTTACATCGGTGCATTAGATGACCATTTAAATGAACATGGTTATATTGTGCCAGGTCTTGGAGATGCCGGAGACAGAATTTTCGGTACAAAATAATGGAAAAATTATACAGGTCGCCACAGTTCTGGCGGCCTGTTGTCGACAGTAGAGATATCAGAATGGCAGACGGGAATGTGAAATTCTTGTCAATTTTTCGCAATAAGATGCTCGGAAATGGAGATTATGATGAGTGGAAAAAGAGAAGACTATATAAGCTGGGATGAATATTTCATGGGAGTTGCAATGCTCTCAGCGATGCGGTCAAAGGACCCGAATACACAGGTTGGAGCGTGTATTGTAAGCTCTGACCACAAAATTCTGTCAATGGGATACAACGGATTTCCGTTGGGCTGTTCGGATGATGAGTTTCCCTGGAGCCGTGAGGGCGACCCGCTTGAAAACAAATATTTTTATACAACCCACAGCGAACTGAATGCAATTTTAAATTACAGGGGAGGAAGTTTAGAAGGTGCAACCATGTACGTGACACTTTTTCCGTGTAATGAATGTGCAAAAGCCATTATCCAGGCAGGAATCAAGAGACTTGTGTATGACTGCAACAAATACGAAACAACTCCATCCGTAGTTGCATCGAGAAAGATGCTTACGACAGCAGGGGTCGAAATTGAACAGTATAAACACACAAATCGCAAGATAATTGTCGAGTTATGACACGAATTTTACGAAAACGGTCTATTACTTTTGACTGATTTCATGTTATAATTCTAATGATAGGCAATTATTGTTTATCAGACGAAAAAGATTCACAGAGAATGGAGAGTTTTATGAAGAATGCAAATCGGATTTTTCAATCGCTTACCCTGATTTTGCAATTTGGGCTGAATATGATTGTTCCCATTCTGATGTGTACGTTATTTGGAGTGTGGATTGGAAGAAAATACGACATCATGTGGATTACAATCCCGCTTTTTTTGGTAGGAGCACTTGCCGGTTTTACGAGTGTTTTTAAGATGGCAAGGAAAATCATCGAACAGGATAGCAGCAGGGACAGAAAACATGTTAAGAAGAATAAATGAAGCATTACCGGAACTGATTCTGGGTATTATCTTATATGGACTGGCAGTGGAGCTTATAGGTGTCTGGTTTGTGGCGGACAAACTTCGCTACTCGACGGGGCTTTTGATTGGCATCGCACTTGCAGCTGGAATGGCTGTGAATATGGCGATTGTGCTTGAGGATGCCGTAGGGCTTGTCGGACAGAACCATGCGCAGGCGAAGATTATTGCCAAATCTATTTTGCGTTATCTGATTGTCGTGATTGTCTTTTTTGTCATGATGAAATTTAAACTTGGTAATCTGATTACCGCATTTTTAGGAGTGATGGGCTTAAAGGTAGCTGCGTACCTGCAACCCTTTACACATAAAGCTATTTTAAAACTGACAGGAAGAGGTGATGTGCCTTCAGACAGTAAGAATAGTGAAATTTAATAAGGAGGTGAAATTGTGAATAATGCAATTTTGATGGCTTCAGGCGCCGACGACATTGATTTTATGATACATGGAATCTTTTCCTATAAGATCTTTGGACAGACCGTCTGGATTACCACATCACACGTATGCATCTTTATTGTTATGATGGTGTTACTGATTTTTTCAATCGTAGCGAACCGCAAGATAAAGCATGCAACAGAAGTGCCGGATACGTTTCAGAATTTCATTGAGCTGATCGTTGAAAAGCTGGATGGAGTTGTCTATTCTACAATGGGAAAGAAAGCGGCTCCGAAGTTTGTGAACTACATCAGCACGATTTTTATTTTCATTCTGGCGAGCAACATTTCCGGTTTGTTTGGTTTAAGACCGCCAACTGCAGATTATGGTACAACATTTGCACTCGGTCTGATCACGTTTGTCCTTATTCACGTAACGCAGTTTAAGAATCTGCCAATGAAGCAGATTTGGAAGGACATGTGTTCCCCATTACCACCTTGGTTACCAATCTGGTTTCCAATCAACTTAATCAGTGAAATCGCAGTTCCAATCTCTTTATCATTACGTTTGTTCGCAAACGTATTGTCTGGAACCGTTATGATGGCGCTGGTTTACGGATTGCTCAGCAAGATAGCAATTATCTGGCCTGCAGCACTCCACGTATACTTTGATTTGTTCTCAGGAGCAATTCAGACGTATGTATTCTGTATGCTGACGATGACTTACATCAGTCAGAACTATGAAAGTGAATAAAAAACAAAAAAAGATTCCGCAAAAGGAATCCAAAAACTCAATTCAAGGAGGATTTACAACATGAATATTACAGGAGAAGATTTAATTTTAGCATGCTCAGCAATCGGTGCAGGTTTAGCAGTTATCGCTGGTATCGGACCTGGTATCGGACAGGGTATCGCAGCAGGACACGCAGCAGCAGCTGTAGGTAGAAACCCAGGTGCAAAAGGTGATGTTATGTCAACCATGCTTTTAGGTCAGGCCGTAGCAGAGACAACAGGTCTTTATGGTTTGTTGGTTGCAATGCTTTTACTTTTCGTAAAACCATTAGTGTAAGCGTCAGAAAAGATGCAAGACTCTCTTACTGATAAGAGAAAAATCATAAATTAGCGGAAAGGAGGCCAAACCTTGGGAGAGATGACAAGACTATTCAATCTTGACCCACAGCTTTTGCATGATACCGTTTTGCTTGCAATTTCTGTATTTTTCTTATTCCTGGCAATGACATATCTGTTGTTCAAGCCTGCCCGTAAGATGATGGAGGACAGACAGAACAGAATCAAAGAAGATATCGATACCGCCAAAGCAGACAAAGAAGATGCAGCAGCAGTCAAAGCAGAGTATGAGAAGAAGCTGAAAGAGGTTGACAAGGAAGCAGAACAGATCTTAAGCGATGCTCGCAAAAAGGCGCAGAGCAATGCAGCCAGAATTGAGAGCGAAGCCAAGGAAGAGGCTGCTCGTATTATCCAGAGAGCAAACGAGGAAGCAGAGCTTTCCAAGAAACGTGCGATGGATGATGTGAAACAGGAGATGGTATCAATTGCATCTATGATGGCAGCAAAAGTGGTTGCGGCTCAGATTGATACTTCAATTCAGGATACGCTGGTGGAAGAAACATTGAAAGAAATGGGTGATTCAACATGGCAAAGCTAGTATCAAAGACATACGGTGATGCGTTGTTTGAGGTAGCCCTGGAAGAAGATAAACTGGATCAGTTTTTAGAGGAAGTCAAGGCAGTGAAAGCTGCGATTGATGAGAACCAGGATCTTTTCAAATTAATGAGTCATCCGAAAGTCGTAAAAGAAGAGAAAATAAAAGTTGTAGAAGACATTTTTTCCGGAAAAGTTTCACGGGAATTAGTAGGACTCATCAGAATGATTGTGGATAAGGGTCATTTTGAACAGATTGACAGCGTATTTACTTACTTTATAGATGAGGTAAAGGAATATCGTAACATTGGTACCGCATATGTGACTTCCGCACTGGAGCTTACAGATGCTCAGAAGAGTGCCATTGAGAAACGTCTTCTTGAGACAACAAAATATGTAACATTTGAAATGCATTATAACGTTGATGCCGCAATTATCGGTGGACTGGTAATCCGCATCGGCGACCGCGTGGTGGACAGCAGTGTTCGTACGAAGCTTGCAGATCTGACACGTGAATTATCCAAAATACAGTTGAAAGCAGGTGAATGCGCTCCATGAATTTAAAACCAGAAGAAATTAGTTCCGTAATCAAAGAGCAGATTAAAAGATATGCAGCGCAGCTCGAAGTTGCTGATGTGGGAACTGTAATCCAGGTAGCAGATGGTATTGCACGTATCCACGGTCTTGACAATGCAATGCAAGGCGAACTTTTGGAATTCCCGGGCGAAGTATATGGAATGGTATTGAACCTTGAAGAAGATAACGTTGGTGCCGTATTACTCGGTGACAGCAGAAATATCAACGAAGGTGATACTGTAAAAACTACTGGACGTGTAGTTGAGGTTCCGGTCGGGGATGCTTTATTAGGACGTGTTGTAAATGCGTTAGGACAGCCTATCGATGGAAAAGGACCTATTGAGACCGACAAATTCCGTCAGGTAGAACGAGTTGCATCCGGTGTTATCTCCAGAAAATCCGTAGATACACCGTTACAGACAGGTATCAAGGCAATCGATGCCATGGTTCCAATCGGACGTGGACAGCGTGAGTTGATTATCGGTGACAGACAGACCGGTAAGACAGCGATTGCAATTGATACGATTATCAATCAGAAGGGACAGAACGTAAAATGTATTTACGTTGCCATCGGTCAGAAGGCTTCTACCGTAGCAGCCCTTGTAAAAACATTAGAAGAACACGGTGCTATGGCATATACAACCGTAGTTGTATCCACGGCATCCGAATTAGCACCATTGACTTACATTGCACCATATTCAGGATGTGCAATGGGTGAAGAGTGGATGGAGAATGGAGAGGACGTCTTAATCATTTATGATGACTTAAGTAAGCATGCGACTGCATACCGTACACTTTCCTTGCTTCTTAAGAGACCACCAGGACGTGAAGCTTACCCGGGTGATGTATTCTACTTACATTCCAGATTGTTAGAGCGTGCAGCAAGACTTTCCGATAAATTAGGTGGAGGTTCCTTAACAGCCCTTCCAATTATCGAGACACAGGCTGGTGACGTTTCTGCTTATATTCCTACGAATGTAATTTCCATCACAGATGGTCAGATTTATTTGGAAACAGATATGTTTAACTCTGGTTTTAGACCAGCGATCAACGCAGGTCTTTCCGTATCACGAGTAGGTGGTTCGGCTCAGATTAAAGCGATGAAGAAGATTGCAGGACCAATCCGTACTGAGTTAGCGCAGTACCGTGAGCTTGCATCCTTCGCACAGTTTGGTTCTGAACTGGATGCAGATACGACAGAGAAGCTGGCTCAGGGTGAAAGAATCCGTGAGATTTTAAAACAGCCACAGTATCAGCCAATGCCGGTTGAAAAACAGGTTATGATTATCTATGCAGCAACCAAGAAATACTTGCTTGATATTGCAGTAGAAGATATTTTAACATTTGAAAGCGCATTGTTTGAATTAGTAGATACCAAGTATCCGGAAGTAGCACAGTCTATTCGTGAGACAAAAGAAATCACAGAGGATACTGAGAAGAAATTAATCCAGGCAATCGAAGAATGCAAAAAAGATTTCGTAAAGTAGAAAGCGTGAAGAACCTTCGCGCTAGGGAGATTTCTTAACAGAGATTTTCTTACAAGTTGAAGCAGGAAGGAGTGAGGAAACGATGGCCTCAATGAGAGACATCAAACGCAGAAAAAGCAGCATACAGAGTACGCAGCAGATCACGAAAGCCATGAAACTTGTTTCTACCGTTAAACTGCAGAAAGCAAGAAACAGAGCAGAACAGACGACACCATATTTTGATTATATGTATCGTACCGTAAGCTCCATGCTTGCAAAATCCGGCAACATCAATCACCCGTATTTAAAAGCGGGGGACTCCAAGAAAATCGCGGTTGTGGTAATCACATCAAACCGTGGTCTTGCCGGCGGCTACAATTCCAATGTTGTCAAACTGATTACGGGAAGCGATCTTCCAAAAGAGGACGTTCTCATCTATGCAGTTGGTAACAAGGGAAGAGAGACGTTAGAAAGACGTGGATATCACATTGAAAAAGATGCCTCAGATATTATCGAATCTCCGGCTTATGAAGATGCAGCAGCACTTTGCAAAGAGGTGTTAGATGCCTTTGTAGCAGGTGACATTGGAGAAATCTATCTTGCTTATACGCATTTTAAAAATACGGTAAGCCATGAGCCAAAGCTCATGAAGTTACTTCCGGTGGAAGTGCCGGAAGATAGCGCAAAAGAGGCGGATTCGAATGTCATGATGAGCTATGAGCCGAACGAAGAAGAGGCACTTGACATGATTATTCCAAAGTATGTGACAAGTCTTTTCTATGGTGCTTTAGTGGAAGCCGTAGCAAGTGAAAATGGTGCCAGAATGCAGGCAATGGATTCTGCGACCAGCAATGCAGAGGATATGATTAGTGATCTTTCATTGAAATATAACAGAGCACGTCAGGGTGCGATTACGCAGGAATTAACGGAAATCGTAGCTGGTGCTTCTGCAATATCATGATAAACAGCTTGGGTAACAGACAAGAACTTGTTGCTTGTGCTTGCACAAAAGCAATGGTGGAATGTCTGATATGAGAGTGTGACAATAACAACAGTACAAGGAGAAATAAGCGATGGCAAATAATATTGGTAAGATTACCCAGATTATCGGTGCCGTTATTGATATTAAATTTCAAGAAGGCAACCTGCCAGAGATTAACGACGCGATTGAAGTGCCAACCAAAGATGGTGGCAAGTTAGTTGTCGAAGTATCTCAGCACTTGGGTGATGATACAGTCAGATGTATCGCCATGGGTTCTTCCGATGGACTTGTTCGTGGAATGGAAGCAATTGCAACTGGTGGTCCTATCAGTGTACCAGTAGGTGAGAATACATTAGGACGTATGTTCAACGTATTGGGAAATCCGATTGATGACGTTGAAGAACCACAGGATGTAGAGCACTGGCCAATCCACAGAAAAGCACCAGCGTTCGAAGAACAGTCTACATCACAGGAGATGTTAGAGACAGGAATTAAAGTCGTTGACCTTCTCTGCCCTTACCAGAAGGGTGGTAAAATCGGTTTGTTCGGTGGTGCCGGTGTAGGTAAAACCGTATTAATTCAGGAGTTAATTCACAACATTGCAACAGAGCATGGTGGATATTCTGTATTTACCGGTGTAGGTGAACGTACCCGTGAAGGAAATGACCTTTACTATGAAATGAAAGAATCAGGAGTTATCGATAAGACCACCATGGTGTTCGGACAGATGAACGAGCCACCTGGAGCACGTATGAGAGTTGCTCTGACAGGTCTTACCATGGCTGAGTATTTCCGTGACAAAGGTGGAAAGGATGTATTGTTATTCATTGATAACATTTTCCGTTTCACACAGGCAGGTTCTGAGGTATCTGCGTTGTTAGGACGTGTACCTTCTGCCGTAGGTTACCAGCCAACCTTACAGACTGAGATGGGTGCTCTTCAGGAGCGTATCACTTCTACAAAGAGTGGTTCTATCACATCTGTACAGGCTGTATATGTACCGGCGGATGACTTAACTGACCCGGCTCCAGCTACAACTTTCGCACATCTGGATGCGACAACCGTATTGGACCGTTCAATCGTAGAGTTAGGTATTTATCCAGCCGTTGACCCATTAGGATCCACCTCCCGTATCCTGGATCCACATATCGTTGGACAGGAACATTTTGAAGTAGCCCGTGGAGTTCAGGAGATTTTACAGAAATACAAAGAACTTCAGGATATCATCGCAATCTTAGGTATGGACGAATTGTCCGAAGACGACAAACTGGTTGTAAACCGCGCAAGAAAGGTTCAGAGATTCTTATCCCAGCCATTCTCCGTAGCAACACAGTTTACCGGTCTGGAAGGAAAATACGTTCCAATCAGCGAGACAATCCGTGGCTTCAAGGAAATTCTCGAAGGAAAACATGATGATGTTCCAGAAAGTTACTTCCTGAATGCGGGAACAATTGATGAAGTTCGTGCAAGAATGCAGTAGGAACATGCATCAATGATGGAGGTATTTTGCTCCGCAGAACAAGGAGGCTATTAAGAAATGGCAGATGAGAATAAAATTTTTGATGTAGAGATTATCACGCCAGACCGTATTTTTTACAAAGGCGAGGCTTCGATGATTGAATTTAATACATCAGAAGGTGAAATAGGTGTGTACAAAAAACACATTCCGCTGACGACTGTCATTGCTCCAGGAATCGTAACAATTTACGAAGAGGAGAAAGAAGTTACGGCAGCAGTTTATTCCGGATTTGCAGAGATTCTGCCAGATAAGGTGACACTTCTTGCAGAAATTGCAGAATGGCCGGATGAGATTGATACCGCACGTGCAGAAGCAGCGAAAAAACGTGCAGAAGAACGTCTTGCACATAAGACAGAAGCAATTGATGTAAAACGTGCAGAGTTTGCACTTCGAAAAGCACTCGTTCGTCTGGACGTAGCAGATCGAAAATAAATTTTGCAAGGAAAAGGAACCATGCAACGGCATTGCCGGGGCATGGTTCCTTTTTTTGCTTTCCAGGATTCGGTGGTGCCAGCAAGGTAATTAACAGTTTTTTTGCTGGCAAAATTCGGACATTCATGGCAGAACATCACTGGATGTCTTGAGGAATACTAAGATTATCCAGTATTCCCTCAAAGTCATAAAAAATTTTTGTCTTTACATGATTTTCCAGCAATTAATTTGTAATTTGCCTTTTCCCACCGAATTCCAAAGTTATAAAATAGTTTTACCTTTGTACAATTTGTCAACAACTAATTTGTAAGTTTCCTTTTGTTCCCCGGATTCCAAGGTTATAAAAATAATTTTACCTTTGTACAATTTGCAAACAATTAATCTGTCAGCTATCCGTTGACACATGGATGTTATAAGGGGCACTTGCGTATGGAAGAATGAAATACGCATTAGGTGTTTTTGGTATATTCTTGTAAAAATAACTCTAATTATTTTGGCGAATGGAGTGGGAAATCCAGGAAATCTGTAAAAACACCTAAAGCAGTTGAGTCAATGGAGTAGAAAATCCAGGAAATCTGTAAAAACACCTAAAGTCCTCAAGGCAATGGAGTAGAAAACCGAGAAAGTCTGTAAAAACACCTAAAGCAGTTGAGTCAATGGAGTAGAAAATTGGGAAAATCTGTAAAAACACCTAAAGTCCTCAAGGCAATGGAGTAGAAAATTCAGAGAACCTATGAAACCACCGAAAGCCGTTGTGGCAGAGTGTTTGACAGGAAAATGGAAGAAAATTATAATGAAAGATGGCGTTTTTAAGGAACAAGAAAAGATTGGGAGTTTTGATGAGAAGTTACAAAAGAATAGTAAAAGAAATGTTTGCTGCTTTTTATTGCTGTATAGGGAGTGCTTTGCCTGCTGTCATTACTTAATATGAAGCTGTATATGCGTATCGGGAATAAGTTGTTATGGAATATGCGTGAGCGTATTTATCAGGTTTTATGGTGCAGCAATTACAGAGAAAATGTGCAAAAGAGTAAGGACAAGTTCAAGTTTGTACTCTCTAACTAGACCTATACCGCTTTTACAATTGTAGTTATTTATTCTGTGGGTAGATTTACATAGTGGTTGCCGGTCATTCTAAAAATATTCCAATTTTTGATAACATTGTGGAGCTTATGGAGGTTCCTTTTGGGGCGGAAAATTACAGGGGAAAATTGAGAACATTCTGATTTAAGGCGAGAATGGCAGTGGAAAAAATTCTCTTTTAAAGATGGTTTTAGGCTTGTACAAGCCGACAAGTGGTCAGGTGTGTCTGAAAGGTGTTTCTGTAAATGATTACAACTGCAAGACATTTTACAAAGAGATTTATTATGTGTCGTAGGATGAGATGCTGTTAAATGAATCCGTCCTGCTCTCATGCTAGATAAGATTGATGCAGATGATACAGGTTACGACCAGATTGTGAGATTATAATACGAGGAAGGGGTATGGAAAGATTTTACTGGATTATTCTCTGGAAAAAGCAAAAGAGCTTGGATGCGGAGCAGTATGCTTTGAAGGAAATATTGATTTTTATGGAAAAAGCGGATTTAAACAGGCAAGCGAGTTTGGCATCCGCTATCATGGATTGCCGGAAGGCGAGGATGCATCTTTCTTTCTGTGCAAAGAACTGATACCGGGATATCTTAATGGAATTACAGGAGAGTATGCACCTCCGGCAGGGTATCTGGTAAATGAAAAGGAAGCAGAGGCATTTGATAGAGAGTTCCCGTATATGGAGAAGAAAAAACTTCTGGGACAGATTTTTGAATGATGAAAAGCAGGAGGTAAATTTAGATGAAAGCAATGGAAAAAGACTGGTATCAGAAAAATTGGACGCTGGATATTCAGAATATGTCATGGGTAGAAGATACAGGCAGACAAGTAGATTTTCTAATCAAGCAGTTACAGTTAAAAGGAACGGAAAAATACTTGATCTTGCATGTGGATTTGGTCGGCACTCACTGGAGTTTGCCAGACGTGGGTATGATGTTACCGGTATTGATATTACACCGGCGTACATAGATTCTGCAAACGAGCAGGCAAAAAAAGAAAATTTGAATGCAAAGTTCATTTGTCAGGACATTCGCACGATCACATTTGATAAGGAATTTGATGTTGTGCTGAATATGGCGGATGGAGCAATAGGATATCTTGAAGACGATGGGGAAAATCATAAGATTTTTTCTGTCATTGCGAAAGCATTAAAAAATGGTGGAAAGCACTTTATGGATATCATGAATGGAAGCTATGCCCAAACACATTTCCCTTGCAAGTTATGGGATGCAGGAGAAAAGGGACTTACATTATCTGCTTTTGAATGGGAGAAGGATAGAAAAACGCTGATATATGGGCAGGTAGACTATATGTATGGAGAAGCACTTTATAAGCCTGAAATGAAAGAAGGAAATCCTATAAGGTTATATAGTTTGGATGAAATCACGGAGATATTCGGTAAATTAGGACTTCGTATTTGTAACAGCTTTGCTGACTTCAGTGGAAAGCCGAGTTCTGATAATGATATTCAATTGATGGTTTATTCCATACGGGAATAAATCTTCATCAAATCTTTATTTTTTTTCTGTTAGGTTATATTTCAGTAAGAAATGTAAAACAGTTGATAGATGTCACAAAATCATGGAATTGCAGTGATGTTACCTATACAACGGTGATGTTAGAAGATTTTTTTACAGATATAAAGGAGCAGGCACTTGGGCTGGCAGAAATCTATCACCAGAAAATAGATTGGAAGGCAAAGCAAAGTGATAAAAAGGTAATGATTGTCTATGATCAAATGTTTCGGGCAGTAATGAATGTGATTCAGAATGCAGTGGAGCATACAAAAGAAAATGGAATCATTTATATTGGTGCAAAGGAGCATGATGGTCGGCTGACATTCATTGTGGAGGATAGTGGATCAGGATTTACAAAAGAAGCATTATTGCATGGCACAGAGCAGTTTTTTATGGATGACACAAGTAGAAATGGAGAAGCCCATTATGGGATTGGGCTATTTTTTGCAAAAACTGTGGCTGAAAAATATGGCGGAGGGATTAAACTTTCAAATTCTGAAAATACAGGTGGGGCGAGGGTAGAAATATTTTTCCTGAGTAGTCAGGAAACACGCTAAATAGAACGCAATTAAGCTATGTAAAAGAAATTTTACATGCTTTTATCTAATATGTAAAAGCCTTTTGATAGACGTTACTACTACATTTGCTGTAATCTCATGGAAGAAGGAGGCATACAGAATTATGATAGCTGATAAAATTAAAAATGCTCGTACTATAAAAAAACTTACACAGGAACAGGTTGCTGAAAACCTCAATGTTTCCAGGCAGACTATTTCTAACTGGGAAAATGGAAAATCACTACCTGATATTGTAAGCATTATAAGAATGAGTGAATTATATGATTTAAGCCTGGACGAATTATTGAAAGGAGATGCGACATTGCTTAATAAAATTGAAAGAGACATGAAAGTAGCCAAAGCTGAAAATAACGTTATCAAATTTGCATGGATATCTATTGTAATCGGTGTTGTTATGATTATTCTTGGGAATGTATTTGACGGCAACCCGTTCATTGATTTTATTTCGGCTGCATTGCCATGGGTACTTCTTGGATTAATGGTGCTATTTGCCATATTGTATCTTAATAAAGAAAATGACAATTAGAGAGATGAGCTTATAATATGCAAGTCAATCAGTATAGCATTCGCTTTATTGAAAAGGACTTGCATATTCTCTATAGATGTATTATTATAAAGCTAACGAATGATAGCCTACAGGCTATTGAATGATTATTATAATGGAGAATGACAATGGGCACAAACAGAAAAGAAGAAATCATTCTGACAACGTTAGAGTTAGCTGCCGAAAAAGGACTTGCGGGAGTTTCCATGAGTATGATTGCTGATAAGATTGGTATCAAAAAGCCATCGCTTTATAAGCATTTTTCATCCAAGGATGAAATTGTGGAAGCAATGTATCAGTTTCTCAGAGAGCAGTCCAAGAAAAATGCCAATATAAAGCCTGTGGATTTCAGCCAGCTTTTTCAAGGGAAAACTGCATATGAAGTATTGCAAGGAGTGGTGCAAGGTTATGTCAATATGAATCATCAGGAAAAGTTGCTTACATTTTATAAGGTTATATACTCTGAGCGTAGCATCCAGCCGATGGCAGCAAGAATCGTTGCGGAAGAAACTGAGAGAATGATCATTGCAACAAAACAGCTATTTTATGCAATGGAAGTACATAAGCTGCTTCATTTTGAAAATGCTGATATGAGTGCAGTAAGCTTTGCAATGACGGTTCATGGACTGATGGATTATGAACTGGATCAGAAGTATGGATATGATGAAGAACCCAAAAATCTTCTGGATGAATATCTGAAATGGTTTTGTACGGAGAATCAAGTGGAAGCTGGTGATTAACATGAGAAAAAAGAATTTTATGAATTATTGTGGACTGCTTGGAATTGTGGCATTACTTTCTTACACAGCGGCGGTTGTGTTTTCTCCACTTGCTTATCCCGGATATAACTGGATGGCACAGGCAGTCAGTGATCTGAGTGCTACGAATGCTCCGTCTCTGCGACTGTGGAATCAGCTTAGCAGCCTGTATAATATTTGTACTTTAATCTGTGCCATGATGGTTTGCGCAGGGATACAGGGAAAAGGAAGCAGGTTACTACGAACCGGAATCTATCTGTTTACCGCAATGGAGTGGATATCGGCAGTGGGATTTTCCGTGTTTCCGTTAAGTGATAGTGGCTATGCAGGGACATTTCAGGATAAAATGCATATTCTTTCAACGATTTTAGTTGTACTGCTATCCATCGTTTCGCTTGTTATACTTATCATAGCAGGAGTGAAGAGGAAAGAATATCGCAGTTTCGGTGTGTTTGCAGGAATTGCTCTGGGAATGATGTTAGTTGGTGCACTTGGAATGAATATCGTACCGAAAGAATATTTTGGTGTTGTTGAGCGGTTCAGCGTTTTTGCGGCAGTAGGATATAATGCAGTGCTGGGAATAGAATTGTTCAGAATTGACTTATGATTTAAGGAAATATGCGGGTGTGACGATTCGTATCGCGCATGTTACCAGGCGTTTCTTTCATTCTTTCAATATGTTTGTTACTTTAGGATTAGCTCATGAGTAAAACAAGCAAAGAGAAAGGATAAACAGAAATTATGAAAAATGAAAGAATAAACATGTGCGGTGGAGTGATATACTTATTGGGATTTGTCTTATGGACAATTATGATTCAGGTGTTTGATGTGAAGCCTGAAGGAATAGACGGAACAGATATTGGTTTTTCGACAATCAATGTCTGGTTTCATAACCTGACAGGTGTTCATATGAAAATTTATACCATCACAGACTGGCTTGGTCTTGTTGCTGTATTTGTATGCATGGGTTTTGGACTGTTGGGATTATGTCAGTGGATCAAAAGAAGAAAACTTTTAAAGGTGGATTTTGACATCCGAATGCTTGGTGTGTTTTATGTCATTGTAATTTTGGAGTATTTGATTTTTGAGATGATACCGATTAATTACAGACCAATTTTTATCGAAGGAAGAATGGAAGCATCGTATCCATCGTCTACAACACTCCTTGTGCTAAGTGTAATGCCGACCTTAATATTTGAATTGAAAAGGCGGATGAAGAAAGAACTTGTGCGAAAAATACTTATACTTGTGACAGCATCATTTAGTCTTTTTATGGTAATCGGAAGAACTGTTGCAGGAGTTCACTGGCTGACAGATATTGTTGGTGCAATCCTGCTAAGTACAGGTTCTTATCTGATATATAAAGCAATCGTTTTGATGCATGATAAGAGGTGATCATTTGGGATTTCATGAAAAATTACAGGAACTAAGAAAAAGCAGAAACCTCACACAGGAAGAACTGGCAGAGGAGCTATATGTTTCGAGAACTGCAATCTCAAAATGGGAATCGGGCAGAGGATATCCCAGTATTGATTCATTAAAAGCAATAGCAGGCTTCTTTTCCATTTCGATTGATGAACTTCTGTCGGCAGACGCTTTGGTATCTATTGCTGAAAAGGAAAACAGGTCAAATATCCAAAGAATATGTGATGTGTTGTTTGGAACTGTTGATTTAATCGGAATCTTGCTTGCACTATTGCCTCTATACTCCAGACAGATGGATAACTCTGTAATAGCAGTGAATCTCTGGAATTTTAAACCGGAAAATAATTGGATTAGTATTATCTGCTGGGTTCTGATTGTGGCATTCGTTCTACTTGGAATTGTAAAAATAGTATTAAATTATATGCATATAGATAAGGGAAAAGATATTATTACTATCAGTTCCGTATTGATCAGCATGATAGCGGTCTTGTATTTTTCAATGGTAAGAGAAACCTATTGCGTTGTGATAGTTTTTCTTCAGTTGATGATAAAAGGCGGGTTACTTTTTTATGCTATTGGGAAAGGCGGTATGAAGGAGCGTAAGGATGCTTGAATTAACATAGGGATTGCATTGGAAAAGAGATGGTAAGCCTTGACATGTTTATTCAGCGCACTATACTATAAATGAATTTACAATAAACTAATTTATAATATAAAGGTGAGTATTCAGCACAGACCGAATCACTTGCTGATGAGGTCGTAAGAACATGATTCTGGTGTGAGCAGATTCCATTCGCATAGCGAATTTTCATGAATCTGCGAAATGTAATTATGAAGGTACTGAATAATTACATATGGAGGATAATATGCCAAGTAGTCCCAAAATTAAAAAAGAAGATATGCTGAAAACAGCATTGGATATTGTAATGGAGAGTGGATATTCAGCTCTAAATATTAAAGAGGTAGCGAAAAGGCTGGGATGCTCTACGGCACCGATTTCATGGCAGTTTGGCGGTATGGACGGTTTGAGAACAGAGCTAATCCCGTTTGCAGAGCAATATGTGGAAGAAGAATATTATCGCAGAAAGGAAGCTGTTGATGAATTATCAGCATTTGAGCTAAGAGGCAGAGGGACGATTGAGCTGGCGCTTGATAAGCCAATGCTTTTTCAGTTTCTCTATATGGGAGACAGGAGTCAGCTTTTAAGTGCAGGATTTCAGTTGAATACTGAGAATAATACAGGAATTTACAAACCATTAGCAGACAGGCTTGGAATTACTGTAAGTCAGGCAACAGATTTTTCTATGACAATGATTATATATACACATGGAATTTGTTCGCTGATTGCATCCGGGATTGTCAAGGATACAAAGGAGAATATGTTTCAGATGATCCACAATACAGGCATTACATATTTGGAAGATAATATGGGTTACGACCAGATTGTGAGATTATAATGGAAAAGAAAATACTCAAACTAACAAAAACACCGCTACATAAAACAATTGGATTCTTTTTCCTGTGCGTGGCAGTATCTGCGCTTAGCATCTTGGAACCTTATTTATTACAGGACCTTTTAAGCAAGGCAGAAAAACATGCCATTAAAATCACAGATGTGGCAGTGTTACTGATAATTGTGGTGTTTTGTGCCAGGACAGTGCTTTCTTTCTGGAAAAAGAAGAAGGTTTTTGAAAACCGCAACGAAAGCATGATTGCAGTTTCGGAGTCATTGGCAGGACACCTCCTAAAATGTAAGGAGCAGGTGTTTTCGATATACACACCGACATACCTGGTGGCACGAATTGTTGATGAAATATTTCAACTAGAAGGAATTCTTGTCTATAAGCTGATGGATGGAATCATCAGCGCTGCGATATGTCTTTTTTATTTTATCTGGCTGTTTCATTGTAATGTTTTTGTGGGAACCATGACGGTTGTGTTGCTGGTGGCGGATTATGTGTTTGCATTAAAACTTCCCCTGACAAAGGTGTATCGGGAACATAACGAAGCACTTGCCAGATTAAAAGATGAGACTGCTAATCTTTTGGATGGTGTGATTCAGGTAAAAGTAAGCGATTCCTACGAGAAAGAACTGGTACGTTTTCGTGAAAGCTGGAATCGCTACACTCAAAAGTTAATGAAACGTGATTTGATGCGGCAGCTACAACTGATTTCTGGTGATACCTGTAAGCAGTTTGGCAATATCTTGATGATAGTGGTGTGTGCCTGGTTTTTGTCATGCCAGAAAATAGACTTGGCGAACTTTGTACTAATGTTAAATCTTTATCAATATATTTGGGGCATGTCCTCGGTAGTCGAGAGTCTGATTCCACAATATAAACAAGGGATAACGGCATCTGAACGAATTGCAGAGATTTTTGATTTCGAGGAGGAACAGATACGGGAAGAAATGTCGGAAAAACCAGATCAAATGAAAATTGAGAGCGTTGGGTTTGAACATGTATCTTTTTCCTATCAGGGGAAAACGGTTTTGCAGGACTGCACCTTTCTTGCCAAAAGAGGAGAACTCATATCACTGGCAGGACAAAGTGGGTGCGGAAAAAGTACCATTTTATCTCTGCTGCTCGGTCTGGAGGAGCCGGACAGCGGGGCAATCACTGTAAATGGCAAAAAGGTGACTGCAAAAACGCTCCGGCAGATTCGAAATCAGGTTGGTTATGTAAACCAACAAACCTTTTTGTTTCACCGGACAATTCGGGAAAACTTAACGTATAACGTAGAGCAGGAAATCAAGGATGAGACATTGTTAGAGCTTTTGCAGGAATTTGACTTAAAAGAACGAATATGCACTATGAAAGATGGGCTTGATACCGTTTTGACCGGAGAGATGGAGATTTTGTCAGGAGGAGAAAAGCAACGCGTGGGTATTATCCGGGAGCTGTTGAAGAAACCACAGATTTTGCTGCTTGACGAGTGTAGCGCACACGTGGATGCTAAAATTGAGGAGGGAATATATCGGGAATTGAAAAAGCAAAATTCCAATATGATTCAGATTCAGGTTGCACACAAAGAGACGGCGCTTTCCCATAGCGACCGGATTTACCAAATTTAATCAAAAATGCTGCGCGAGAATCGCCCTGTGACGGAGTTGAACAATGTCACAATGCGACCTGCCGCAGACGAAGAATCCTGTAAACAGGATTCTTTTTTTGTTTCAGAAGGTTTTAGGTTTTTGTAAAAGAAACCGTTCATGGAGGGTGCAGCCAAAATGCATCAAATTTTACAAGAAAACAGGCAGAAAAGACCACTCATTGTCTATTTTCTACAATTTTGCAGATGCTATTTTGTGAATGATTTTGACTGAAAATGATTGACTGTGACGGAAAGTGATTTTATAATAAAAGCATGAAATGAATGGTTTTGAATGAACGTGAACGAAATTGGAGGGATAAAAGGTGCTGACAGAAGAAAGATTTGCAAGGATTTTATCCATACTAGAAAGTATGGGAAGTGTGACGGTGCAGCAGCTGATGACAGAACTGGATGCTTCCGAATCCACGATTCGCAGGGATTTGACTGCACTGGATGCCAAAGGGCAGCTCACGAAGGTTCACGGAGGAGCAATTTTAAAAGCGACAGGTTACAACACGATTGATGATAATGTTATCAGTCGAAAGGGAATGAATGCGGAGGCGAAAGAAGTCATTGCCAAATATGCGGCAAATCTGATTGAGCCAGGCGATTTTGTTTATCTGGATGCCGGAACGACAACGGAGCGAATGATTGATTTTATTACCTGCAAACAGGCAGTGTTTGTGACGAACGCCATTTCCCATGCGAAGAAGTTATCGGAACTTGGATTTACCGTTTATATTTTAGGAGGCGAATTCAAGGCGGTGACGGAGGCAATCGTCGGGGAGGAAGCCGTTACAACACTTGACAAATATAATTTCACAAAAGGATTTTGGGGTGCCAACGGTGTGAACATGCAGAAAGGTTTTTCCACACCGGAAATCAAGGAGGCGCTCGTGAAAAAGAAATCCATGGAGAACTGTAAGGATCGCTACATTCTTTGCGATGAGACAAAGTTTTCCAAAATTTCGAGTGTCACGTTTGCAGCTTTTACGGATGCAACGGTTATCACAACTGGATTAAAACAAAAGGCATTTTTATCCTGTAAGAATGTCTGTAATATTACAACCTAAGATTTTAAAACAAGAATCTATGAAGGAAGAAAGGAGCATACTATGATTTATACTGTAACGTTTAATCCATCTCTGGATTACATTGTCACAGTCAAGGATTTTACCTGCGGAGTGGTAAACCGGACCTGTGATGAGATTATTTATCCAGGCGGAAAAGGAATCAACGTATCGATGGTTTTGAAAAATCTTGGATATGAGAACACAGCGCTCGGCTTTTTATCAGGATTCACCGGAGAAAAGATACAGGCTCTTTTAAAAGAGAAAGGAGTTGCGACAGATTTCATTCCGGTAGAAACAGGAATGTCCCGCATCAACGTAAAACTTCGTTCGAATGAAGAGACCGAGATTAACGGACAGGGTCCTAAGATTGAAGAAAAACATATTCAGGAACTTTACCGGAAACTGGATGAATTAAAAGATGGCGATGTCCTTGTGTTAGCGGGCAGCATTCCAGACGTGATGCCGGGTTCTATGTACATGGATATCATGAAACATTTAAGTGACCGCAAGTTAAAAATTGTGGTAGATGCCACAAAAGACCTTTTGGTCAATGTGTTAGAGTATCATCCGTTTTTGATTAAGCCAAACAATCACGAACTTGGTGAAATTTTTAACGTAACACTGGAGAAAAAAGACGAAGTTGTGGAATACGCAAAACGCCTTCAGGGAAAAGGTGCAAGAAACGTACTTGTTTCCATGGCGGGCGAAGGAGCTGTGCTGGTAACGGAAAATGGAGAAGTTTACAAGGCAGATGCGCCAAAAGGAATTCTTAAGAATTCAGTCGGAGCAGGCGATTCCATGGTGGCGGGTTTCCTTGCAGGATATTTGGAAAAAGAAAACTACAAAGATGCATTTGCAATGGGGGTTTGTACCGGAAGTGCATCGGCTTTTTCAGAGGAACTTGCGACAAAGGAAGAAGTAGCTGCATTGCTTGAGAAGAACAAATACCTATTTGAATAAAACCAGTAACAGGAAAGTTATTTTAGAAAAAAGAAATTCAGTAGCGATGACAGAGAAAACAGTTTGAACAACAACGTATTTTGACAGGTGAAGGTTCTGTGAAAATAAATGGGGAATATAGCAAAAGGAGGAAAATGTATGAAGATCAGAGATTTGCTGGCACCGGAAAGCATTGACTTAAACGGCAGCGCAGCAGGAAAAAAAGAAGTACTTGATCAGATGGTTGCCTTAATGGCAAAAAGTGGAAAAATCAACGATGTTGAGACGTATCGGAAAGGTGTGTATGCAAGGGAAGAAGAAAGTACAACCGGTATCGGGGAAGGAATTGCCATTCCGCATTGTAAATCGGATGCGGTTTCAAAGCCGGGTCTTGCAGCAATGGTATTAAAAGATGGTGTCGATTTCGATGCATTAGATGGAGAGAAAGTTCATCTTATTTTCTTAATTGCAGCGCCAAATACAGAGGATAACGTTCACCTGGACGTACTCAGCAAACTGTCCGTCTTATTGATGGATGAAAACTTTACCAACAGCCTGAAATCAGCTACAAGTGTAAGTGAATTCTTAGCAGTCATTGATAAGGCAGAAGCTGGTAAGGATGAGGCAGAAGCGGGAAAAGAAAAAGAGACAGTATCCCATGCTTCCGGTAAAAAGGTGCTTGCCGTAACCGGATGCCCAACCGGAATTGCACATACTTACATGGCAGCAGAGGCATTGGAGAAAGCCGGCGAGGCAGCAGGATGCGATATCAAAGTTGAGACAAGAGGTTCCGGCGGTGCCAAAAATGTATTGACAAGTGCAGAAATTGCAGCAGCCGACTGTATTATCGTCGCAGCAGATACCAAAGTTCCAATGGATCGTTTCGATGGCAAGAAAGTCATTCAGTGCCAGGTATCCGATGGTATCAGCAAAGCAGACCAGTTAATTGAAAGAGCCATGAATGGAGATGCTCCAGTCTTTAAAGCAGATGGAAAAGCACAGGTTCAGGAATCTACCGGAAAAGATGGCGTTGGTCATAAGATTTATACACACCTGATGAATGGTGTATCCCACATGCTTCCATTTGTAGTGGGCGGTGGTATCTTAATTGCAATCGCATTCTTAATCGATGGATTTGCCGTAGATTTGAACTCTCTTCCATTAGACCAAAGATCCAACTTCGGTACGATTACACCAATCGCAGCAATGTTTAAATCCATCGGTGGCGTCGCATTCGGATTCATGTTACCAATCTTAGCCGGATTTATTGCAATGAGTATTGCAGACAGACCGGGACTTGTAGTTGGATTTGTCGGCGGAGCAATCGCAGCAAACGGTACATCCGGTTTCTTAGGTGCATTGGTAGCAGGTTTCGTAGCTGGTTACTTAGTACTTCTGTTAAAGAAAATCTTTAGCAAATTACCGGAAAGCTTAGACGGAATCAAGACGATTTTGCTATATCCGGTATTCGGAGTGTTGCTTATCGGTATCATTATGATGTATGTGGTTGAACCTCCAATCGGTTTCCTAAACACAGCAATCAACAATGGATTGAATGGTTTAAATGGTGCAAGCGCAATTTTACTTGGAGCACTCTTAGGCGGAATGATGTCTGTTGATATGGGTGGCCCAGTCAACAAAGCAGCTTATGTATTCGGTACAGCTTCTATCGCTGCCGGAAACTACAACATCATGGCAGCTGTTATGGTTGGTGGAATGGTTCCTCCAATCGCAATCGCATTAGCAACCATCTTCTTCAAAAAGAAATTTACAAAAGAAGAAAGAAAAGCAGGTCCTACAAACTTCATTATGGGATTATCCTTCATCTCAGAGGGTGCCATTCCATTTGCAGCATCGGACCCATTACATGTACTTCCATCCTGTATCGTTGGTTCTGCAGTAGCAGGAGCATTATCCATGGCATTTGGATGTACCTTAATGGCACCTCATGGAGGAATCTTCGTAGTACCAACCATCGGAAATCCACTCATGTACTTAGTTGCATTGGCGGCAGGTTCCGTTGTAGGATGCTTGTTACTCGGCGTTTTAAAGAAGGATGTAGAAGCTTAAAAACGGCCTAAAATATTGGAGGGCGTTGCAAAGGCGGCGCCTTCCTTACCCAAATAAAAAGTTGAAAGAGAAGAAAGGAAGAAGAAAGATGAAAGAATTCAAATATACAATCACAGATCCAGAAGGAATCCACGCAAGACCAGCAGGAGCTTTTGTAAAAGCTGCCGCAGCATTTCCATGTAAAGTAACTGTTACAAAAGACGGAAAAGAAGTAGATGCAAAAAGAATCTTAGGTCTTATGGGCTTAGGTGTAAAGAGTGGTATGGAAATCACATTAAAGACAGACGGCGAACAGGAAGACGAAGCAATCGAATCCTTAAGCAAATTTTTACAGGAGAACTTATAGGAGATTTTCGATAGAAGGGAAGGAGGAAAATCATGATCGTAGAAGGGAAAAGCGTTTTTGCAGGAATCGCAATTGGACGTGTATCTGTATATGATAAAAAGGACAACCAGGTAAAAAGATACAAAGTGACAGATGTTGAAGCAGAAATCAAACGGTTTGAGGATGCAAGGGACAAGGCAAAAGAACAGCTTGCCGTTTTCTATGAAAAAGCATTGAAAGAAGTTGGGGAAGTCAATGCTGCCATCTTTGAAGTACACCAGATGATGTTAGATGACCTCGATTACGTGGAATCCATTACGAACATGATTCGTTCCCAGGAGGTCAACGCAGAGTTTGCGGTAGCAGGAACCGGTGACAACTTCTCAGCCATGTTTGCAGCAATGGATGATGATTACATGAGAGAACGTGCAGCGGACGTAAAAGATATCTCCAACCGTGTCATCTCTATTTTACAGGGAAATGAGGGCGGTGGCTTAACCGGCGATGAGCCTTTCATTCTGCTTGCGGATGACCTTGCGCCAAGTGAAACGGTCCAACTAGACAAAAGTAAAGTACTTTCCTTTGTGACCCGTCATGGTTCGACCAATTCCCATACTGCAATCCTGGCAAGAACCATGAATATCCCGGCAATTATCGGGGCAGATTACCCGGAGGATGCCGATGGCAAAATGGCAATTGTAGATGGATTTGCAGGAAAATTAATTTTAGATCCAGATGAAAAAACATTAGCAGAGTATCAGAAAAAGAAAGAAGAAGAGGAGAATAAGAAACGTCTTCTTCAGGAATTAAAAGGAAAAGAGACCGTCACCCTGGATGGAAAGAAACTACATTTGTACGCGAATATCGGTGGTGTTGCGGATGTCGCAAGTGTGTTAAGCAATGATGCAGAGGGAATCGGACTTTTCCGAAGCGAATTCTTATACTTAGAATCCGATACCTACCCAACCGAAGAAGCACAGTTTCAGGCATATAAGACGGTAGCAGAAAATATGGCAGGCAAAAAGGTCATTATCCGAACGTTGGATATTGGTGCAGACAAGCAGGTAGATTACTTCCAGCTTGGAAAAGAGGATAACCCGGCGATGGGATACCGTGCAATCCGAATCTGCCTGGATCAGCCGGAGATTTTTAAGACCCAGCTTCGTGCGATTTATCGTGCAAGTTATTACGGAACCATTTCCATCATGTTCCCAATGATTATCTCCGTTTCTGAGGTGAAAAAAATCAAAGAGATTGTCGCTGAGGTGAAAGCGGAACTCGATGCGGAAGGAATTCCGTACAAAGATTGTGAGCTTGGTATCATGATTGAGACACCGGCAGCCGTGATGATTAGTGATCTTCTTGCAAAAGAAGTAGACTTTTTCTCCATCGGCACAAACGATCTGACTCAGTATACACTCGCAATCGACCGTCAGAATCCAAGACTGGACAACATTTATGATTCTCATCATGAAGCGGTTCTTCGTATGCTTCAGATGGTCGTGGATAACGGCCATAAAGAAGGCTGCTGGGTTGGAATCTGTGGAGAACTCGGTGCAGACACCACACTCACGGAAACATTTGTCAAAATGGGATTTGATGAATTATCCGTTTCTCCATCCATGGTATTGTCCGTGCGCGAGAAAGTGAGAAATGCAAAATTTTCATCTTAACAACCATGTATTCTCATAGAAACTTCATATAACTACAAATATAATTGAATAGCGAAAAGATGCCTCTTTTGAGAAAAATTTTGCAACTATTGTGGAAATTGTGTATAATAGTATACAATATGTAAAAAATCAAGGAGGCATTTTTTTGTGTCAAAAATAGAGTATGCATGGGTATTTTTAGGTGCGGCAGCGATTGTAGCATACTATTTATATAAATCACTCGAAAAAGAAGATAGAATTGGGAAGTCTTTGCGCAACATGATATTGTGTGGACTGCCGGCGATTCTTTCCTATCTTCTGACGTTAATTTCCAATTCCTACTTTGTAATGTCGGTGGGAAACAGTCTGGTCTTTATGCTGATTGACTGGATTTTATTTTTCTTTTTGCAATATACGTTTTATCTGTCCGGGAACCATAAGTTTCCGAAAAAAAGCGAGAGACTGTTGATTACTGCGTTAGGGATTGACAATATAATGCTCGCAATCAACCCATTTTATGAAGTGGCGTTGACATATCGAAAGAAAATGGTCGGAACGGATTGTTATCTGATTTTTGAAAAATATCCGTGGTTCGATTTACATCTTCTCATCTGTTATGCGATGTTTCTTGGTGCCGGGGCAATTCTGATTCGAAAATGTATCGGTTCGCCAAAGGTTTACCGGAAACGTTACACGACGATTTTGCTTAGTATGATAATTGTAATCGCAATCAACGGGATTTTCTTAGCGATGGGGCTTGCGGTCGATGTATCCATTATTTTATATAGTCTGCTTGCCTGTGTTTTTTATTTCTATACGTTTGAATTTGAGCCATACGGGGTCATTTCGGATGCCAGAAAGTTCATTTTTAACCAAATGAAAGACCCGATTGTCCTATTCGACAATGAGGATCGTTTTTTGGTATGCAACGAAAGCGCAAAAAAGCTTTTCCAGATGGAAGAAAAGATGACACTTGCAACTTTTTGCAGGAAAAATCCATACCTGACACCGAATCAGGAAAAGAAAGAGGATATTCTGGAGGTCATGCTAGACTGCGATGGCATTACCAAATGGTTTCAGATACAGTATCAAAGACTTACGGATGCGAAAAACCGGTTTACCGGCACACTTCTTGTGTACAATGAAGTTCCGGCGCAGAAACGAGCAATCGAGCAGTTAGAATATCACGTCAACCACGATCCTTTGACCGGATTATACAACAGGAATTATGTAAACCATTGCAGGCAGGAGATGATGCACGCTTTTCCAATACCAATCAGCATCGGAATTTTCAACATCAATGGCTTAAGGCTGGTGAATGATTTTTATGGTCTTGATAAGGGAGATCAGGTGCTTTGCACAGTGGCGTCGATTCTAAAGGAAGAAGCAAGAGAAGGCGACCGTGTAGCACGTATGGATGGAGATGAGATGTTATTCTTTTTGCCGGGCACAGATATTGCCGAGGCGGAAGAAATTTTTGCCCGCGTTGGAAAAAGAATCAACAACAAGCAGGCAGGCGAGATTCAAATCAGTGTGGAGTATGGGCAGTCTGTGATTTATTCTGCGCAGGACAACACACAAAAAGCGTTAGAAGAGGCACGCAAGGAAATGGTTCAGAAAAAATTGCTGAACAAGGAGAGTGTGCGCAGTTCCATCCTGGAATCATTGAAAAAGTCGCTGCTGGAGAGTGATTTTGAGACCGAGAAGCACGCAGAACGTACCAGCAGGATTTCGGTCGAGCTTGGAAAGAGACTGGGTATCAAAAAGCAGGAACTTGGACAGCTTGGGCTTCTTGCAACCCTTCATGACATCGGAAAGGTTTCGATACCAGAGCGGATTCTTCATAAAGAAGGAACATTGACGGAAGAAGAATGGGAAATCATGAAAAGCCACACCGTAAAGGGATATGAGATTGCCAAGATTACACAGGAAGTCCGACCGATTGCAAAGTGCATTTTATGCCATCACGAAAGATGGGATGGAAATGGCTATCCTTACGGCTTAAAGGGAGAACAGATTCCGCTCTTATCCAGAATTATCACAATCGTGGATTCCCATGACGTTATGACGCATGACAGACCATATCACAAAGCGATGACGATGGAAGAGTCGATTCAGGAACTCAGACGGTGTGCCGGAACACAGTTCGACCCGCAGATTGTCGAAGTTTTTATATCCATGCTAGAAGAAAAGAAGACGGTTACGCAGACCGTATAAAATCAGAAGACAGACGCATACTATAAGGGATTGTCCGAATGGGCAGTCCCTTATTTTAGTATGTGAGGTGATAACATGGAACAGGGACTTTTGATAAAGCAGGGGTGCATTCATAATGCGATACAGGAGGAGCCATTTGTTGGAGATATTCTTGTAATAAACGGAAAAATTGCAAAAATTGCACCAATTTTAGAGGGAAAAGCCATCAATGATGCCGAAATTTTTGATGCGGAAGGGTGCGAGGTGTATCCGGGCTTTGTGGATGCGCATTGTCACCTGGGATTACAAGGCACTGCAGTTGGCTACGAGGGGGAGGATTTTAATGAGCTTTCGGATTGTATCACGCCACAGCTTTCTGCAATTGACGCAGTCAATCCGCAGGATGAGACATTTGCAATGGCGAGAAGTGGGGGTGTCACGTGTGTGGCGACCGGTCCGGGAAGCTCGAATGTGGTGGGAGGAACTTTTTGCGCCATCAAGACAGCAGGAAAAAGAATCGATCACATGTTAGTGAAAAAAGCGGTCGGAATGAAAATTGCGTTCGGGGAGAATCCGAAGAACTGCTATAAAAGAAACGGAATTTATTCGCGCATGACGATTGCGGCGGACATCAGGGAGTTGCTGTATCGGACGCAGGATTATCAGAAACGGAAACTTGCAGCCGGGTTTTCAGACGATGTTTCGTATGAAAAAATGCCTCCCTATGATGCAAAATTAGAGGCGATGCTTCCGGTGATTGAGGGAGAACTTCCTTTAAAAGCGCATGTGCACCGGGCAGACGACATTTTTACTGCGATTCGCATAGCAAAAGAATTCGGCATAGGACTTTGCCTTGACCATGTCACCGATGGAAGTCTCACTGCTAAGGAGCTTGCAAAAGAAGGGGTTTCGCTTGCAATTGGTCCGTCACTGGGTCATCCAACAAAATATGAGTTGAAACATAAGTCATTTGCAACACCTGGAATTTTAGCAAAGGCTGGCTGTCAGGTTGCCATTATCACAGACTCTCCTGTCATTGAAGAACGTTTTCTTGCGTTATGTGCAGGCTATGCCATCGATTATGGAATGACAGAATTTCAGGCACTGCAGGCCATCACCATCCATGCCGCAAAGCACATCGGTGTAGAGAAACGCGTAGGAAGTATTGAGGAAGGAAAAGACGGTGATTTCGTGGTGGTAAAAGGAAACCCGTTTGTACGCAACCCAGAGATTGTGAGGACAATTATCGAAGGAAAAACGGTATTTGAGCCACGAAAAATGGGTTGAGAAAAGAGGGGAAGGCAAGTTATAATAATGGTGATATTTTATGTGGCAGGTGAAAACGGATGGAACAAACAGATCTACAATGCAAAGCACAAAGCCGATATGAACGGGAAAAATACGTAAACATTTTAATCATGAAAGGGGATGAAGAACCCCTGTCTGATTTGTTGGCAAATGTAAAAGGGATGCAGAGTGGAAATACATCTTTGAATCCGGTGCGGCAACAGCGTTATGACTGTATCATTGGCATTTCCATGGCGGTGCGTGCTGCCATGGAGGGTGGAATGAGGGAAGAAGATGCCTACATACTAGGAGATTCTTACATCCGAAAGGCGGACGAGCTTGAGGATATGGAGGCGCTATGGAGACTTTATCAGGAGGCCGTTTTAGATTTTGCAGGAAAAGTAAAAGCGATATGTGCCAATATCCGTCTGTCCGAGGCAGTTCGCCAGGGAATGGAATATATCCAGCAGCATCTTCATTGTGAGCTGACGCTAAAAGAGATTGCAGCCTACGCAAAGTTAAGCGAGACATATTTTAGTGCCTTATTCAAAAAAGAGACCGGAGAGACCGTCTCAGGTTATATCCTGCGAAGCCGTATTGAAGAGGCAAAGAAAATGTTATGCTATTCGGATGACGCATTGTCCGAGATTGCAAAATATTTAGGATTTTGCTCGCAGAGCCATTTCTCCAAAACATTTCGCCAGTACACGGACATGACACCGGGGGAATATCGGAAATGTTATTATAAAAGAACGAATAATGTGATTATTGGAAAATAAGCGAATTGATGATGACATCAATTCGCTTTTTCTCCGACCTGAATCGTGTGGAAGCCTTCGCCGTGAACTTCATTGGAATCAAGTACAATTGTAAATGAAAGAGGATCAGCCTCCTTGATGGCTTTTTGTACCAAAAACATTTCCTTGTTGTTGCAGGCACACATCACAACATCCCGGTCGTCCTGTTTATAACCACCCTGTGCCTTGATAATGGTAGAACCACGCTGACAGGTATTCTCAATCGTATCACTGATTTTTTTTCCATCGTTTGTGACAATCAACGCCATTTTTCCGGAATTCATGCCGTACATGGTTTTGTCTACTACGGTTGCAAGCAGATAAGATACAATCATACCGTAGATAACGCCGTCCACATCACGGAACACGATAGTTCCAAGCAGGATAATGATGGCATCAATGGCAAAAGAAATTTTCCCAACAGAGACATGTGGGCGAAGTGCCTTGACAGCCATGATAATAAAATCTGCGCCGCCGGTTGAGGAATTCTGCATATAAATAATGGAGTATCCAAGTCCCGCAAGGACGCCGGTGCACAATGCAGCAAGAAGGCGGCTGCCTTCATAGATTGGGAAAAGTGGTGCGGCATAATCAATAAAAACAGAGGAAATAATCATGCATCGCATAGAGCGAAAAAAGAAGCCGCGTCCCAGAAGCTTATAGCAAACAATCGCAACCGGAATATTTAATAAAATGGTCGACAGACCAATTGGAATCTGAAACAACTGATATAGGATAATCGAAATACCGGAAAATCCGGTCATTGGAAATTTTGCATGAACAGCAAAATTGTAGATACCAATCGCAACTAAAATACTTCCGGCAATTTCCCAAAAGATTTGTTTTAATTCAGCCTGAAGGCGTTCCTTTTTTATTTTACTCATCCGAAAATCTCCATTTCTGCAATATTTTTTACCAATAATGATTAGGGTGTCAAAAGGGTATGTTAAATCTTTTGTACCATTTGTCAAATAAAAAATATCAGGTACCCTTTTGATATCCTAATCCAATAATCAAAAAAAAAGAGCAACTACGCATCATATAAAATATAATACGCGTTTGCTCTTTTCAACGGACTTATTCTAACACCGTGTGGTGGGGGATGTCAAGTTTTCAGGTGATGTAGAGAAGCCAGTAATTATGACAGTTACAGAGGCGGCTAATTATAAAATAAGTCTCTGATAAATAAGCATCAGTTCCGGCGGTAGCTGGGCGTAGTGGACTGAAAAATCTCTTCTACGCCCCAAGCAGCTAAGGAAGACACGTGTTATGTAAACTAATTGGACGCCAAAAGTGCTAGAAATATCCATACGCCCTGTGTTTTATAAAATTGGGGGCGTACAAGCTGGAATTGAACTTAAAAGAGCCAATTCCAGCTTTTTTCAAGAAAAATTCAGGATAAAATGGGCGTAACAGAGGAATAACAATGAGATTTGCCCAACAGGTTGAAGAATATAGAAAGCTGTTATTGATGTAAAAACAGAATGAATCCGTTGTACTTAAGGGTTGTTAAGTATGACGGATTTTTCATGATTCGACATTGCTAAAACAGGAAAACTATAATAATATGATATTGGCATTAAAAGCCTTTACTGACGAATTAGATGCGTTTTTCATAGTTTTTGTATTGGTTAGTGTAACTTGTTGGGTGATAGGTTTTAGGAATAAAGTGAGGGAAAAAGAATGAAAATTGGATTATATATGTATAATACATCTCCGTTGTTCGAAATTATAATTGCAAAGTATATTTTGGAGACAAAGTATGAAGTTGTTATATTATCAGATGAGGAAGAAATAAATACTGCTGAAAATATAAAAATAAGAGCAAAGAAGATAGATGAAAGGAATTTAGAGGAGGAGCTTGGGGCAATTATTGTCTGTGGAGGAGAATTAGAACAGTCAAAGAAAAGTGCTGCCATTAAAAAATTAATTCAAAATATGAATGATAAGGGTAAAATAATTGCATCCATTTGCTCGGGTAATAATATTGTTGTGGAGGCATTGAACATGGAAGGTGTGGAGAATAATTTTAGTGGAACGAAGTTAATAAATAAAAATGTTTTTTTATCTTCCGCAGACCATTATGTTCAATTCGGAATTGGTTTAGGAAAATTACTGGATGTTTATATAGATAAAAATGATTATGACGAAACAGTAAATTTTTTCTTACAGAACCAGGTATAACGAGGAGGAACCATGAAAAACCAAAAGAAAATTCTAACCTTAGTACACAGCAAGAAAACACTCATAGCCTACGTCATAGTAGGACTGGTTTACTCCGTGATAAGCGTAGCTGCACCATCCATATCGGGAGATTTGGTAAACTCAGTCATATATGGACAGGGAAATATTAAGTTCTATCTGATACTTCTTATTCTGACATATTTGCTGCTCTTAGTGCTTTCAGTTGTAGACCAGCATGCATTTATGTCCTTTAAAATCAAAGAGAAAAAAGCAGGTTACAAAAAGGAAAACCTGGTATACTGCTCTGTAAGATTCTTGCAAACTAGTAGTAGAGAACAAAACAGATTAGTGTATAAGAACGGAGTCGAAGAAAATGTTTAAAGTAATAAAAAAATTAGGCTTAGGTCGTTTTGTGATTTTATTAACAATCATAATATTGTATAGTTTAGCCGCATTTATTCCTGTAAAGTTTATGCAAAGCATGATAGATGCGGTATATTTAGATTCATACCAAAAAGCGATAAAGCAGATACTAATATCTGGCGCTTTTTATGTGGTATTTCAGGCACTTTCACAATTTTTATATGCACTTTATAATTTTTGTGGAGATAAATATCAGAATGAGCATGCGAGAGATATCAGAAATAATGTATTTGAACATATTTTAGATGTGAATGATTTAAAAATTAAGGCGGTTGAAAAATCAAAGCTTTCAAATGGAATAATCGAAGATACACAATATATTTCTGAAAATTATTATAGAATCTTGATTGATTGTATGGTTTCTGTGGTCAATTTTGTGATTGGATTTATCTTTTTAACATCTATAAATTTGTATTTGGCTTTGATTATTATTCCATTAGGTTTAGTGACTTCATTCTGTTCAAAAAAGATAGAGAATTATACGGAAAAAAACGTAGCATTGCAGAAGGAAACAACGGAAAAAAATTGGAAATTATTTAGTGAAGGAATTCAGGGAATAAATAACATAAAAGTTTTTGATGAACATGGGAATTATCTGAAGAAAATAAAAAAAGTTTCCGGAGAACTTTGCAATATAAACGTAAAACAAAGTAAAATACAAAATTTTGGAGGCGGCATTATTGGAACGCTATATATGATGACAATTGCGGTTATAATGCTGGTTTCCGCTATTTTTGTTTTGAACGGCAGTTTGTCATTTGGTGGATTATTAGCAATAGTTATGTACAATCATATGCTGGTTGATCCATTGTTAAATATCATAGAAGCCCGCCAAAAGCTGATTAGGCTGAATATCTCAGTGGAACGAATGGAACAGATTCTGAAATTGGAAAAATTGAAAAAAGAAAAGAAAGACATTGCGGTTGATAAAGTTTCTTTCGAAAATGTATCATTTTCGTACGGTGATAAATCTGTGATAGAGAATTTTAATTATGTATTTGAAAAAGGAAAATCATATTGTTTGGAGGGAAAAACAGGTACAGGGAAAACGACATTATTGAATTTGCTTGTTGGATATCTAACGCCAGACAATGGAAAAATAAAAATAGTATCAGATGATGATAGTGAATATGAAAATATTATTTTAAACAGAGTTTCTTATATGTTGCAAAATGGATATTTATTTAATGCAACCACCGAAGAGAATATCAAATTTGCAAATCCAGAGATAAGTGATGATGAAATTGATGAATTACTTACAAAATGTTGTTTATTAGAAGTGAAAGAACGTGTTGGAAAAGAAATTGGGAATGATGGAAACAGGTTGTCCGGGGGAGAGAGAAAGAGAGTACAACTAGCAGTATGCCTTGCAAAAAGAGATTGCGAAGTTTATGTTTTTGATGAATTATCCAGTTCCTTAGATAAAAACACATTTAATGCTATTAAGAATAACATTCAGGAATATTTAAAAAATAAAATAGCAATTTTTGTCGAACACTATAATGTTGAGAAAGAATTATATGATGATGTTATCCGATTATGTTAACTTTCATTAAAAAATGTGCCAAAATGCCAAAGAACAGCATTTTGGCACATTTTTCTTTCGGAAAAAGCAGGCTACAAAAAGGAAAACCTGGTTTACTTCTCTGTAAAATTCTTGTAAAATAGTGGTAGAGAAATGCAACGGAAATTGGGGAGTTTTTGTCGTGTTTTCTTGAAAAAAAGGATAAGGAGAAGGAGACAATGAAGAAGGTAACAAGGGGAATAGCGGTAGTACTCGCAGCAATTATGACCGTCACCGGAGTGAAAACAGTACCGGTAAAGGCAGACACACAGGCAAAGAGTGTGGATATTATGTTCACGAGCGATTTACACTCACATGTGAACAGTTTTAACACCATTCTTGCCGGAGAGACAGAAGCAAAAAACGTAGGTGGTTTTGCAAGAATTGAGACGTTAATCAAAGAGCAGAAAGAAGAAAATCCGGAGACACTTTTGCTGGATGGCGGCGATTTTTCCATGGGTACACTGATTCAGACCGTGTATGAGGATGAAGCAGCGGAGCTTCGTCTGTTAGGCGAATTGGGAGTAGACGCCACTACATTCGGAAATCATGAATATGATTATCGCTCCAGTGGTTTACATAACATGTTGGGAACGGCTGTGGAAAGTGGAGATGCACTTCCGGAGATTGTGTTATGTAATGTGGACTGGGATGCGATGGAAGAGGAAGGACTTACCGAGGACCAGCAGTTAATCCGGGATGCATTTGACGATTACGAAGTCAAAGATTATACGATGGTGGAAAAGGACGGCGTTAAAATTGCAATTGTCGGTGTCTTTGGAACGGATGCGCTGGCATGTGCGCCGACCTGTGCATTGCTTTTTGAAGACCCGGTTGAGGCAGTAAAACGCACGGTAGCCGAGATTAAGAAAAATGAAGACGCAGATATGATTATCTGTGTTTCCCATAGTGGTGTGAATCTGGCTGATGAGGACAAATCCGAGGATGAAAATCTTGCAAAAGAGGTGCCGGATCTGGATTTGATTATCAGTGGCCACACCCATACAAAGCTTGAAGAACCGATTGTGCATGGGGACACTTATGTTGTGGCACCGGGTGAATACGGTGAATTTGTAGGAAGCCTTTCCATGACACAGAAGGACAACGGACGCTGGACGCTGGAGAAGTATGAGCTGATTCCGGTAGATGAGTCCGTAGAATCAGACACGGCAATGCAGGAAAAAGTAGATACATTTATGCAGGCAGTAGATGAGAAATATCTCTCTGCATTTGGTTATACCAAGGACGAGGTTCTCGCGACCAACGATGTTACGTTTTGTACATTAAAAGATTTAGAGGCAAAGCACACCGAGTTAAACCTTGGAGATCTGATGTCGGATGCGTATGTTTATGCCGTAGAAAACTCTGCGGATTTTGATGGTGAGACGGTAGATGTAGCTGTTGTTCCGTCTGGAACCGTTCGTGATACATATACAACCGGTGATATTACCGTGGAGGATGTTTTTAATTCCTTCTCACTTGGAACCGGTAAAGATGGTGTGCCTGGTTATCCGCTTATCAGCGTATATTTTACCGGAAAAGAATTAAAGACAATGGCGGAGATTGATGCTTCTGTATCGGATTTGATGCCAACGGCAAGACTTTATATTAGTGGATTGAATTTTACTTACAATCCGAACCGTATGTTGTTAAACAGAGTGACGGATGTGTATTTGACAGATAAAAATGGAGAACGTGTGGAGATTGAGGACGACAAGTTATATCGTGTTGTCGCAGATTTGTACAGCGGTCAGATGATGGGCGCCGTGACAGATATGTCATACGGCTTGTTATCCGTTGTGCCAAAATACGCAGATGGAACACCGGTGGAAGATTTTGAAGATGTAATTCTTTACGAGGATGGAAAAGAATTAAAAGCGTGGGATGCGATTGCCCGCTATATGCAGTCTTTTGAGGATACCGATGGAGATGGAATCGCAAATGTTTCTGAATATTATGCAGCCGACCACGACCGTAAAGTGGTAGAGGATGATAAGAGCCTTGGCGCAAAATTATCTCATCCAAACCGTTTTGTTGCAATGGCAGCAGGTGTGATTGCGGTATTGATTTTATTGGTTGTATTCATTATAGTGATAGTAGTGAAAGTAGTAAAAAAAGTCAGAAAGAAAAAGAGAAATTAAGTTAGGAGCGGTATAAAATGGGCGCGCAGGATAAGACAGAAAAAGTATTGCGGGAAATTCATGTGATGCTATCACAAAGCGAGGTTTATGATGAGGCGGCAGGTCGTGTCATTATCAATAAAAAAGAGATGTTAAATCTGTTACAGAAATTAAACGTATGTATGTACGAGATGATGGACGAGCACGAACTCACACAACAAAGCCGTGATCAGGCAGAACGTGCTGCGCGCAAGCGAGGCGAAGAGATTATCTTAGATGCCAACAGAAAGGCGGAGGATGTTTATGCAGCCTCCGTAATGTATACAGACGAGGCATTGCTGGATGTTCAGGATATCATGCAGCAGGCACTGGAATCCGTAAAAGAAATCTATTTCGATATGGAAGAGAAGATGAAAAAGGAAAAAAGACGTGTCCGCACGGATCAGTCTGATTTAAAGAGCCACCTGCAGGATTTAAAGGATACGGACAAATATTTAAAAATTATTGAAGACCGGAACCGGGAGCGTGAGAAGGCAAAGAAAAAGGAGCAGCAGGAGATTGACAAAGAAATGTCCCCATATAAGTCAATCAAACCTGAGATTCATATCAATGAGGAATTCTTGCGCGAGCATGGCATGATGTCATCCTTAGAGGAAGAGACAGAAGCAATGCCGGAATCAAATGAGACGAAGGATGTGGCACCGGAGATTAAGGTAAATCTGGATGCAGAATATTTTCAATGGAAGGAAAATGAGGCAAAAGGTGCCACAAACCAGAAGAATGGAGCCGCAAATCAGAAAAAGAGCTCCGCGGCGCAGGGAAAAAACGATAGTTTCATGAATTTTTTGTTTGGGAAGAAATAAATTAAGAAAGCATTAAGAAAACCTTACTACACAGATTTAAAATTAACTGATACAATAGGTCTAACATGAAAATCTGTAGGAAAAGCAGATTCCGGTAAGGAGAACGTTATGACATACAAAATTTTGGTTTGTGATGATGATCACGAGATTGTAGAGGCAATTGATATCTATTTACAGCAGGAAGGGTATGAAGTTTTAAAGGCTTACGATGGACAAGAGGCGCTTGAGATTTTAAAACAGAACGATGTGCATCTTTTAATCATGGACGTGATGATGCCAAGACTCGATGGCATCCGTGCAACGTTGAAAATCAGAGAAGAGAGCAGTATTCCAATTATTATTCTTTCTGCCAAAACAGAGGACTCGGACAAGATTTTGGGATTGAACATCGGAGCGGATGACTATGTTGCCAAACCATTCAATCCGCTGGAGTTAGTAGCACGTGTGAAATCCCAGCTCCGCCGTTATACACAGCTTGGAAATGTATCGGATACCAATGATACCGTTTATCAGGTCGGCGGACTCCGCATTGATGATGATTTGAAAGAGGTGACGGTAGACGGCGAAGTCGTCAAGCTTACCCCGATTGAATACAACATCTTATTGTTGCTGGTCAAGAACCAAGGAAAAGTATATTCCATCAACCAAATCTACGAAAGTATCTGGAACGAGGACGCAATTGGTGCGGACAATACGGTTGCGGTACATATTCGTCATATCAGAGAAAAAATCGAGATTAATCCAAAAGAACCACAGTACTTAAAAGTTGTATGGGGTGTTGGATATAAAATCGAGAAAAATTAAGGACGAGGTTCAAGATGGGAAAAAAATCGTATAGCTATGGTATGAAACTGGTTGGAATGATTTTTCACCAGTTTTTTACCGTTTTATTTACAATATCCATGGTTCTTCTTGGTGCATTGTTTAGCCGCAGCATGGTTGATATCGTGGATATTGGTGAAAATTCATTTGCCAAATCAGCATATTATGTTTCCTGTGTGGAAAAAAAATACGAGCAGCTTTCCGAATATATGCACCTGACAAAGCAAAAAGAGCAGTTAACCAAGGAAGAACGTCAGCGCTATCTTATGGAACAGAATATGTTTGAGGCAAAGGATACAAACTTTACCTATTGGTATGTGCAGGATGGTATACTGTATACAAACGATTCCAATGCAGACCGGGCGGACTGGAAGTTTGATGCGGATGTGGTCACAGACCAGGTACGAAAATCCGGGGATTATCTGATTTATGATGTGGAAAACCTGCAGTTTGAATCTAATATAGGTGGAATCGATGAATATCTGTTCCGGGAGTACAAAGGAACAGCAATCATCAATACAGAGGAAACACTCCTGATTTTTCATGTAGATACCAGCTTTCATCAGGAAGACGATTTCCTGGAGGCAAAACAGGAATATGACAAACTGCATCCATGGGTAAAGCTTGCCATTATTGCTGTAATACTTGGTATGATTGGCTGGGTGATTTCACTGGTTTATCTGACCATCTCAGCAGGCTGGCATGAAGGAGAGAAAAACATTCGTTTAAGGGGAATTGACAAGGTTAAGACAGAGATTCTGGTGGTAGTTTTCCTGGCATTTTGTGTGGAGATTATTTCCCTGTGCGCAAGGTTTGTAAATGGAAACTGGAACATTTCCGGTTTACTCGTTGCAACCGGAACGATTAGCTGGGTGACGGATAACCTGTTTTTGATGTTCTATTTAAGTATGGTGCGAAGAATCAAGGCAGAAGTATTGTGGGAGAGTTCACTTGCCTGCTTTTTGCAAAAAGGACTGGTAAAAACATTCCAGGAACGAAAAATTACAACACGTGTGCTTGTTTTGTTTGCCGGACATATCCTGATTGCAGGTATGCTGGCGTTCCTTGGTTTTTACAAAAGACAATACTGGTGTCTGCTTTTGTTAATTCTTTTCTGGGCAATAGAATGTTATATTTTCCTAAGAAAATCGGTGGAGCATAACCAGATTTTGCAAGGGGTCAAAAAGATTGCCGAGGGTGATTTGACGTATGAGATTCCAATCGACGAACTCCATGCGGAGACCAGGGAGCTTGGAAAAGAAATCAATAAAATCGGTGAGGGACTCTACCATGCGGTGGACGACAGCACCAAGAATGAGCGAATGAAAGCGGATTTGATCACAAATGTGTCGCATGATATCAAGACACCGCTGACTTCGATTATAAATTATGTCAACCTTATCAAACTGGAGGATATCCAGAATGAAAAAGTCAAAGGTTATATCAGGATTCTGGATGAAAAGTCCATGCGTCTGAAGCAGTTGACGGAAGATTTGGTGGAGGCATCGAAAATCAGTTCCGGTAACATCAAGCTGGATATGCAGAAAATCGACATGGTCGAACTGATTTACCAGACCGGTGGCGAGTTCAACGAGAAGTTTGAGGCCAAACAATTAACAATTGTGACAAAGCTTCCGAAAGAGTCTGTTTTCGTGAAAGCAGATGGACGGCAGCTTTATCGCGTCATCGAGAATCTCTATAACAATGCGTCGAAATACGCACTGGAAAAGACGCGTGTCTACGTCGAAGTTTTGGCAAAGAACGAGGAGATTGTCTTTTCCATTAAGAATGTATCAACCAAGACCTTGTCCATGGAAAATGCAGCGGTTGAAGATTTGACTGAGCGTTTTATCCGCGGAGATGAGTCCAGAACAACCGAAGGAAGCGGGCTGGGACTATCGATTGCCAAGAATTTAACAAACCTGATGGGTGGAACTTTTACGATTACCGTAGATGGAGATATTTTTAAGGCGACGATTCATTTTCCGCTTTATACAGAAGAATAAATTTTACAATAGAGCAGACGTATGTTTGCTCTATTTTTTTGACACCCGAATTCGTTTATAGGATAATAGAAAGAAAATATAGGAATGGGAGAATAGGTTGATATGATAAAAGCGGTAATTTTTGATATGGACGGGGTGTTGATTGACACGGAGAAATACTTAAATATTTATTGGAGACAGGCAGCGAGGGAAGCGGGATTTGACATGACAAGGGAGCATGCGTTGCAGATTCGTAGTCTTGCGGCAAAATTTGCGGGACCTTATCTGCAGAGTATCTTTGGACCGGAGTTTGATTATGAGAAAATCCGTGCCCGTCGGAAAGAGCTTATGAATGCACAGCTTGCCAAGACCGGAATCGAGAAGAAGCCGGGTGTGGACGGACTTTTGGATTATCTTCATGAAAAAGGAATTAAGACGTCGGTTGCAACTGCGACAGACGAGGTGCGTGCAAAGGCATACTTAAGCGAAATTGGTATCTATGAAAAGTTTGATCAGGTAATCTGTGCCACTATGGTTGCAAATGGAAAACCGGCACCGGATATATACCTTTATGCGTGTGAGCGGATTGGTGAGCAGCCACAGGATTGCATTGGCGTGGAGGATTCTCCAAATGGGATTAAGTCAGCAAGTGCAGCAGGACTTCATGTTGTGATGGTACCGGATCTTACCCAGCCTACGGAGGAAGATTGGAAACGCATTGAAGCGAAAGTGGATTCCTTAGAGGAAATCAAGCGACTGCTTGAGGAAACTCAATTACAAATGTAATTGAAATCAAGACTTAAAACAGCTACTTTAGAAAGTAAGGGATGAGAGTTAGAGGGGCGTAAGAGAAGGAGTTTTACGCAATGTTAAAAATAGGGATTTGCGATGACGAACAGATTGTAAGCGAAATATTGAAACGGAAAGTTGAAATCTGCTTAAGGGAAGCAGGAGTGCAGGCAGAAATTACACTTTTTTCGCAGGGACAGGATTTGTTAGAAACCGGAGAGGATTTGGACATTCTGTTTCTTGATATTGAGATGCCGGAAATGGATGGGATTGAAGTAGGGAAAAAACTGCGTCAAAAGGGAAACGACTGTAAAATTATTGTTGCTACCAGTATGGTGGAACGGTTCAAGGAAGCCTTTTATATTGATGCCTTTCGGTTTGTGACGAAACCGTTTGAAATGGAAGAAATCCGGGCAATTGGAGGAGAGGTAGAACTTTTCATAAAAGGGAAGAAGTATCGGAAAGATATTACGCTCACTGACTTGGAACGTGAGTTGAGCGAAACACTGTTTTTTCGAATCAGCAGGCAGTACATAGTGAATCTGGGGGAGATTACGGAGCAGAAAGCCAATATGGTTAAGGTTGCAGGAGAGACGTTGAAGGTTTCAGTCCGAAAGCAGAAAGATTTTGAAAAAGCTTATCTTCGTTATAAATTGAGGGGGTAACTATGAATTATCACCATGTTTCGCTTCGAGCGGGCATTTTTCTGTTACATTGATGTCTTTTCTTTTTGTTCTGCTGTTTTTCTATGTAAAATATAAAATTAGAATACAGGCAGAAGAAAATGGAAGAAAAAAGTGGAAAACGATATTTAAAGGTTATGATTCCTTTTCGAGAAAATAGATAACGTTTAAAGGGTTAACTCAACGTTTAAGGGGTTATGATTGAAAAATATAGTCGATTTCTGCTACCTTCATAATAGGATTATAAGAAAAGATGCAATTTTGGGGGAGGTGTAGCATGCGTTTTTTTCGATTATTGATTTTAGCAATTGCTTCGATGTGTTGTTCGAAGGTTCTTTTGAATTCCTCTGTATTTGGAACAATGTTCATTTTTTGTGCATTAAATCATATCACTGCAACTACAAAAGTAAATGAAACAGAAATACAAAAGCCTTCTTTAAAATTATATGGTGTGGCAGTTGCAATATGCCTGGTAGGACTGTCTATGATAGTTGCGGGAAAATTCTGGTTGCAGATAGATCAGATGGTAATACTGGGAGTAATCATAGTTGCAGCTATGGCTGCATCGCTGGGAGTAAATTTGATTTGCAATTTGTGGAGGTATTTCAAAAGCAGTAGAGGTTTGGTTAATCATAGTTCAGAAAAAGGGGAGAGAGGCAGATGAAGCAAAAGAAAACAATTTTTTTATCTATTGGGGTGGGGATTTTGGTAGTATCTTTTCTCATCATGTTAGTACCATTTTTCTTTTTTAAAGGTTCAACCAATGTGGATAAGTATGGTGAGTTTAATTCGTATTGTGGATACAGCAAGTTACTGATTTTCCCCAAAGAATTAGATGAAGATGCAAAGGACGTGTCGTATTACTATTTGGCAAAGGATACTTTTATGGACCCAACCTGTGAGATTTATTTGAAATGTACCTATCCAGAACAGGAGTTTACAAAGGAAGTATTGCGTTTGAAAGAGATAACCGGAATCCGGGAGGACAAGGAGCATTTCGACTATCCGGCATATGTTACGATGTACAATTTTTCATCCAGTTATGAGTATGCGCTGGTGATGGAAGAAGAAAAAAGTATCGTATATGTCAACACACAAGGAATATATCCGAACTGGTTCCTGGGCTTGAGATTCCCGAAAGAATATTTGCCAGATAATTTTATGGATGATATCACTTATACCGGGAATCCGGAAGATAATTTTGCGATTGGCAGCATTATACATCTTTGATGTGGTGAATTTAGGATATAGTATTTTTACAATGATAGTTTGTGTGGTTGTATTTGGCATTAAACGATTTGCGAAGTAGCTTTGTGAAAGAAGGAGCATAGAAGAAATGAAGAAAATTTTGGAAGTAAAAAATCTGAATAAAAAATATCCATCCTTTGAACTGAAAAATGTTTCTTTCGTAATTGAGGAGAAAAGTATCGTCGGCTTTATTGGTACGAATGGTTCAGGGAAATCTACCACAATTAAGGCAATATTAGGCTTGATTAAATCCAGTTATGAGTCAATATTGTTTGATGGCGAGTCAATAACCAAAAATCCGGTTGATGTTAAAAATCAGTTAGGGGTCGTTTTAGATGACGGATATTTTTATGAAACGCTGAAAATGAAAGAGATGAAACACATCGTTGCGAAAGCATATCGAAACTGGGATGAGGATGAGTACAAAAAACTTATGACAAAGTTTGGCTTGGATGAAAACCAGAAAATTTCAACTTTGTCAAAAGGTATGAAAATGAAATTTTCAATAGCCATAGCTTTGGCGCATCATGCCAGGTTGATTATTATGGATGAGCCAACCAGTGGATTAGATCCTCTTGTCAGAAATGAATTTGACGGGATAATCAGAGATATTGTTGAAGAGGAAGGGTGTAGTGTTCTGTTTTCAACGCATATTACAAGTGATTTAGAAAAGGTTGCGGATACAATTTTGTTTATAAACAAGGGCGAAATTGTTTTTGAAAAGAAAAAGAACGATGTGATTGACGAATATAAAAAATTGTACAAGAAAGATAATATTGGAATTGAGGATATTATGATTGAGAAAATCCAAGGAGGAAGCAGAGATGATATTTAATCTGGTGGTAAAGGATGCATTGATTGTAAAAAAGTACATTTTATTGATGTTCTTTGTAGCAATATTTGCACCTGGATTGCTGTTGAGTAGAATAGAAGGAAGTGAGGTAAGCAAATCTACGGCTGGCGGATTGATATTTTTCTTGGTGTTGTTCGTAATCATTTTTCTGCTATCAAGCTCGATTTCAATGGTAGATGAAACCTACAAAAAGGGCTGTGCATATTTGTGCACGACCCCATATACAAGAAGACAAATCGTAATTTCAAAGTATGTATTCACGTATATCGTGTTCATTGCGTATGTAGGTATCTATTTTTTAGAATCAATGTTTTTAAAGAAATATACAGTAGATTTAACGGCAAAGCTGGTAATTGGGTCACTTTTATTTATTAGTATATTTAGAGGCGTGCTGATACCTTTAGAATATAAGTTTGGCTATGAAAAGGCTAAATATATAATTATGATTTCTATCATGGCAGTGCCATTTGTGTCCTCCTATGTAATTGGTAATTTTGATTTTTCATTTATGGATTTATCATGGTTCTATAAAAATGAGAATTTTTTTGGAATATTATGTATTGGATGCATCGTTATCATAAATTTTGTATCTATCATTTTAAGCTGTAAAATATTTGAAAATAAAGATATGTAGGGGGAATATTATGGAGTGGTTGAAGTTGGTATTATTTTGTTTCCTGTTTTGCGTTGTTGCTCTTGTTTCAAAAAAATATAGGGACAATAAGAAAAAATAAAAAGATTGTAATGACAGGCCTTTAAGCAGGGAGCAAAAAAAGTAATTATTGCAGCATAATTGTAAAAACATAGCATACATAAAAATAAGTGTATGCTATGTTTTTCCTTTTTATATTTGGCAAAAGTAGCAGGAGGAAATCATAAGCATGGCTTGCAGAGAAGTGTCGATAAAAAAGAAGAAGGAGCAAAATATATATTTATATTACGGAGCCAATATAAAACGTGCATGTATTCTTTTTTCATGTGGAATGATATTAGGTGGAATATTAACGATATATTCGCAATTGCATCGTGGTGAAAGCTTGCATTTTTTTACAGAAAAAGATTTAGGGATTGGAGCAGTTCCAAGTTTTAGTTCGATTTTTTTAAATAATATAATAGTGGGTATGTTGTTGGCGATGGGGATTATATGGGGAAGATTATTAAGTCAGGTAATACTTTTAATAAATGGAGTTTTATTAGGTATAGTAATAAGTTCCTATTATTATGTACAGGATTCGGCAAAAGTCCTGTTATCTTTGTTGCCACATTCAGTGATAGAGGTATGTTGTTTATTAATGTGTGCCTCAATAGGAATGAGTAAGTATAAAAAATATAGAATAGCTGATGATATGAAACTGATAGGCAGCATCGTTTTAGGATATATGATTGCGGCAGCAATAGAGGTCTCGCTCTCCTATAAAATGGCACAATTTTGGACATAGGTAAAAAGAAAATGATAAAGTGGGAATATTATAGAAAATTTAAAGAGAGATTTCAGACAGTATTTATTTTAAAAAATTTAGAGTTTAAAAGAGCGTATGCAATCTATTGGGTGTTAAAAATAATACAGGCAATTGTAATCTATGGAGTGGCCAATGGTTTCAGGGAGAAAAAATATTTTGACGTCGTAATGGTTATCTTGATTTTGATAAATTGGATGTTAGAGGTTAGAGAGTCAAAGGCAAGATTATATACTACGACGAAAAAGAGCCATATGAAGGAATTTTATCTGACCAATAGCAAGTATTCGAAAGTGTCTTTTATAAGAGGGATGGCAGCATCGGAAGTATTATGGAATATGGGGGAGGGGATAGGGATTTCTTTCCCGTTAATATTTGTTCTCGTGATAAAAAAGACGCATAATCTAGGCACCTCAATGATTGTGACATGTTTAGCCATAATCATTCTATATAGCATAGAATTTTTAATGCTTCTTTTTGAACACAAAAAAGTTAGGTATCTGGAATTAATAGTTAAGACAATATGGATAGGTGTGTTTGTTGGACTGGGAAATTACGTAAGTGCGTGGGTTTTATCATGTCCGTTAAATAAAAAGACGAATGTAATGGAAGCAATGAAAGAATGGATAAACGGAATACATAGTCTTAAGTTTGCGATTGACATGAATACTATTTTTAGAATAGGTGTGTTACTGTTTTTGCTAACATTGTATGTTATTTGGCTAAGAAAACAAAAAGATAAAAATTCAATATACGGCTCATTGGAACTTAAGGTAAGAGATTTTGGATTATTTCCAATTATCTTTATCTCGTTTTTCTCAGGAATTTTGATGAAGCAAGGCGGAGGAAAAGAAGAGATTGTTTATTTGATTAATATGTTGATAATATCGTATACAATTTCCTTTTTGCTGGATGATATATTTTATTTTCATGATGAGCTGTCGATTGATAGTGAGGAAGAAAAGATTTATTATTGGAAAACTAATTTAAAAAAATTATTAGAATACAAGGAAGGAATCTATACACATTTTTATGTGAAAAGAATCATTGTTTTTTATGCCATATTTTATGTTGGAACTATTTATGACATAACAGATGTGTACAGAATGTTATTTGGCATAACCACTGTTTTGCTGATGTGCGCTATTGGATTTTACGAAAAGAATCTGGCGGTCATAAATTCTCCGGTTCGCATAACGAAGGACTATGGGACGACAAAGTATGATAGAAACAGAACAATTGAAAATAACGTAATTGGTGGGAAATTATTATTGATAGGCATAGTACTTTCCATTCCTGCCATTCTTTATGCGTGTAATGAAGTGGCGCGTAATGTTTTTTATGTGTTGCAAATGTTCGAAATTTTAGGATTAGTGCTATATGTAATAATGGTAAAAAAGAATTTGAAAATTAAAATGGAAGAAAAACATTGGATGATCCAATTGTTTGACGAGGACGATGGTATATGACATGGATGGGTATACACGATTTAAGTAAAAAAATAGGGGAAAAAACAATTTTAAAGAACATTGATTTGGAGTTAAAAGGTGGAAAAATGATTGCACTTTTAGGACCAAATGGTGCAGGAAAAAGTACATTGTTTAGATGCATAAGTGGATTAGCGCAAATTGACGCAGGGGAGATTCTAATCGATGCAAATAATCCTGAAAAAGATGCTGTTTATGTTTTTGAACAGCCTGTTTTATATGAGAACTTAACAGCAAGAGAACATCTGAGGTTTGTAAAAGATATTAATGATTTAAAAGAGACAGAAGAGGAATGGTGGATAGAGCGTTTTGGGATAGCGGAGTTTGCAGACAAAAAAATCATGGATTGCTCGCTGGGAATGAAAAAAAGAATTCAATTAATGTGTGCAATGGTGATAAAACCTTCTATTTTGTTATTAGATGAGTATGTGTCTGGATTAGATCCTGTAAGTTTAAAAATTATTCAAGAAATATTGCGAGAATACGCTCAAAAGGGAAACATGATTTTACTTGCCACACATATTTTATCAGTAGCAGAAAGTGTCTGCGATGCTGTCATTTTTATGCAGGATGGAGAAGTAGTACAACAGGTAGAAAATATGAATTGGTTAAAAAATAAATACAGTTCCTTAGAGGATTATTACTTTACTATGGTAAAAGAAAATCTGCAAAAAGGAGATGGCAGAAAAAATGTTGTACCAATAGCACATTGAAGAAGGGAAACTAGTATATTATGAAAATGAATATGAAAAGTGCATTGATAAAAATCTGGGAAGGAATCGGAATTATAAGCATTCTTTTGTTGCTCTTCCTCCCAAATGGCAAAACAATGATGAACTCGATTTTGGAAACACAAAATGTGAAAGGCAGCATGTACATCGGCATGAGTATTGCGGACTTTACAGCCATGGGACTTTTCTTGCTTGTGTATGTTTCAAGTCTGATTTTCTTTCGAAAAGAAAGCATGACAAAACTATTTTCCGTGTTGGCTAACGCCTTAATGATAATTACCCTTATCAGCCGGATGATGTTTTAATACAAATTTTACGATTTACCGTGGAAAAGTGCTTGCTTTTTTTCCCTACTCCATATATAATTCAGTACAGATTATATTAACCGAAGTATAATATAACCGCAAATTATGGATTGGCGAAATACTATTATAAATGATGCATTTTGCGGACTAAGAGGAAGGGATGGTAGACAAATATGAAGTTATTTGAAGGTGGCGCGTATCTGGTAAATGGTACAGAACTTGTGGCAGACGGCCCGGATGCAGCAGCGATTGTAAAAAGTAAAACCGGTCAGGAAGTGACCAAGAAAGAGGCTGCAACACAGACAATTGCCTACAATATTTTAAAAGAGCACAACACATCGGGAAGCATGGACAAGCTCCAGATTAAATTCGACAAGCTGACTTCTCATGACATCACATTTGTAGGAATTATTCAGACGGCGAGAGCGTCAGGATTGGAGAAATTCCCAATTCCTTACGTTTTGACAAACTGCCATAACAGTTTGTGTGCAGTAGGTGGAACCATCAATGAAGATGATCACATGTTTGGTCTTACCTGTGCCAAAAAATACGGCGGTGTTTATGTACCACCTCATCAGGCAGTGATTCACCAGTTTGCAAGAGAGATGCTTGCCGGCGGTGGAAAAATGATTTTAGGTTCCGATTCTCATACCCGTTATGGTGCGCTTGGTACCATGGCAGTTGGAGAAGGCGGACCAGAGCTTGTAAAACAGTTATTAAGCAAAACCTATGACATTGATATGCCAGGTGTTGTCGGTGTATATCTGACCGGTATTCCAATGAAGGGAGTAGGTCCTCAGGATATTGCACTTGCCATCATCGGTGAAGTTTTTGACAAAGGTTATGTGAAAAATAAAGTCATGGAGTTTGTTGGACCTGGTGTTGCAAACTTAAGCGTCGATTACCGTATCGGTGTCGATGTTATGACAACAGAGACTACCTGTTTATCTTCCATCTGGAGAACAGACGATAAGGTAAAAGAATTCTACGACATTCACGGAAGAACCGGCGATTACAAAGAATTAAATCCTGGAAATGTTGCATACTATGATGGAATGATTGAGATTGACTTAAGTACAATTAAGCCAATGATTGCAATGCCGTTCCACCCAAGTAACACATACACCATCGAGGAATTAAATAAAAACCTAATGGACATCTTAGATGACTGTGAGAAACGTGCACAGGTCAGCTTCGATGGAGCCGTTGACCTTGACTTAAAGAGCAAAGTCAGAAACGGAAAATTATATGTCGATCAGGGAATTATCGCAGGCTGTGCCGGCGGCGGATTTGAAAATATCTGTGATGCCGCAGATATTTTAAAAGGAAGTTCCATCGGACCAGATGAATTTACGTTAAGCGTATATCCTGCAAGTACTCCAATTTATATGGAACTTGTGAAAAACGGAGCCGTTGCAGCCTTGATGGAAACAGGTGCCATTGTAAAAACTGCATTCTGTGGACCATGTTTTGGTGCTGGTGATACGCCTGCAAATAACGCATTCTCCATCCGCCACTCCACCAGAAACTTCCCGAACCGAGAAGGTTCTAAGGTACAGAACGGACAGGTTGCATCCGTGGCACTTATGGATGCGCGTTCTATCGCAGCAACAGCTGCAAACAAAGGTTATCTGACAGCCGCAACAGACGTGGATGTCAACTTTACAAAACCAAAATATTTCTTTGATAAGACTATTTACGAAAACAGAGTCTTCGACAGCAAGGGAGTTGCAGATCCATCCGTAGAGATTCAGTTTGGACCGAACATCAAAGACTGGCCAAAGATGAGTGCATTGCCTGAAAACCTTGTTTTAAAAGTTGTTTCCGAGATTCACGATCCGGTTACCACAACAGATGAGCTGATTCCATCCGGTGAGACATCTTCTTTCCGCTCCAACCCTCTTGGATTGGCAGAATTTGCACTTTCCAGAAAAGACCCAATGTATGTTGGCCGTGCAAAAGAGATTCAGAAGGCACAGAAAGCGTTAGAAGCTGGGGAATGTCCGGCAACTGCTTTTGAGGAAATCAAACCAGTAATGAATGCAATCGAGGCTGCTTTCCCAGGAACTTTAAACGATGCAGAGAACAAAGAAGGCTATATCGGATTCGGAAGCACCATTTTTGCTGTAAAACCAGGTGACGGTTCCGCTCGTGAGCAGGCGGCATCCTGCCAGAAAGTACTTGGCGGATGGGCAAATATCGCCAATGAATATGCGACAAAACGTTATCGTTCCAACCTGATTAACTGGGGTATGCTTCCATTCATCATTGAAAAAGGTGATTTACCTTTCGAGAACCTGGATTACTTATACATCCCGGGAATCCGCAAGGCAGTAGAGGATAAGGTACACGAACTTACCGCTTATGTGGTAAAGGACGGGGCTGCAAAAGAGTTTAAGCTTCAGTTAGGTGACCTTACCGATGACGAGAGAGAAATCATCTTAAAAGGATGCCTGATTAACTATTACAGAGGATAAATTCAACTACATACATAATTGAATTGTGTAGCGTTTTTCTCTGAAAAAGAAAGATTTACGAAAAATTAGAGCCGGCGCATTTCTTATGCGCCGGTTTTGTGTTATGATAAAGAAAACGTCTTATGATACACAATGGATGACAGGCAAAGGGGGAATTCTTTTGGAGAAACAGGTGGATACAACGCAGGAAAAATCAAAAACACCAGAGCATAAAGGGTGGGATGCGAAACAATATCTGATAGTGGGGCTTGTTGTATTTTTAACATTCTGTTGTTGCATTTTATTTTTCTTTATGATTTACCGGTACAACGGTTTTGCAGAATTCTGGAAGAAACTGGTACAGGCACTTCAGCCGGTAATTATCGGACTCGTGGTGGCATATCTTTTGAATCCGGTGATGAAATTTCTGGAAAAATATCTGTTAAGATTCTTAAAACCGCGGATGAAGAGTGAACGAAGAGCGAAGAAATTATCGCGGGCAATTGCAATTATCGGTGCGCTTTTGATTCTGGTTGGAATCTTTGTACTATTGATTGCAAGTATTGTACCTTCCATTGCCGCAAGTATAGAAAGCATGATAATAAGTCTGCCAACAGAGGTAAATAATCTGATTGACTGGATTAACCACCTGGCAGAAGGCGACAGTAAATTTGCAGATGTGGCAGAACAGATTCTGGTGCGGGGCAGTGATTATGTCGAAAATTTTGTACAAAAAGATTTACTGCCACAGGCACAGACTTATATTACATCGATTACAAGTGGTGTAATCAACGTGGTCAAGTTCCTGCTTAATATTGTGATTGGACTGATTATTTCGGTTTACGTGATGGCAAGCCAGGAGACATTTGCAGGACAGGCAAAGAAAATTATTTACGCTATCTTTAAACCGGTTCGTGCGAACGTAATTGTGGAAACAGTTCGTAAGAGTAATGAGATTTTTGGTGGATTTATCAGTGGCAAGATTTTAGACTCAGCGATTATCGGAGTGCTTGCCTATGTGGTATTGTCGATTATGAAAATGCCGGATACTGTGCTGGTAGCGGTGATTATTGGTGTGACGAATGTCATTCCGTTTTTTGGACCGTTTATCGGTGCGATACCAAGTTTCTTGATTATTGTGCTGCAAAATCCGATTCAGGGCGTGTATTTCCTGATTTTTGTCATTATTTTACAGCAGATTGACGGAAATATTATCGGACCAAAGATTTTGGGCAACTCCACCGGACTTTCCTCCTTCTGGGTTGTATTTGCAATCTTACTGTTTGGTGGAATGTGGGGCTTCTTTGGAATGCTTCTCGGTGTACCAATCATGGCAGTAATCTATTATGTCGTAGAACGTGTCGTAGAATACTGGCTGAGAAAAAGAAAACTGCCGGAGGATACGGTATCCTATGTTCATATGACGAGTGTGGACCGGAAAACAAACGAACTTCGCTATGAAGAGACGGCTCTGAAAGAGAAGTCAAAAGCAGAAAAAGAGAAGGATAAGGAAGAGGCCGAAGCTACAAAATGGGACAGTGAACATGACGAGCTTTCGGACACAGATCTTCGCAATAAAATCAAATAGAACTACAAATTTAGTTAAAAATGGCATTTCTCGAAAATCCCGTGAAAAACGTGAGATTTGAGGTGCCATTTTTTTCGAATATTTTTGACATCTATAGGCCTGTATGATACACTAAAATTAATTATAGATACGATGAAATAACTAGACACACTTGGTTCAAAACATCAAGATATAGATGTATATTTCCAAAGAAAAGCACATTTTGAGGTGACAGAATTGGATAAGTATGAATACAAATTAAAGCTGGATCAGATGAAATCTTTGGCAGCAGAAGGGGATTATACAACTGCGGCAGAGATAGCAGATTCGATTAACTGGCGTAAAATAAAAAATGTGACGGCACTTGTAAAAGCAGGTGAAATCTATGAACAGACAGGACGTTATGAGGAGAGCAAAGAACTGCTTTTACAGGCGTATGACCGATCCCCAATCGGAAGAATGATTGTGTACCGTCTTGCCGAGGTTGCCATCAAGATGAAAGATTTTGGTGAGGCAAAGGATTATTACGACGAGTTTGTGGAGATTGCTCCGCACGACAGTCTGAAATATATTCTCCGCTATGATATGAGCAAGGCAAAGGGAGAGGATAACAAGGCACAGATTGCAATTTTAGAGGAGTTAAAAGAGCAGGAATATACCGAAGAATGGGCATACGAACTTGCTTATCTCTACCACAAAGAGGGAATGAGTGAGAAGTGTATCGCAGCCTGTGACGAACTGATTCTCTGGTTTGGCGACGGTCCATATGTAGAGCGAGCCTTAGAGCTTAAGATGCTGTACCAGCCACTTACCAAACAGCAGGAAGAGAAATACCGTATGTTCCGTCAGAAACATGCTGGTATCACGGAAGTTCGTCCCGAAGACCGGCTTGAGTCCGGCGAGATTGTAAACCAGCCGGTTCAGATTCCACAGGTAAAAGTGAATGCAGAGCGTTTCAATACCGTAAATCTCCAGGAAGAGCTTGCAAAGAGCATGCAGCAGATTATGGATGCAACAGAAAAAGATGATGTGGATAACACGATGGACAACATCAAAAAGATTGCAGAGGAGATTCCATATTTGCAGATTCCGCATAAGGAAGAAGGAGAGGAAGAGGAGCGTTTTGGCCATATCGAGACAGATGAGGAGATTGACGATTCCCTGAAAACGAATTTCCAGGAGATGCTCGCAGAGGAAAATGACGGACAGATGAGCCTTTATGTACCGGAGAAGACTGCGGCAGAAAGACAGATTACCGGTCAGCTTGACATTGATGATATTCTTGCAGAATGGGGCAAGACCATGCGTGCAGCAGAGGTAAGTCTTGAGGATGCAAACCAGCGTAAGCTTGCGTCTGCGAAGGCAAGAGCACTCCAGGAAGCAGGCGACATCATGGAGCGTCTGGTGGATGTAATACCGAAGCTTGATTCCGGTCTGACACCGAAAGAGTTATTAGAACAGGAATACTTAAAAGACTCCGTGCATACGATGAAAGATACGGCTGGCGCAGCAGACGCGGCATCCAAGGCGTCCGCATGGGTTGCACCACAGATTCAGGATATGCCGGTAGAAGAAGCTGGAAAACTGGTGGAAAATATGAACAATATTCTGCAGCGCGAGATTGACCGTGTGAGCGCAGAAAACAGTCATATTGATGCGCAGCTCGCAGCGGCAGGAGCGCTCACAGAAGAAGAGTTCCGTGCATTGACACAAGGACTTGATATGCAGGAACATCCTGAAGTTTCTGAGAATCAGGAGCAGGAGTATTCAGAAGCTGCTGAGAATTCGGAACAGAACTATCCGGAATATCAGGAGACAGAATTTCCGGGAGAGGAGCCTGAATTTGACGATTGGGAAGAACCTGCCCAGGAAGAAGTTTTGCCGGAGGTTGAACTCCCAGAGGATTTGGTGGTATCCGTGGAGGATGTAGCAGGCGACAATACAGAAGTAATGCCAGAAGCCGAGACAGCGTTCCAGGAAGCTGCGTTAGAAGAAGAGTTCCCGCAGGATGAACTGGAACAGAATTCAGAGGAAGAACTTTCCCAGATTGAATTCGAGCAGGATGCAGAAGAGGGAGAACTTCCACAGATTGAAATTGAACAGGATGCAGAAGAGGAAGAGGAGCTTCCACAGATTGAGATAGAAGAACAAGAATTTGAAGAACAGGAAACAGATGGGGAAGAACTTCCGGTAATCGAAGAACCGGAATTGACCGAGGAAGAAGAAAAAGAGCCTCGCACAATCACCAAGCTGTCAGAAGAAGAGGAAGAAATTTTCTCTTATTTTGTGCCTATCACTGGTATGAAGGAGCAGATTTGCCAGGCAATGACCGGAATCATCCGCCATTTGGAATCCAATGAGAATTCCGGTTGTGGAAACCTGATTATTCAAGGTGACAGAGGTTGCGGAAAAACAGTTCTAGCTACAGATGTAGTTAAAGCAATACAAAAAGAAACCGGAAAACCAAATGGAAAAATCGGTAAAATCGAAGGTGCGGTATTGAACCAGAAGGATATCGTACAGTTGCTCAAAAAGATTTCCGGTGGCTGTTTAATCATTGAAAAAGCAGGAGAGATTTCAAGGGAGACAGCCGTAAAACTTTCCCTTTTAATGGAAGCGGAGACAAGCGGACTTCTGATTATTTTAGAGGATACTTCCCGCGGAATTCAAAAGGCACTCGGAAAAGACCAGGGATTTGCATCGAAGTTTACCGAGAAGTTAAATATTCCTATTTTTACAAGTGATGAACTGGTTTCGTTTGCAAGAACCTATGCAAACGAACTTGGATATAACATTGATGAGATGGCAGTCCTTGCACTGTACAACCGAATCAGCAATATCCAAAAGCTTGATCAGGCGACAACCCTGACCGAGGTAAAGGAGATTGTGGATGAGGCAATCGCCAGAGCCGAAAAAGGAGGAATTAAAAAAGCATTCAGTATCCTGACTGCGAGACGTTATGATGAAAATGATAATGTCATTTTGCATGAGAAGGATTTTGATGAATAAACAATAGAAATTGGGGGGAATACATATGGCATACTTTTCAGAGTTGGATCGTTACCTGTTTGGACAGGCAACACATTATGAGATTTATCAAAAGTTAGGATCTCATTTTCGAACGGAACAAGGGGAAAAAGGAGTATGCTTTGATGTCTGGGCGCCAAATGCAGAACGCGTATGGGTCATTGGAAGCTTTAATGGCTGGAATGAGACGTCCCACGAAATGAAGAGACTTGAACCGCACGAGATGGGAATCTACGAACTGTTTGTTCCAGGGTTACAGGAAGGGGAACTGTACAAATACCTGATTGAGACAAAACAGGGTGAGCGTTTATACAAAGCGGACCCGTTTGCAAACTATGCGGAGCATCGTCCGGGAACAGCATCGGCATTGTATGACCTGAAGGGAATCCATTGGAGTGATGATGCATGGATGAGGGAGCGCGATGGCAGGGAAGATGTCTATGCGCAGCCAATGGCAATCTATGAAGTGCATCCGGGTTCCTGGAAACGTCATCCGGGAAGAGACGATGATGGTTTTTACTCTTACCGGGAATTGGCAGATTCTTTGATTCCATATGTCAAAGAGATGGGTTATACCCACATTGAGCTTATGGGAATTTCCGAATATCCGTATGATGGTTCCTGGGGTTATCAGGTGACCGGTTATTATGCACCGACCTCCAGGTATGGAACACCGAAGGATTTTGCGTATTTTGTAAATGAGTGCCATAAGCATAAAATCGGAGTCATCTTAGATTGGGTTCCGGCGCATTTTCCAAAGGATGCGCATGGGCTGGCAAACTTTGATGGAACCCGTCTGTATGAGTACGCGGATCCTAGAATGGGCGAACATCCAGACTGGGGAACCAAGATTTTTGATTATGGAAAAAATGAAGTAAAGAATTTCCTCATTGGAAGTGCCTTGCTTTGGGTGGAACAGTTCCACATTGACGGACTTCGTGTGGATGCGGTTGCGTCCATGCTCTATCTGGATTATGGAAAAGAAGAAGGCCAGTGGATCAGAAATAAATATGGCGAAAATAAGAACCTTGAGGCAATTGAATTTTTCAAACATATCAATACGCTGATTACAGGCCGCCACCACGGCGTGGTAATGATTGCGGAGGAGTCTACGGCATGGCCAATGGTAACAGGCCCGGCAGAACAAGGCGGTCTGAATTTTTCCTATAAATGGAACATGGGCTGGATGCATGATTTCTTAGACTATATGAAATTAGACCCGTATTTTCGAAAAGGAAATCACAACAAGATGACTTTTGCTATGAGTTATAATAGCAGCGAGAGATATATCCTGGTGTTATCACATGATGAAGTCGTTCATCTAAAGTGCTCCATGATTAACAAGATGCCGGGAGAAGGCTGGGAGAAATTCCAGAACCTTATGGTTGCCTACGCTTTTATGATGGGGCATCCGGGCAAAAAACTTTTGTTCATGGGACAGGAGTTTGCACAGCTTCACGAGTGGAGTGAAGAATGTGAGTTAGAGTGGTATCTTCTTGAAAATGCAAACCACAGGCATGTGCAGAATTTTGTAAAAGCGTTATTGCATTTATACCGCAAGAATCCATCCATGTATGAATTAGACACGGAATGGGGCGGATTTGAGTGGATCAATGCCAACGATGCAGAACGGAGTATCTTTAGCTTTGTAAGAAAAAGCAAGGATGATAAGAACCATCTGCTCTTTGTCTGCAACTTTACACCGGTTGCAAGAGAGGACTACCGTGTAGGTGTGCCGGAGCTGAAATCATATAAGCTGGTTTTAAACAGCGATGATGCAGAGTTTGGCGGAAGTGGAGCAAAGCGCCCAAAGACCTACAAGGCAAAGGCATCTGAGTGTGATGGAAAACCGTATTCCATTGGATACAAATTACCGGGTTACGGAGTTGCAGTTTTCCAGTATTAGAAATTAGAATCCGGGCGAATTCGCAGGCGATATTATTTTGAATTCGTCAAAATAAAACTTTATAAAAAAGCTGATGAAACCGATATATATATCAGCTAAGGATGGCGCACAATTTTCGAAGGAACGAAAAATGCGCCATTTTTACGCCCATTTGTAAGGCGTAGAATTTCGTGATGATAGAGAAAAAGAGGAAGTTTTATTATTTTTCAGGGATAGAGGAGAATCGCATGAGAGTTGACCAGACGAGTATATTAGATGCGTTACAGCAAAATGCAAAGGAGACACAGGCGGCCGGGACGACATTGCCGGTAAAAACGGCAGCATCCAAGATGGATGAGACAGGAAGTGTATCAGTAAATATGAAGGATACGACTTATGGCAATCCGACAAAGGAAGAGAAAACATTTTTAGATAAACTTGAGGAGTCCATGAGCATGGACACGCAGGATCGTAAAAATGAGATGACAGTGTTATCCCAGACGACCTCTCCAGAAGATTATAAAGAGATGGAGAAAGAAGGTTTTTCGGGTGGTGCGACAGAGTCTCATACGATTGTGACAGTGACCGATAAGATAAAAGCAACCATGGCAAAAGCAGGTGTGGATGTCTCTTATGGAGATTCTTTAAGCCAGGAAGAATTAGAGGCAATTACAGGAAATGTTGCTGTGGCAACCCAGATTGCCAATGCCTTAAGGGAGGCCGACCTTCCGGTAAATGAAAGCAATGTGCAGGATGCATTGGAGGCATACGAACAGGCATCATCGTTAGAGAAACCAAGCGACGGTGCTGTAAAATATATGCTGGACAATCATTTAAAGCCAAGCATCTCCAATTTATATAAAGCAGAGTACAGTGGCAGTAACAACTACAATAGTAGTTATATGGAAGAGATTGATTTTTCAGGGTTGCAGGCTCAGATTGAGCAGACGATAAAGGCGGCAGGGCTTGAGGTAAACGACCAGACGATTGCAGACAGCCAGTGGATGATTGCAAATAATATTTCTTTTACAGCGGAGAATTTAAGCTATTTAGAGCAGTTAAAATCATTGCAGCTTCCGTGCGATGCCGACAGCGTGATTTCGGCAATGACAACCGCAGTCGCAGAGGGAATGCGTCCGGCAGACGGTATGCTTCTGTCCGGATATTCGATTGAAGATCAGGCAAAACATGTAGAAGAGGTTGTCGGGGAAGCATCCGAGGATGACCTGAGGTACCTGATTGACCATGACATGGAACTTACAAGTGCGAACCTTGAGGAAGCAAGAAATCATCGAGGAGAAGGTGCAGCAAATGCAGATGGGGAATCCGGAAATGCCACATCTGGAAACGGTACCTCAGGAGAAAATGTGTATGAGGCAAATGCAGATGGGGAGTACACTGAAAAAGGCCTTGCACTTTTGACAGCAAGAAGACAGTTAGAGGAAGTTCGCCTTGCAATGACAACACAGGCAAATATTTCTTTAATCAAACAGGGAATTTCCATTGAGACACAGCCGCTAGAGCAATTGGTAGAACAGTTAAAAGAGGCTGAAAATTCCTACTATGCACATCTGCTTGAGGCAGCAGGGGTAGAGGCTTCCGCAGAAAATGTATCTGTTTTTGCAGAAACAACTACAAAAGTAAATGAAATGGCAAGCGTGCCGGCTTACGTACTTGGTATTCCACAGGCAGATGTTTCTACCATCAACCAGGTGCATGGAGCAGGTACTGCGTTAAAGGATACATTTGAAAAAGCAAATGAAAGTTACGAGACATTGATGACAGCACCACGTGCAGATCTCGGTGATTCGATTCAGAAGGCATTTGCAAATGTAGATGATATTTTAACGGATTTGGGATTGGAAACGACAGATGCAAATCAGCGTGCGGTGCGGATTCTTGCATATAACCAGATTCCGATTACCACAGATTCCGTCGCACAGATGAAGGCTGCGGATGAAGAGGTACAGCGCATCTTTTCCGGTCTGACACCAAGGGTTGTGACACAGCTTATCAAAGACGGTGTCAATCCGCTTGACCTTGATTTTACAGAATTGAATCAGAAAATTGGAAGTATTCAGGAAAAGATGGATGGAACCGACGAGGAGAAATTCAGCAAGTACCTTTGGAAATTAGAGCAGAATAGCCAGATTACCGAGGAGGAGAGAAGTTCTTATATCGGAATTTACCGTCTGATTGCGCAGGTAGAAAAAACGGATGGCGCTGCAATCGGATCATTGTTGCAAAAGGGAACAGACCTTACAATGCGCAACCTTTTGACAGAGGTTCGTACGAGCCGTCATGGAAAAGTGGATGTGAAGGTGGACGATTCGTTTGGCGAGACCAAGGAGGTTAATGCATCTGGGATTTCGATTACAGAGCAGATTGAGGCTGCTTATCAGACAAATTGTATGAAGGATGTATTAGAAACCGTTACGCCATCGAAGCTCCAGGAGATTTTAAGTCAGGGCGACTGGATGGATTTGACACCGGAGCAGTTAAAGGAGGCACTTGCAAATGCCGGCGCCGATGAAAGTGCCATTGAAAACGAATATTATAAGGAACAGGTTCAGAGTCTGGAGGCATGTGCAGGGGCATCCCAGGAGGTCTATGATATGCTGGAGCAATACGATATTCCAAATACCGTACAAAATGTGATGGCGGCAGACCTTTACCTAAAAGACCGTAACCAGGGGCTACGCAAGTTGTTTGGCAGTTATGAAAATACAGACGGAGTCGATCAGTCGGATTTAGAGGCAATCAAAGAGGATATTCTGGAACGTTTTGGGGAAGCTGTCAAGACACCGAAAGAGATGGCAGAAGCGCAGGAGACTTTAGCAGAGGTCGCAGAACATGCACTTGAGAATATGGTGAAAATTGATGATAACGTTTCCACAATTGACTTAAAGGCAATGCAGCTTGTGAATGCGCAGATGTCTATTTATACCGCAAAAGCAAAGGAAGAAAATTATGCAATTCCGGTTATGATTAACGGGGAACTTACCAACGTGGAACTCAAAATTGTCCGTGGCACCAAGAAAAAAGGTATGGTGGATGTTTTGATGGATATTGACCGCATGGGAAAAGTTGCAGCTAAATTCCAGGCAAAAGAGGAGGGTATCAGCGGTCTTGTCGTATCGGATAACGAAGATACCAGAAACCTTTTGGCAGATCACATGGGACTTCTAGCCTCCACCATCCAGGAAAACGGAGCAGAGGCCGTAGATGTCAGATGTGCAATTGTGCCGGATTTGGATTTGAACCGTTTTGCAAAAGAAAACGAATCAACTACAAATGTAGATAAACAGGAAACAGATGATTCTTACGAGATACAGACAGCACGTCTTTATAACATTGCAGAAAGCTTCATCAGCCTGATGAAAGAGATTTCTTAATCTAAGGAAGTCCCGGATTCAAAGATCGTTTCTGTATCAGGAGAAGTCTTAGGATTTAAATAGGATTGAATTCCAAGAAGAATCGCGTTTGCAACCTTATCCTGATAGTCGGAGGTGCAAAGAAGATCCGCTTCGGTGGAATTGCTTAAAAACCCACATTCTACGATGACCGTAGGTGTGGGTGTTTTTTTTAGCAAATAATAACTCTCATTCGCTTTTGCTTCGCGTTTGTTTTCCGGGTCAAGGTTTTCAATCAGGCTGCTTTGAATCTTTTTTGCAAGAGCTTCCCCATCGGCAGACTGACCATAGTAAAAGACCTGTGCGCCTTTGATGTCCTCTGTGGGATAGCTGTTTTGGTGAATACTGATGGTAAAAACAGGATTTGTATCGGTAATCAGTTTACAGCGGTTTTGCATATCTTCCACTTTTTTGTTTGTGGAGGATTCGGAATAAAGACCATTGTCATCCTCTCTGGTAAGCACAACTTTTATGTTTTCTTTTTCCAAAAGGGCGGAAAGTTTTAGGGCAATAGACAGATTAATATCTTTTTCTTTTGCATCATTGATGCCAATTTTTCCAGGATCGATGCCGCCGTGGCCAGCATCAATGACAATACAGTGGGGGTCTGGTTTTGTATTTTCACTTAAAACGAGGGTGGCACCTTTTTTTGCAAGGAAAAAGGAGGCAACCAAAAGAGAGATAGCCATGGCTAACTCCAGCTTTTTTTTCATAAAAATAACTCCGGTACTTCTTTTACTATTATCGTATTCGAAGTGTACCGGAGTTATGTATGGATGAAAGGAAATGCGATTAGAAAAACGTTAGTTCATATATTTCAGAATCGTATCCCATACGGCAGGATCTTCTAACGTAAGTTTCCAGAAGGATGCACCTGCAAGTGAGTTATCATTCATAATTTTTAATTTTTCTTCGACAGAAGTGACATCCTCAATCCAGATTTTGTAGGTTGCGCCGTCATTCTGATATTCGACATAATTCTGACCATCGGTCTCGGACCAGACAGGTGTGGCTGCATTTGCACTGATTAATTTTTGAACATCGCTCATGCTTGCAGCGTAAGAATCAAGGTCAAATAAGGTGTAGCTTCCGTCATCGGTTTCCTCGCTGGAAGTATCTCCATCGACCGGAGTTTCAATCCAGACTCTGCTATAAAATGGGATTCCAAGAATAATCTGGTTCGCAGGAACCTCATTTAGTGTATCGGCCACCCCATTTTGAACAAATCCGATAGAAGCAACGGAACCTTCATCAGAACCTTTGTAATGTTCATCATAGGCCATAATGCAGACATAATCGGCAAAAAGTGCCTGTTCTGCGCGGTCATAAAATGCAGTATAGTCAGACGGAACGTAGTTGTCTACCGAAAGAACAATTCCGTTATTGGCACATTTTAATGACAGTTCACGGATAAACTGGATGTAGGAATCACCGACAGCAGGGTCAAGGGATTCTAAGTCGACATTAATACCATCCAGGTTATACTGGATAGCAGAGGAAATCAGGTTATTGACCAAGGTCTGTCTCTTAGAAGTATGCGATAAGACTTCTGTGGTGTCGACGTCTTTGTTTTCCAGGTTCGAGACAAGTGCCCAGACCTCAACACTGTGGTCGTGACAGTAGTTTACATAATCAGTGTTTGCGAGAGAAGCAATACCACCATTGTTATCGTTGAGGTAATACCAGGTAGGTGAGATGACATTGATTCCCTTTGTGGCAGAAAGCACATTTGCCACCTGTGAGTTTGCAGTCTGGTTTGTGACCTGATGCCAGCCCATATTAATCTTAAAATCTTTTGTGATATGGGTAAAAGTTTCCGGGGTAAAGTCGCTGGTGCGGGTCGCAGTTTCCTTGTGATTCAGACGTTTGTTCTGCACATATCCGATGATGCCGTCCTCCGTTGCAACCTTGGACCATTTGTCGTCCTCCTCTAACAGTGTAACGACAGTTCCTTTGGTAAGGTCAGCAAGAATCGGGCTCTTAATGCCACCCTTATGACGAAGTTCGGTATCTTTTTTTACAGTAATGGTATCGTAATCGCCCCATTCATTCGACAATATCAAACGGTTTGGATTTTCACAGAAATTGTATGCAAAATCGCTGTACTGTTTTATGAATGCAACGGATACATAAGCGGTTTCCGTGTCTACTTTTACAATGGTCTGGTCAAATGTGGTCTTACTTTTGGTAATATAATAATCAGCACTTTCCGCATCCACAGAAATCAAATCGTTTGCCGTTGTGTAAAGCAGTTTGTTTTCGTTGGAGTCCCAGTAAAAGCGGTCGTTTATGTAATTTTTAATCGTTCCAATGCTAAGATAGACGTTTCCATCGATGAGTTTTGCTTTATCCTCTAACACCGAGTTGTTATAGACAATAGCAACATCCCCATCCGAAGAGATGTTATAGTATGTTGTTAAGTCCTCACGTTCATCCGATGGCGTGTATTTTGAAATAACCTTGGCCAGAAGGAGAATCAAAAGGATGATAACAATCAAAAATCCTGCAGTAAAAATGGGTATTGTTTTCTTCTTCATGTAAAAAATCCTTTCTATATTTATGCCCTTATTGTAGCATATCGAAATCTATTTTCAAGTTTTTACTGAAACTTCGCACTTATAAACGATGGGAAAAGTAAAAGGGAATCAAGGGTGCGTATACCAACAGTGGAGCACTTTGTAAGAATTGTGTAAATTTGTCAGGTGTCGATTTTCGGCTCAAGGTTTGTGTACATTCGCCATCTGCACACTTACAACGCAGTGTCCGCCTGTGACACACACTCGCACAGTTTCTGCACCTAGTGGGAGTAAATGTCGTTTCCAGCAGAGTCTATTGGGTGCGAAAACTCCCAAACGCGCAATATACGTTAATATTACCTTTATAAGTTACGCTGCTTGAACGGGTATTTTTCGCACCCACTTTTGCTGTCATACGACATGTAACTCCCACACGGTTCGTGCACAGATTGAGTGTGTGCCACAGACGAACGCTACATTGCAAGTGTGCAGATGTCGAATGAACATAAACAATGGCAAGAGCCGAAAATCGGCATCGACAAATTAGCAATTCGAAACGTGCTCCACTGTTGGTATACGCACCCTTGATTCCCTGTAAATTTTCCTATCATTTATAGGTGCAGCGATTGAAGTTTATCACGCGAAAAGGACTGCCCCGTCGGGCAGTCCAGTCGCATCTTTTTTATCGTTTGTGTCAATTCGAACTTCCATGATCCGGCATTGAGGTACTCAGATCATAGCTCCATAGTTATTTGTTTTGAGTTACTTTGTCAAATCGAATTTCTTTTAAAATCCCCTCCTCAAAAATATAATCTCGCATATAGCTTTGCTCTTCATTTAGGCTTAGCCGGTTTGTAACGTTGATGGAATCACTGATGGCACCTTCTAACCAGATGGTGATTCCCTGGTTTTCAAAGGCATGAAGCTCTAAATAAAGACGTTCTTCATTTTCGTTACGCAATCATTTCACCCCATGTTATTTAATATAAGGAAGAAAAACCGCAGGTTACGGATGTAATGATACTCGTGATATATTAAATTACAAATGTAGTTGATAACCATTAAAGGCCATCATCTTGCGGTTGGTAGACCGTGAGAGATTCCGAAGAAGTGGTATCTTCGCCAGAAGTACTGTCATCTTTGGAACCTGTGTCAGGGTCTTGTTCCTCGTTCTGTAAAAATACCTTTAGGTGGTTCTCTAATGTAGCACGCATTTCCAGCTCCTTAGGTACTGTAAACAGTGCCACAATATTAGGGTCCCAGTTCATGAGCTCGAAAACGTCCGGGTTGACCGGGTAGTCAGGCTCACTTGTTTCCTGAAAATCCATCCGGTAAGGGAGAAGATACAGACTACAATTGTCATAGAGTTCCCGGTCCACACGGGCGCTGGAGAGACGAAGCAGTTCTTCTTCGTTTAGCTCTAGCTGTACGCCGTAGATACCGTCATCGTCAGAAAGCAGTTTTAGGACTTTCTTGTGTGAGATGACAATATAATCTTCTCCATTCGGAAAGCAGACGCGGATGTCAATGTAGTGCTGTTCTTTTAGATTTTCAGGCAGAATGAAATCAGTCGCCTCCACAAAGCGTACATCATTCGAAAAATCGGATGCGGAATAAAACATTTCATCTGTGGCAATCGTCCCTTTTTTTAAAGCTGTCTTGGCTGCAAAACCGGATAGCGTTGACGGTTCAAAAGACGACGTCAGAGCTGATACATCCTGTGTTTGAAAAATAATCTTGGTAAAATCATCTTCGCTTACCGTATCCCCAGCGGATAGCGAAGTGTTTAGAATCCACATGGAGCCCTCCTTATAACTGTCCTTCCATTCCTTGTAACTTAGCAGTTCATGCTGCAATTGTTTTTGTGCGGAATGAGCCTGCATGAGAACAAAAAGCATCGGAAGGAACGCCAAAAGAGCGCCACAAAGAGCGGATAGAAAAATCGTTTTTTTACGGTTTCGTAAGATAGTAATGCCCCCTAAATCAAGTGTTCCAAAAAGGAAAGATTTTCCTTTCTCAATTGAAACGGATTTGCAAGAAAGGGAACTCCCTGCATATAAATATGGTATGCATGGGAAAATTCAATTAAATCGTCCTTTATCCCGAATAAAGCCAAGTAAATAATCGTTCCATGATTTTGATATGTTTTAAAAAAATTTGTAAGAAAATTCCCATAACAAATCTGCCTCCAGGGTGAAAGACTGCCAAGCAAAATCTTTCGGTCGCACCGTAAAAACTCATCCATAATAAAATCTTCCGTTGAAGTTCCCAGGTCCAAAATCAGATAATCATAGGACGAGTTGATAAGAGATGGAAGGTGAAGTGAGGCGGCGTTTGGATAGTAATCAACACCGAAAAGAGAAAAAGCGGTGTCACCAGTATTCTTCGAGAGCCGATAAAGCGTTCCGTTTTTGTTTAGCTCCACAAGTGCGGTCTTTTTGTGGTGACACGCATTACAGTAAGTTGCAATAGAGATTGCAAGGTGTGTGCATCCAACACCGTGTTCTACTCCAAGGATTCCAATGGTACAACGGAGTTTCGGAGTCCTTTCCTGCTTGAAAAAAATAGTTTATGACCTCCTTTTATGGCGAGCAGTTCCAAAATAAATCGTTCCTTTTCCCGTGTAATGCAAAAAGGATCTGCATCAAGCGGAAAACAATAGATAGGTCGATGAAAGTATCTTGCAAGATGTTTTGCTGCGTTCATATCTCCATAGTTACAGACAAATACAACGTTTTCCCGGTTTAAAAGCTGTTCGCCGACTGCGTAGGTTTGTTCCAGTTCCCACTTGCGGCTTCCCATTACAAAAAGTAAGGTTTCATCTGGATGATATTCTATTAAATCTGTTTGAAACACACCATAATCATGAACAGGAATACCGGAAGGAGGAACGGGAGATACAATCCCCTCTCCATAGTGCCGGATAGCGTGAAAATGCTGATAACAAAAGACACCGTTGTGTTCTGAAAACTGCCCGTTTCCCAAGAGCATAGAGGATAGGCTGTGACTGTTATTTTTCTCTATGTAATAACTTGAAAAATGGTTTTTATTCAGCACAGATACAGCAGAAACGGCAAGGTGTGTTGCACCGACGCCGGAATGACTTGAAACAACGCCAATAGATTTTAAGAGATTTGACTGACACGGATCTGGTTTTAGAGATAAAAGTTCCTGCTTTAACTCCCACACGGTGGCATAGCGATGTGCCACAGATGGGGAACAGGCCTTTTGAATAATTTGCGACAATTTGAAACTACATTTGTTTTGCAATGCACGGCTTAGAAAGGCAAGAACTTTTCCAATGCTAAACAAATCAGAGGCAAAAGATACCTCGGCAGAGGAAATCAGTTCCGGTGCAGCATATTCCGTAGTCCCAAAGAGCGAAATACCATGTTTTGTGTCCTTTTGAAAGATTGCGGAACCAAAATCGATTATTTTAATGGATTCTCCACATACTATAATATGTTCAGGTTTTAAATCCAGATAAAAAACGGGTTCCGGCGAACAAGTATGCATGACGAAAAAAATATCACACAACTGTAAACCAATCTGAATCAAAAAAGTTTCGGAAATAAAAGTTTGATGAAGCATAAAAGCTTCTAAAGATTCCCCGGGGACATATTCTTCAATCAGATAAAAGGTGTTTTCATCCTCATCGAAATCATATAAGACAGGGATTCCGGGAGAATGGAGACGTTTTAGAAAAATAGCCTCGGAAGGAAAAGAAGAAGAACCGGCCAGCTGTCTGGGGATACATTTGATGGCACATAGGGTCTTCAGTTTCCTGTGTCTGGATAAATAAACGGTAGCGGTAGCGCCACAACCAAGCGTGGACAGCACTTCGTACCGGTCAGACAAATGATGTAGTTGAATGTGTGAATCGCTTCCTTTCCAACGTGTCAGATGCGAATCTCTTGCATATGTTTATAACATGAAAGACAGTATTTTGCAACAACTTTCAGAATTTTTTAACAATTTTAGAAATATTTAATAAAAAGGCATACTTTACATCATAACATCATTTGATTATAATAGATGTACAGTTTACAAGAGTTTCCGGATGAAGGGAATGGTTAGATATGAAGATTGAAAAAGTAAACGATAATCAGATTCGTTGTACGTTGACGAGAGAAGATTTAGCAGATAGACAGATTAAGCTGAGTGAACTTGCTTATGGTACAGAGAAAGCAAAAGAGCTGTTTCGCGATATGATGCAGCAGGCGGCTTATGAATTTGGATTTGAAGCAGATGATATTCCGTTGATGATTGAAGCAATTCCATTGTCAGCAGATACCATCATTTTAGTAGTAACAAAAGTGGAATATCCGGAAGAACTTGATACTCGTTTTTCCAAATTCTCAGAGCCTGATGAAGCAGATCTTTATGATGAGTCTGGAAGCAGTGATGCAGTTGCCAGCGCACCAGAAGGTGCGGATGATATTTTAGGATTGTTTAAAAAGATCCAGGAAGAACGCAAGAAAGCCGCAAATGAGGCGGACGGCACAAAGAGTGCGGAGGTATCCGACAAAGCGAAGGAGCCCGTAGCAGAAGCCAGTGTTGTGGTTGACATAACGAAAATGTTTGTGTTCCGTGATCTTTCTGAGGTGACGAGACTTGCCCATGTTTTAGAGGGATTTTATGTAGGGGAGAATGACCTTTACAAGGATTCGAATACACATCAGTACTATCTGATGGTGAGCAAGAGCAGTCAGACACCGGAAGAGTTTAACAAGGTGTGCAATATTTTATCAGAGTATGCACATCAGAAGACATATACGCCTGGAATTGGCGCATATTTCAAGGAACATTACGAGCCATTGATTCAAAAGCAGGCACTTCAGGTACTTGCCAGCTTATAAAAGATGTTTATTTGCAAAAAAGCTGCCACTACGGAGGTAATACCTCGAACGTAGTGTGCAGCTTTTTTAGATGCGCCTTAAGTCTGACGCCAAAAATTCTTTAAAAGTGGTAATTAAGCAAGATCTTTTGCTAAGAAATCGTTGATTTCATTTACCAAAGCATCTGGATCAATACCGTGAACAGCAGCAGCCTCTTCAATTGTTTCCATCTGAGAAGATGGGCATCCGAGACAGTGCATACCGATATTTAAAAGAATTGGTGCGATGTTCTGGTCGATCTGAAGTAATTCACCAATCATAGTAGATTTTGTTACCTGAGCCATGTTTCTTCCTCCTTAATTGTATGATAACGGGTTCATCGACTAAATCATTTTGTGATTAGTATGCCCGAAGATGTGGTAATTATAATACGAAACAGGCACAAATGCAATGTCATATGTTACGAGTTATAAAAATTTTATTTTTTTCTAAGGAAAAGAAAAGAGAGGGACGATATATAAATCAGAAAGTGTTGATGTTGACACAAAAAAGGGACAGGGATTGTCATTGGAAATGCCGCAAGGATGCAGCAAAGAAAACCGATTATACAAAAAACAGACAGAAAAGAAGCTGTTACGAGAGAAAGGTATGGGAAAAACATGAAGATTAATCAGAATATGATGGCGGTAATTACCAATAAACAATTGCTTCGAACAGAGAATAATCTTTCCGGCGCAATGGAGAGACTTTCCACAGGACTGAAAATTAATCATGCAAAAGATAATCCGGCCGGAATTGCAATTTCCAATAAAATGCAGGCACAGATTGATGCCTTAGACCGTGCTTCACAGAACGCATCCGATGGTACTTCTGTGATTCAGATTGCGGACGGAGCGTTGAACGAAGTCAGTGACATTTTACAGAGAATGAGAGAGCTGTCCGTGCAGGCAGCAAGCGATACCAGCACACCAGATGATAAGAAGGCGGTACAGGATGAGATTGAGGCGTTAAAAGAAGAAATTAACCGTATTTCCTCCGACACCGAATATAACCAGAAACCTTTATTAGACGGTACACTGGATACCAGAATTTATACCCAGCATGTAAGCAGGGTGAATATTTCTGATTCCGTAGAAGCTGGAACTTATAAATTTAAAATCGATACGGCAGCAACACAGACCGCATCAGAAAGTGGAACAGCACCGGCTGGAGCAGCCAATGGTTATCAGGATAACACAACACCGGTTGGTGTTTCGGGAAGTATCACCATCAATGGTTCCACAGCAGACATTCTGGCAACAGATACTTATGAAGAAGCCTATGAGAAAATCAGAAACGCAGCAGAGATGGGCGAAGCAAATGCCGAGTTGACAACAAATAAGAAAGGATTGTCTTTTTCCACTGTAAAATACGGTGCAGGTGCAGCGCTTGACATCAGCTTTTCTTCCAAAGAGAATCTGACAGGCTTCGTGAATGCATTGGGATTTGATGTTGCAGATTGTACAGAGGTATTAGACAAAGAGACCGGAGCAGTGAAGGGATATAGCTTAGACAATGCGCAGACAGGTGAGAATGCAAAGCTTACCATTGAGAGTACCACAACCGGGTTTAAGTCAACTGCAACCTGCCTTACAGATGGAAATAAGATTACCATCAGCGATACCAATGGTTTTACCATCAGCTTTTTAGCAGAAAAAGGATATGCGGGCGACGTAGAACTGGAAGTGACAGATATCGGAACCATGATATTACAGATTGGTGCAAACGAGAGCCAGAATATGGCAGTCCGAATTCCAGAAGTTTCTACAAACAGCCTTTATCTGGATGATTTGGACGTGACAACCGTTACCGGTGCCGACCGTGGAATTGCGGCAGTAGACAATGCAATTGCACAGGTATCCGCAGTGCGTTCTAAGATTGGTGCATACCAGAACCGTTTGGATTATGCAGTAGGAAGTCTTGATGAGACTGGAGAAAATATGACAAGTGCATTGTCCAGAATCCAGGATGCCGATATGGCAGACGAGATGACAGCCTATACACAGTACAATGTATTAGACCAGGCAGCAATCTCCGTATTAAGCCAGGCAAATGAGATTCCACAGCAGGTATTACAGCTTCTAAGAGGTTAGGAATATGAAAAAAGAATTAATTTCTGATTTTACAAGACGCATCAGCCAGTGCAATAAAGGCGGCTTGATCGTTATTATGTATGATATTGTGTTTGCCTATTTGGATGAAGCGAAGCAGAGTTATGAAAAAAAAGACCACGAAGCGTTCAAAGAAGCGGTAAGAAATGCAGATCGTTCCATTTTAGAATTGATTCATTCGCTTGATTTTTCCTATGAAATTGCGAAAGAATTGTATCCACTGTATGTATATTGCAGGGAGGAACTTTCCAAAACCCTGTATAAGAACCGTCTGGATGAATTAAATCATGCAGAAAAAATCCTGAGAAGTCTTTCTGACAGTTTTGTAAAAGCTGCCGAACAAGACACCTCAGGACCTCTGATGAGCAATACACAACAGGTGTACGCAGGGTACACATATGGACGTGACAATTTAACAGAAAACTGTCAGGAATTTGACACTTCAAGAGGATTCTTAGCATAAGAATCCTCTATTTGTTTTATTTTGGTAAGTAAAAATTTATAGCGCATCTGGACTGCATTTACCTCATAAATGCAGGAATCAATCATATCAGGATCAATGACATTTTCCAGGTTATCATAGGCATACTGTAAATCTTTTGCAGTTTGATTCAAATCATTCATCAGTAAGGTGTAATGCTCATCACAATGTGGTTTACTTTTTAAGATGCGCATGAAAAAACCCCGCTTTCTATTATTGTTCTTTCTATCAGTATAATCATGTTTTTTCCAATCTATACAACCAGACAATCTTTATTTGTAAAAATTGTAAAAAAATTACACAAAATGATATGGACATTATCAAAAATCCTGTTCTAAAAGAAAAAGCAAGCCATATATTATAAAAAAACGTGCAAGGAAATGAAAATGGATACAAAGACGGCGGCAATGATTATTGTGGGAATGTGCCTGATTTTACTTTTTGTATTGGCAGCAAAAAAAAGAGGACAGTTTCTGCTTCGCTTTGTGATAAGAATGGCAACCTGCGTGGCGGTGATTCTTTTTTGCAATCAGATTCTGGAAAAAGAACATATTACAAGTGTAGTTGGAATAAATCCTACTACGCTTTTGACAGTCGGAACCCTTGGTATCAGCGGAGTTGCGCTTCTTTACGGAATTGTTTTTACAAAATTTTTGTGACAATTTTACAAAAAAGAAAAAGTTGTCAAAAAAGTATGGACAAAGAAAAGGGGCATTGCTATAATCCATGATACAAACAGCAAAGAGAGGTGATGGGGAAGGGAATTACGATATGTAACATTGCTTGTCATACTTTTCGTGGCAGTTGCAATGGATTTTAAAAGCACAAGAATCAGTAACCGGCTGATTGTGTGTGGTTATGTGTTGGGACTTTTCATTCGGATAATGGGGAACGGATGGAGAGGAATCCTTGAATTTTTATTTTATAGTTCTATACCGGTTATCTTATTATATCTTTTATTTCTAATGCGTGCTCTTGGAGCAGGCGATATCAAATTATTTTCCGTAGCAGGTGGATTTCTTATTTGGAAAGAATGGTGGATGTTGTTATTGGTTTCGTTATTGGCTGGCGCCATGATATCGGTTCTAAAAATAGCATTTTTGATTCTCAAAAAGAGATACTGCATCGGGGAAAAACATTTCATTCATTTTTCAGTACCAATTTTAATGGGGTATTTATACGTTTGGGGGTGTGCGATTGAAACAACTTACAGTGGCAGTTTGTGATGTAGATGCAGCGTATCTAAACCAGTTTGCCGCTTATGTTCGGAATCACGAAGAGGACAATTTTGTGATTCATACGTTTACAAGGCTGGAAGCATTTATGCAAGGACTTTTGCAACAAAAATATGACCTGATTCTGATTGGACAAGGGTTTGAAGCTGCAAAAGAAGGGCTGGGTTCCTATGATGTTCCGGTGCTGTATTTGCAAGAGGAGGTTGAGGTGGCGGATGCTGCAGGGCTTTTCGTTGCGGAGACAACCGATTATGGGAAACAGAAAGAAAGGTCTATTTTAAAATACCAGTCGGCGGAAGCGATTTTGCATGAGATGTACATGATGTGCGAGAAAGAGGAAGCGCCGCCTTTACAGGAAAATGGGGAAACATTTTCAGGTGTGGAGATTATTGGCGTATATTCGCCCATACAGCACGAGATGCAGGTTCCGTTTTCGGTGACAATGGCATCGCTTCTCGCAGAAAAGAAGAAAGTATTGTACTTAAACCTGATGGAGTGCAGTGGCTTACTCGAAATTTTTCAGTGGGAAGGAGAGCGGGATTTAGGAGATTTACTGGTAAAGGTACACCAAAACCGCCTGACGGAAGAAGGGGTGCGGCAGGTTCTGTACCAGTGTGGTGAACTTTTTTATATTCCTCCGGCAAGAAATCCGGAAAATATCTATGAAATCTGCGCTAAAGAATATGAAACATTACTTTCCTTTTTAGAACAAAGAATGGATTTTGAGGTGATTGTCATTGATTTTGGCAGCATGTTTGCCGGATTTTCAGAACTGTTATCGCGTTGCAAAAAGATTGATTGCCTGATGAAAAGTGGTCCTTTTTTCGAATGTAAAAAAGAATTATTTTTGCAGTATATCCAGTCCTTCCGTCAGGAGCAGATGGCGGAGCGGATACAGGTGATATATCTGCCGTATTCTGCAACGCAGGTCGTTCCAACGGGTGGATTATTAGACCAGTTCAAGTGGAGTGAACTGGGGGATCTCATTCGGAATCAGTTGTATGGAGCAATTGCTTATGATGGATGAGCTACAAAAAAGGATATGGAACCGGCTGGATTTTTCCAGAGAGATGTCTGATGAGGAAGTCCGCTTCCTCATCGAAGAAGAGGTAAGAAGTTACACGAAGGAAAATGCAATTTCAATAGAGGAGAGGGTAACACTCGAGCAGGGACTTTTTAATTCACTTCGCAAGATGGATGTGCTCCAGGAGCTGCTAGATCGAACCGACATAACAGAAATCATGGTGAATGGTCCAAATCATATATTTTATGAAAAAGCTGGAGAACTCGTCGAATGGGACAAGCACTTTTCCAGTAAGGAGAAGTTAGAGGATGTGATTCAACAGATGGTTGGAACAAACAACCGTATGGTAAATGAATCAACGCCTATCGTCGATACCCGCCTAAAAGATGGTTCGCGTGTCAACATTGTCTTATCTCCGATTTCCATAGATGGTGCAGCGGTTTCCATCCGAAAGTTTCCAGAGAAACCATTTCAGATGGAGGATTTGATTGAAAAGGAATCGATTACGCAGGAAGCAGCGGATTTCTTAAGAAAAATGGTGGAGGCAAAATATAACATTTTTGTTTCGGGTGGAACCGGTTCCGGAAAAACAACTTTTTTGAATGTACTCTCCGGCTATATTCCCAAAAGGGAAAGGATTCTTACGATTGAAGATTCTGCCGAGCTGCAGATTCAGGGAAATCCGAATCTGGTAAGGCTTGAGACGAGAAATGCGAATTTAGAGGGTGTAGATCCGATTACAATTCGAGACCTGATTAAAACAGCGCTTCGAATGCGTCCAGACCGTATTGTGGTGGGAGAATGCCGTGGCGCAGAGGCACTCGATGTTTTGCAGGCGATGAATACCGGCCACGACGGGAGTCTTTCAACCGGTCATGCAAATTCCTGTAAAGATATGCTAAGCCGGTTAGAGACCATGGTTTTGATGGGGATGGACTTACCACTACCCGCTATTCGAAGCCAGATTGCTTCCGGTGTTGATTTGCTGGTGCACTTAGGAAGGCTGCGTGACCATAGCAGAAAAGTATTGATGATAGCAGAAATCGAGGGAATGAAAGACGGAGAGGTATGTATTCATCCGCTATATGAATTTGTGGAGACAAGACAATCTTTTCCGACAGAGCGAGACAAATCACAATTTCTGCAGGAGCGGGTACAAGGAGAGTTAAAGAAAGTAGGTACGCTGCTTCATACGGAAAAATGTGAGATGGCGGGAATCAGAATCACCTGACTTAGAGGAAAGTCAGCTTTGATTTTGATGGAAAAGCAATGTGAAAATTTCAAAGAGGAGTGTAGAGAAAATGAAGTATCAATTTGGAGGAAAGGACCGTTGGTGCTGCGTCGGATTCAGTCTGCTGTTGTCTGCTCTAATTGCGAATCTTTTTTACAAATCCGTGTGGGGGATGCTTGTTTTGCCCATTGCTTACATTATGACGAAAAAACGATGGATACAGAAGAAGGAGGCGGAGAGAAAACAGGAGATTGCACAGGAATTTAAAGATGCGATGCAGGTAGTGACGACATCATTAGTTGCCGGATACTCCATGGAAAATGCATGGAGAGAGGCGGAAAAAGAATTGTTAGAGCGTTATGGGGAACATGCGCTGGTTGGAAAAGAGTTCGAAAAAATGAATGCGTCGGTGCGCCTTAATATGCCGCTCGAACAACTTTTGCTTTCGTTTGCAAAAGAGAGCGGAGTGGAGGATATTGTCACATTTGCGGAGGTATTTTCGTTTGCAAAACGCGGAGGTGGGGACTTCGTGCGGATTATCGGAACTACAACAAGGCATATGAAGGATAAAGTGGAGATTATGCAGGAAATCGATACGGTAATTGCGGCAAAAAAGATGGAACAGAAAATTATGAATGTCGTGCCGTTAGGAATCTTATTTTACTTTAACATGGCGTCTCCAGATTTTTTGGCTGTCTTATATGGAAATCTTCTTGGAGTCGTTGTGATGACGGTCTCATTGGCCGCATATGTGGGAGCGTTTAAACTTGCAGAGCGCGTGTTGGAGATTGAGGTGTAGAGGAGAAACATGCTTTTTTCAGGAATTGTCTGTGTCGTAACAGGCATTAGTTATGGAATGTTGAAAAAAAGAAAACCGGTTCTGGCAAGGATGTGTCTGGTTTTATGTGTATTGAGTCTGCTTGGGATTCTGTTTCAGCTGCTGGAAAATCAGACAAAGCTGATTGACCCGTCGACGAAAACCATAAAGCGGAATGAAACAGGAGAAGGAGATGTCCTGGCCAGTGTAATTTTGGAAGCAGACGGTCTGCTCGAGGAATACGAGTATGAACTTGTTATTCCAGAGAAAAAGCCGGATTTAGAGCAGGCACAAGAACTTTTTGAACAGGCAAAAGAGGAAATTACAGATACCTTTTTGGGCGATAATGAGTCGTTAGACCGGGTGGATTGTGATGTGATTTTGCAAAAGAAATATCAAAAAGGGCTTGTGACGGCGGAGTGGAGTTTTGATTGTTATGATTATGTGGATATAGAAGGACATTTGCAGCAGGACAATATACCGGAAGAAGGATATTTGGAAAAAGCGTCCTGTGAGCTTAGCTGCGGGGAGTATCAATGTATTTATGAATTTTACTTTCAGGTGTTTCCAAAAAGACTTTCAGAAGAGCAAACCGTACTAAAAAAGATTAAAGATAACCTGGCAAGTCAGGCGGAGAAGGAAAATGAGGCTACCTTATATCTTCCTACCCAAATAGATGGCTATACCATCCGGTGGAAGGAAATGGAGAATCATTTAGCCTGGAAATTTACGTTGTTAGGAGCAATTCTTGCTTTTGGGATATGGATGTCGGAGCTGGAACGAAGAAAGAAGGAGAAGGAAACAAGGGCTGCACTTATGGCGTTGGAATACCCGGAGATTGTAAGTAAATTATCACTTTTGTTAGGGGCAGGGATGACATTAAATGCTTCATGGAATCGAATTGCCGCTTCTTACTTAAATGAGAGGCAAAAAAATACACAGAAGCTGCGTCCGGCATACGAAGAAATGGTGGTTACCTGCAGAGAAATCGAGAGTGGTGTCGGGGAGCGGACTGCGTATGAACATTTTGGTGAGCGCTGTGGAGGGCGCAGATATCGAAAGCTAAGCAGTCTTTTGATTCAGAACGCAAAAAAGGGAACAAAAGGTTTGGCAGCATTGCTAGAACAAGAGGCAGAAGAAGCATTTGAAGAGCGGAAAAACAGTGCAAAGAAATTGGGGGAAGAGGCCGGAACAAAGCTGCTTTTTCCAATGCTTCTTATGCTTGGAATTGTAATTGCAATTATTATGGTGCCGGCATTGCTGTCGTTTCAGATTGGATAAAGGAGAAAGGATAAGAAAATGGAAAGATGTTTTCGCGATTTTATTATGGATGAAGATGGAATCGGGGTAGTAGAGATGATTCTGATTTTGGTGGTGTTAATTGGACTGGTGCTGATTTTTAAGAAGCAGTTAACGACACTGGTGAATAATATTTTCAAAACGATTACAGACCAGGCAGGTAAGGTATAGGAGTTAGTGTGATGAAAAAAGGAAGTATTACCATATTTGCATCTTTAAGCATGATGCTTGTTGCGTCGTTCCTTTTTGCCATGCTGGAGTCCGCCAGATATTACGGACTCCAGACCTATATCAAACAGAAGTCACCTTTGATTACAGAGTCGGTGTTCGCAGAGTATAATGCAAAACTCTGGGAGGATTATCATTTGTTATTTTTGGATGGAGCCTATGGAGGAACAGAGTTTTCTACAAGTAAGGTTGCAGGACGTGCAAGCCAGATTGCGAAAAACAATTTGACGGCACCGTATTCGAATGAGCTATGGAGGGAACAGGACCTTTTTCAGTTAAATCTGGATGAGGTGAGTGTGGAATCGTATGCACTTGCAACAGACTGTGGAGGGGATTTTTTTCTTGCGCAGGTCACAAATTACATGAAGCAAAATATACCGGTTGAATCAGCGAAGGCAATTTATGACCGTATCGAGACGAGTAGGGACAAGGAGGAAGAGGGAGAGAGTGCAAATCTTACGATTGAAGAAGCGAATAACCTTTTAAATGGAGAGGCAGAAGAAGCAGAAAAAGGAACCAAGACAGAAAAAGAAACAAAGGCAGAAAAAGAAGCAAAAACAGAAAAAGAAGTAAAAACAGAAACAGGAAGTGAAGCACAAAATCCCATGGAGCATGTGCTGCAGATAAAGGAGAACGCCATACTTGGTACGGTTGTAGAAGATACAAGTAAACTTTCAGAATGCAGTATTCCCCAAAATCAGTCACTTTTGGAGAGAGATTGTGAAAAAGGGAATAAGGCATATGAGAATCAGTCGGACTGGTATGAAAAGATTTTATTAGAACTTTATCTCAAGACGTATTTTTCGAGCTACACAAATCCAATGGAAGGACGTGCGCTTTCGTACGAGTTGGAATACATTGTCGGCGGAAAGCAATCGGACAGAGAAAATTTAGAACAGATGGTAGAACGTCTGATGCTGGTACGGGAGGCTGCGAATGTTGCTTCGTTGTTAAGTGATACGAAGAAAGTTGCAGAGGCGGAGACACTAGCATTAGCAGTTGCCGGCTTTACAGGGAATCCGGCTGTTGTAAAAACGGTTCAAATTGGAATTGTGGGTGCATGGGCATATATAGAAAGCATTCTGGATGTTCGGACGCTGCTGCAAGGCGGAAAGATTTCATTGATAAAAAGTAAGACAGAGTGGACGTCAGAATTGTTAAATATGGTATCACTTGTTACAGAGAATGCGAAGGCAAAAGAATGTAAGAATGGTTGTACCTATACGGACTATTTGTTACAGTTTCTCTTTTTTATGAAAGAGCGGGAGCAGGCTTTTCGTGCAATGGATTTGATGGAACATAATTTGCAGCTTGAGCAAATGTATCAGAACAGCAGAATGGATCACATGATTGTTGCTGCAGATTTTCAGTATCGTTACGCAACACAACCGCTATTTTGGAAGCTCATTACAATTGGTGGTGGTAATTTTTCATATCAGTGTCAGAAAACAGAAAGTTTTTCTTATTTATACGAGTAAGGCAGGTGTATCGGGGTGTCTCTTTTCAACAAAAAAATCTCAAAATTAAAAATCATATGTGAAAAAGTAAAAGATAAATCTCTCCCTTCTAGTAGTGTTCTCTACTATATAAAGTCATGTACAAAATATCTAAAAGAGACACCCCGATATGCCTGCAAGGCATCGTATACATTAGAGGCTGCCGTTATTCTGCCGCTGCTTGCGTGCTTTTTTGTCATATTGTTATCTTTTTTTAGAATTATGCAGGTTCAGCTGGAAGTGCAGCAGGTTATGGATGAAACAAGCCGGAAACTAGCTGTTTATGCAGCGATGGAAGAGAGTGAGGAAACAAAAAAATACGGTGCAATTTCGATGGGGCTTGCAAAAGTGCTGCTGGTAAAAGGGATGGAGGAACAGGAGCATATAGCAGACTGGGTAGAGGGCGGTTGTAATGGGGTGAGTTTATTATCTTCTAGTGTATCGGGAGATGAGATTGACCTTGTGGCGACTTACCAGGTTAAAATGCCTGTGAACTTACCGATGCCGTATCAATTTCGGATTATGCAAAGGAGTTGTAGCCGGAAGTGGACCGGATGGAATGGTAACGCAGATTTGCAGGACACGTGGGTTTACATAACAGAAACAGGGACAGTCTACCATACGACAACGAGTTGTACACATTTGGAATTATCAATAAGGTCAGTTTCTTACGCGGATGTTGATTCTTACAGAAGCTCTGGTGGCGGAAAGTATGGGGCATGTCCAATATGCGCAAAACCGGATAAGGGATATCACAGAGTGTATATCACAAATTATGGTTCCTGCTATCACGCTGATTTAAATTGTAGCGGTATAAAAAGAACCATCTATCAGGTACGTTTATCAGAGGTAGATGGAAAAAGAGCATGCTCAAAGTGCGGAGCTTCGGGCGGATAGTGGTGTGAAAAAAGTTCTTATAAAAATTTTTGCATGCATAAGGAATGGAATGCCTGAAAGCTTGCAAGTTACGGAAAGAGAGGGGTATTTTTATGATACAGGAAGGAGTTTTATTTGGATTTTTGACAGTATGCAGTTTACAGGATATGAAAGAGAGAAAGGTAAAACTGGGAGTGTTATTCTGGTTTGCCATACTTGGATTGGTGATACATCTTACAACATTTCAGCAATCCCTGTCTGAGATGGCAGGAGGGATGTTAGTCGGAGGTTTTGTACTGCTGCTTTCATTCTTAACACGAGAAAGTATAGGGAAAGGAGATGGTTTACTTTTGATGGTGACAGGTTTGTATCTGGGTATGAGGCAGAATATGCTGTTATTATTGATAGGAATTTTTCTGGCAGGAATCTGTGCGCTATTTTTATTTGTATTTGGGAAGAAACGAAAAAAAGATGATATCCCATTTATTCCATTTCTGTTTGCCAGTTATCTTTGTATGTTAGGAATGCAATATGGAAAGGTGTGGGTGTAAATGGAGTGCAGGGCGCGTTATACGATAGAGGCGGCACTGATTATGCCATTGGTGCTGGGATTATTTACGGTTGCAATGAGAGCAACTATTATTTGTTACGAAGAGGTAAAAGAAACGGCAGAAAAGACGGCAACGGTACAACTGGATTCACCGGTCAAGTGTATGTATCGCCAGGAATGGGTGAGCGGATTGTTGGGGATAAAGGATGAAGATTGAATATCAGAGAAATTTAAAGAAAAGTTATATGAAGTTACAGGAGCTTGGCACAGAGGGTGGATATGAGGAGAAGGTTCTGCTGAAAAACAAAATTCCGGGGCTTTTATCATTTCAATGTTCTTACCACGACGGGGAAAAGGAATATTGGTATGAGACGGGCGGAAGGCAGTCTTTGGATTTATATGCAGAAGTCAATCAGCTAGACGAAAAAACGTTACGGTATCTTTTAAGTGGCGTTTGTCAGGTTGTCGGCAGCATTGAAAAATATTTACTGGACGCAAATCGTCTGTTGTTACAGGCGGAAACTATTTTTGTAAAACTTCCGCAGAAGGAATGTCTGTTTTGTTACTGTCCGGCGTATGAAGAAAACTTATTGTTACAACTTCGCCGCCTGGCAGAATTCTTAATTACAAAGGTGGATCACAAAAGCGATGAGGCGGTGAAGTTCGTCTATGCATTTTATGAGCTGACGATTCAAGAGGACTTCAAAATGGAAGATTTCAAAAAGTTATTCCAGATGGATCAGGGAAGTGGAGAACCCGAATTTTTTGCCCAAGAGGAAACGGGAAGCAACAGCCAGCGGTTGGATGTACCGGAGAAAAATATCATGCCAGAGGAAAGGCAAGGAAATTATGTGCCGGAGGAGAAACAAGAGATGTTGGAAATAGAAAATAAGGCCAGGCAGTCTCCGGCAGAGTTTCTGTATTCTTATAAGGAAAAGCTAAAAGAGCAGCTGCAAGCATCCATACGGGAAGCCATCCAACAGATTTTAAATTATCTTCCGGTAAAGTTAAAACAAAAAGAGAAGACAAATTCCATTGAAAATAATACCACGACACAAGAACAAAAGCGGAATATAATAGCAGAAAGAACACATTTTACAAAAAAGAAAGAGAAAGAAAGAACGTTTTTGTTTGAACCAGAGGAAGAAAACACAATGACCGAGCATCCGACGGTTCTGCTTGCAAAGACAACACCGCAACCCCGCGCAATGCTGGTCTATGAGGGGATGGGAGAACAGAAGTCATTGGTAATAGAGCAGACACCATTCGTGGTGGGAAGTGATGCGGCAAAGGCCGATGGTGTCATAAATAACCGCTCCGTGAGCCGTCAACATGCAAGAATTACAATGGAAGGTGGTGTCTATTTTATCGAGGATTTAAACTCAACCAATGGGACAACAGTAGGTGGCGAGGAATTGAACTATAAAGTAAAGGTAGGATTACAGCCGAGAGAACAGATTATTTTTGCAAACGAGCCATATCGTTTTTGTTAGGACTTTGTTTTTTCACAAAGAAGTCCTATAATACCTTTATGAATTCACATAAAGGAAGTTGGTCGAATGGTAAAAAAATTAGCAGAACAATTTACACAGATGGGATACCGGTTTTGTCCATCCAAACCGGAGGAAGTCGGAATCTATTATAAATTTTATCAGGAAGGATTTCATGTATGTCTTGTTGTGGACTGTGAACATGGATTTATGTTGACACCGGATGCACATCAGAAGATTGTCGAGAATACAATGAATCTATTTTACCATCCAGAAGGTCGTTTGCAAGGGTTCCCGCAGGGATTGCCGGTATATCATGTGGAAGTGATGACAATTGTAGTTGGAACAGATTCCAATTTGTTACATGGGCTTTGCGCAAATTGCAGCAATACATGGGCAATTGCAACCACAGAGCAAAAGCTGTTAATCTATGAAAATCAGCCGGGTGATTTCTTCGGCTTGCGTGCGAATCTGGAACGTCTGATTTACGGTGATGCGCAGACATCACAGTATACCGGTGAACCATCGCAAAGTGATACAAACGAAAAAAAGGGAATCCGTTCTTGGATAGAGAGTCTGAAGGCGGCTGACATCAGGCGGATGCCTTATTTTACAATCGCGATTGTGGCGATAAATGTACTGGTTTTTCTTATCATGGAACTATTTGGAAGTACAACAGATGCGGAGTTTGTCGCATATTATGGAGGAATGTACCCGCCGTATGTCTTGTATGGAAATCAATGGTGGAGAATTCTGACATCGATGTTTATTCATTTTGGAGTAGCACATTTACTTAATAATATGGTGATTTTTGCCTGTGTCGGCTCAAGGCTTGAACCGGCAATGGGACATGTGAAATTTATCACATTGTATTTTCTTGCTGGAATCGGAGGAGGTCTGCTTTCTCTGTTTACAATGATTCATCAGAATTCGTTTGCGGTATCGGCGGGAGCATCCGGCGCGGTATTTGGCGTGATTGGAGGTTTGCTCTGGGTTGTAATCCGTCATCGTGGAAGATTTGATGGCCTGACACAAAGAGGAATGATTCTCATGATTGTGTTGTGCCTGTATTATGGATTTGTAACGGCCGGCGTGGATAATTTCTGTCATATCGGCGGGCTTATCGTGGGATTTCTTTTCTCTGTACTTTTCTATCGCAGAAAACCGCAAAAAGATTGATTTTAGAATAAAAAATTTATATACTAAATATCAGAAAAGGAATTCGAAAAGAGACGAAGGGAAGATTCGTTGTAAGATAAAGGCTAGAGAGAGGATATACAGATGAAGGTAAATATTTATTACGGTGGAAGAGGGTTGCTGGATGATCCGACGTTGTATGTTTTGAATAAAATGGAGGAAGTGTTAAAGGAACTTCGTGTTGAGGTAGAAAGAATCAATATTTATGAACACAAGAATGAGATTGCAGTTCTTCCACAGACCATGAAAGAGGCGGATGGAATTATTCTTGCGACGACGATTGAATGGCTTGGAATCGGTGGATACATGCAGCAGTTTCTGGATGCATGCTGGCTATATGGAGATAAGGAAAAAATTACAGAGACTTACATGCAGCCAATCGTTATGTCAACCACATACGGAGAGCGTGAAGGTGAGGTGACACTTGCCAATGCATGGGAGATTTTAGGCGGATTGCCATGTCCGGGTCTTTGCGGATATGTGGATGATTTGCTGGCATTTGAAATGAATGAGGAATATACGCTCATTATTGAGAAGAAGGCAGAAAATTTATATCGTACCATTTCGCAGAAGGTGAAGAGCCTTCCGACCAGTAACCAGGCTGTAAAACAACGTGTATTGCGCACACAGCAGATGGAACTGACCCCACAGGAGAGCGAGCAGTTATCCAAATATGTGTCGGATGATTCTTATGTGAAGAAGCAGAAGGAAGACATCGAAGAACTTGCAAGTCTTTTTAAGGATAAGATGGATAAAAAGAATGAAGAAAAAGGCAGAGAGTATATCGAGGATTTCCAGAGCCACTTTGTAGAGCAGAACGATTTCCATGCAAGATATCTGTTTATGATTGAAGGAAAAGACAAACCACTTTTTGTGGAAGTCAAGGACGAGAATTTAGAGATTCATTACGGCCAGGAAGATAATATTGATGTTTATGCCAAATTATCCCCTGACGTATTAGAAGGTGTCATTAGCGGAAGAATGACATTCCAGAGAGCTTTCATGACAGGTGAAATGACTGCAAAAGGTAATTTCAAGATTCTTAGAACCCTGGATGCAGCATTTAATTTTGCTTAAATGGAAGCTGGATGGTAAAAGTACAGCCATCACCTGGTCTGGATTCATAGGATAAGGTGCCATGATGAGCTTCTACGATTTGTCTGGTAATGAGAAGTCCAAGCCCACTGCCATATTCTTTTGTGGTTGTAGTGGACTGAAACAGATTGTCACTGCAGGATGGGTCAAGCCCGCCGCCACAATCAATGACATTGATGTATAATTGTTGATTTTTCTGGAAAACATGCACATTGACGGTGCCAATTTCCGAGGAATCCGGATTGGCAGGATTTGCAAGCATTGCTTCGTATGCATTTTTTAAAAGATTAATGATGGCTTGCTTCATGCGAGAAGAATCGAATTCGACAGAAGGAAGATTTGGTTCAATAGAAAATTTACAGTAGAAATGCTGCCAGGAAAGCGAACGGACCGAATCCTCAAGTTCGCCTAGAAATTTTTCTAAGGAGACAGGAGTGATATGGAGTTTCTCGTTGATGCGGGAAGCGGATAGTTCGGTTACCATGTTTTTTAGAAACTGGATGTCGTTCATGGTTTCACTCCAGTATTCGAAATCTTTTACTTCGGGATGCTTTTTTTCAAGAAGTTGAAGAGAACTTCCGATTAGGGTAATAGAATTTTTGATTTCGTGAAATATTTTAAGATAATCATCATTGTTTAACATAATAAAACCTGCTTTCTGAGAATAAAGCAACTGTTACAGTTGTAATTACAACTAGTGTAGCATGACAAGACAGAATGTTCAACGGAAACAGTACAACAAAATTCGACAAGTAAGGAGAGAAAAAGATGAGAGACGAGAATTGTATTTTTTGTAAAATTATTGCTGGAGAAATTCCATCCAATACGATTTACGAGGACGATGACTTTAAGGTAATCTTAGATGTCAGTCCGGCATCCAAGGGACATGCGCTGATTCTGCCAAAGAATCATGTAGCAGATATTTTTACGATTGATGAGGATGTCGCTGCAAAAGCCATGAAACTTGCGAAAAAACTGGCAACCCATATGAAGGAAGTACTTCATTGTGATGGATTTAACATTTTACAGAACAACGGAGAAGTGGCAGGACAGACCGTATTTCACTTCCATATGCATTTGATTCCAAGATACAAGAATGCGAAAAATGATGATATGATTTTGTGGAATCACTTGGAATTCACACCGGAAGAACTCGCAGAAATCCGCGATGAATTAAAGTAAGAGATGAAGGACAGCGAGAGAATGGGCGCCATAAAGTAATAGGTGACACCTACTGACAATAGAAAAAGGCAGCACTTTTAAAAGTTAAGTGCTGCCTTTTCAAACCTCTTTAGAAAGTCACATTTGGGTTAAGCTGTAATTCTTTATTCCTTATATTTATGGGAAAATCCATAAATTATTTCTTCAAAGAGACCTCTTTGATTAAAGATAAAATCGTATCAATAGAGTTCATCTGATTGCTCTTTTTCATAGCATTGATGTAGTCTTCCTTATGAGCAAAGACTTCATGGATTGCTTCTTTTAACGTATCATCGGTTAAAGATTCCTCTTCAATCACATAACTAAATCCCTGTGCCTTGAAAGATTTTGCATTTAAAATCTGGTCGCCACGGCTTGCTGCTGCGGAGAGTGGAATTAAAATATTTGGCTTATGAAGTGCTAACAGTTCACAGATTGAATTTGCACCGGCACGGGAGATAACAAGGTCACTTAAGGCGAACATGTCGGTTAATTCCTGTTTTGCATATTCAAACTGTGCGTAGCCTTCCAGATTTTTCAAAGATTCATCTAGGTTTCCTTTTCCACAAAGGTGAATAATGGAGAAGTGGTCCAGTAATTCAGGAAGGATGGCGCGGACAGCGGAGTTGATTACTTTAGATCCACTGCTTCCGCCTACAATCAGGATAACAGGAAGGTTTCTTCCCTCAAATCCACAGTAAGAAATAGCGGCTTCCTTTTTGCCGGAGAGAAGTTCCTGGCGGATTGGGGAGCCGGTTAGGACAGCTTTACCCTCCGGGAGATATTTCATGGTTTCCGGGAAGTTGCAGCAAACTTTGCTTGCACTAGGAATGGCAAGGCGGTTTGCAAGGCCTGGTGTGAGATCCGATTCATGAATAATAGCCGGGATTTTGCAGCGTTTTGCGGCAAGCACAACCGGAACAGAAACAAAGCCACCTTTTGAGAAGACTACGTCCGGTTTTAATTTTTTCAAAAGGCGTACAGCCTGACCGTATCCTTTTAATACCTTAAATGGGTCGGAAAAGTTTTTCCAGTCAAAATAACGTCTCAGTTTTCCCGATGAGATGCCGTAATAAGGGATGTTCTGTTCTTCGATTAACTGTTTTTCCATTCCGGCATAAGAACCGATATAGGAAATTTCATAGCCATTTTCTTTTAAAGCAGGCATTAAAGCAATATTTGGTGTAACATGTCCTGCGGTTCCACCGCCAGTCATAACAATTTTTTTCATAGGATAATCGTGTCCTTTCTTCTATATAATATGCGATTTTAAAATCGAAAAATTCTCTTTTGAATTTTGCGGTTTCTGCACCAATCATAAGTACAAAACTCTTCCTATTTATAATACCCTTATGCACAAAAGTCAAGAAAAGACTTGTAAAAATAGAAATATTGGCTAAAATGAAAACATAACATAGTTGTTTTTAATGGGGAGGCTCTTTAGGTGCTCGCAAACTATTTCCGAACATTATTTGAGAACGAAAGAGACGGGATTGTTCAGTCTGGATGTATTTTTGACCGCTCGATGGAGCGTTATACGAATTTTATTTATGCTGCGGGAAGTTATTCGCAAAATTACGTCAGACAGGAACAATATCAGAGCGATGAGTATGATATTGAAATTTTAAAAAGACAGGGAACCGGGGAAGTGGCAGTGGATCTTTTTGTGCTGGCCTCTTATTCCCTGTCCTATATTAGAAGACTTTTTGTCCTGCTGGAACAAAAGCATGTCAAAACCGTGATACTTCCTTATCTGACGCCGATTCAAAGGCTGATGATTGCAGAATGCATGCCAAACGCATTTGGAAGAAGAAAAGAAATGATACAGTTTTTAGATGCGCCCTATCATTTTTTGAAAGAAAAGAATGTGGAACATATTTATTTTCTTTATGAAAATGGAACGCCGATATCGAATGTAGATGCGTCTCTTACAACCGGGATTCATTTTGAGGCTGTCGATGAGACAGTTCAAAATCTGGTGGACGAGATGGAGGGTGTGCATGTGCCGGTGGTGCATGCTGGCTACATATTTGAGAATCAGTGGATTTTCTATTTTGGTGTGTATGGACCGGATATTACACAGATTTCCAAGCTTGTGCGCGAGAAGTGGAAGGAAGAGATTGATCAGGGAAAAGTTGGGGAAGCAACTGAACTTTTCTTAAAAAGTTTTGGCAGAGATGCCTATGGTTCGATTGTGATGTATCACGGACCGCTCTACGACCATCCGACGCAGATTAAGAGCATGATGACAGGAAAAGTATTTCACAGCAGCCGTTCCTGTATGTCGTATATTCCGAATGACGGTTCGTCCTGCAGTATGGCTTGCCAATATCACCATGACCATGATGTCATGCAAAATCAGAAAAAACATTCGTTTCAATATGCACGGTATGGTACGTTATTGCTGGGAAATATCAATTTAAGGAGATATTTTTCCGATATAGCAATGCGTTTTTGGGAGATTCGCAATCAGGTTCGCGCGATTGGGCTTCCAAACTGTTGCGTGGAAGAATACTGGAATTCCCAGATTTTAAAATTAATTCATGGAAGTGACATGATTTATTGGGTTTGCCCGGTTCGAAAATATACAAGTACAAGGGCACTGCTTCAGATTATCACGGAAAGTTCGTTTAACAGATTGATTCAGGTAAATGCGGAATATGGTTTTTGCATTTCGGGATATCTGGTGCCATATGACGAAGAAAATCAGATTTCAGATTAACAGGTCCTATCTTGTCGTAACTTGCGGCGAGATGTAGGGTCTGTCCTCTTTTCAGGGGAAGAAAAGTTTCCTATAATAGTTAGGATATCAGGAGTTAATAATTAGGATGTCAGAAGTGGAAATGGGCTTGATGAAAAGACAGTCAAAAAGAGTTCTAAGATAAGGAGAAAGGAGTGATATGGTGCAGGCCGCTTATTATATTGCGATAGCAGGTGAAATCGTCCTTGCGTTGCTGATGCTAGCAGTCTTACACCAGATAAGAGAGATTCGGGAGGAACAAAAGAAAAAGATTGCGTGTCTGAGAGAGGAATTCCATCACCAGGAGCGCAAAATGGAACCTCAAAAAGAAGAGAAGGAAAGACCAAAATGTGAAAAAGAGACTGCGATTACAGAGCCGCCAGAGGTACTCATTAACGAGGTTTTACAGGAAATTTTTCCATAAATGGTCTTTTTTAAAGAATAATTCGACATAAATGAAAAAATGGAATTTTTATTTCTTAAGAAAAACAAAAGATTTATTGTGCAATATTTAAGAAAATATTTGCCCTAAATTTTAAGAAAAACAAATTTTTTGTGAAATCAAGAGGAAAAACTTACAAAAAAGAGAATAAGATTTGTAAATAATACACAGAAAATTGCAAAAACTTGACAAGAAAATAGGGCTCTGCTATAATCCGAGGCGTAACAAATCCGTAACAATTGTAATAAAATTGAATAAAACGAAACAAAAGTGTAATACTACTTGAAGTATCAGAGTAGAATTCACTGATGGAGGTTTAGATGAGATTAGACAAGAAAGCGGTAGAAGGAATTGTTGTTGCAGCATCGCTCACAACAATGACCATATTCGCAGCAGTTGCAAACAATGGTAACACAGGTGTTACGAATGTGGCAGCGACTAGGGTTCTAACAGAAGAAGCTACGGACATAGAAAAGAACGGAATGGCTGGTGTTACCATCGATTTAAAATCAATGGAATTTACAGCACTGGATTCACTGGAAACTGTTACTGTCAGTGTGGAGCAGACACAGACAGATGTAGTTGCATCTGGTCAGGAGCAGGAGAGTGAAGAAGTGGCACCGGCAGCAGAGACGATGACAGAGGAAGAAGCGTCATGGCAGAGCAATCTGATGGCAAATGTAGACGAATTCCTTTATGTCAGAGCAGAGGCAGATGAGAATGCATCGATTGTTGGCAAGTTATACAAAGGTGACAAGGCAACGGTTGTAGAGGCAGGAGAAACCTGGACACATATTACATCCGGTAACGTGGATGGATATGTGAAAAATGAGTATTGCTTGTTTGGCACAGATGCATTGAATTATGCAAAAGCAAATTTTGATACAGTGGCAAAAGTAGGAACGAATGGACTTCGTCTTAGAAGCGAAGCAGCAGAAGATGCCTCTGTAATCACAGCCTTGACAGAAGGCACAGACTTAACGGTTGCCTCTGATGTGGGAACACCAGAGGGCTGGGTAGCAGTAAACTATGATGGAAGCACAGGTTTTGTAAGTGCAGGATATGTTACATTGTCTCTTGATTTAGGGGAAGGAATTACCCTTGAAGAAGAGCAGGCCGCTATCAAGAAAGCGGAAGAGGAAGAAGCTGCGAAGAAGGCAGCACAGACTGCAGCCACAACCCAGAAGGCATCCGTGGCAGCATCCGCAGATGAAGTGACATTGCTTGCTGCAATTATCCAGTGTGAAGCTGGAAACGAATGTTATGAAGGTCAGGTAGCGGTTGGTGCGGTTGTCATGAACCGTGTCAGAAGCGGCTCCTATCCAGGAAGCATTTACAACGTTATTTATCAGAGCGGTCAGTTTACACCGGCTGGTAACGGTTCCGTGGCAGCAACGGTTGCAAACGGACCAAAAGGAAGCTGCATGCAGGCAGCACAGGAAGCCTTAAATGGTGTGGATAACACCGGAGGCGCATTATCTTTCCGTCCTACAAGTTCCGGTCAGGGAGGCGTAGTAATTGGAAATCACGTATTTTACTAATTAGAACCTAAAGAAGTGTCATGTTTGGAAACATGGCACTTTTTTCTTGTTTTCTCATTTTAAGTATAGTAATATGTAAGATAAGCATAGAATGATTCAATCAGGAATCAGGAAAGTTCAACAAAAAGAAAATGGAGGGAATTAAAATGGGTTTTATCATTGCATTTTTTATTCTAATCATCGTAGGTTTATGCATTCTGGTATCTTGCATTAAAATCGTGCCACAGGCATACGCAGTTGTCGTAGAACGTCTGGGCGGATATCTTGCAACCTGGAATGTCGGAATTCATTTCAAGGCACCATTTATTGATCGTGTGGCAAAGAAAGTTCTTTTAAAAGAGCAGGTTGTAGACTTCCCGCCACAGCCAGTTATCACAAAGGATAATGTAACCATGCAGATTGACACTGTTGTATATTTCCAGATTACAGATCCAAAGCTGTACGCTTACGGCGTTGAGAATCCAATTATGGCGATTGAGAACTTAACCGCTACAACACTTCGAAATGTCATTGGTGATTTGGAGCTGGATGAGACACTGACATCCAGAGAGACCATCAATACCAAGATGAGAGCATCTCTTGATGTTGCAACGGATCCTTGGGGAATCAAAGTAAATCGTGTAGAGTTAAAGAATATTATTCCACCAGCAGCCATTCAGGATGCGATGGAGAAGCAGATGAAGGCAGAGCGTGAACGTCGTGAGGCAATTCTTCGTGCAGAAGGTGAGAAGAAATCTACCATCCTTGTTGCAGAAGGTAAAAAAGAATCCGCAATCCTTGATGCAGAAGCTGAGAAACAGGCAGCCATTCTTCGTGCAGAGGCAAAGAAGGAAGCAACCATCCGCGAGGCAGAAGGTCAGGCAGATGCTATCATCAAGATTCAGCAGGCAAATGCAGACGGTCTTCGTATGTTGAAAGAAGCCGCTCCGGATCAGAGTGTTATCCAGTTAAAGAGCCTGGAAGCATTTGCAAAGGCAGCAGACGGAAAAGCAACCAAGATTATCATTCCATCCGAGATTCAGGGAATGGCTGGTCTTGCAAAATCTGTTGTTGAGGTCGCAGCAAACGACGTTAAATAATCGCCGCAAGGCGCGAGAAGATGGACGGAGTAATCCGGGCCAGTATAACAAAGGATACGTTATCAACGGGCTGTCATCTGACAGCCCGATTTACATAAGATAAGAATATCGTATAGTTTTGCATAAGAGAAAGACAATACATAGTTTCGCGAAAGAGAGAAGTTGGAGGATAGGATTATGAATTTAGCAGGACGTCATTTTTTAAAGTTAAAAGATTATACACCGGAAGAGATTGAATACCTGGTTGACCTTGCAGCAGAGCTTAAGGCAAAAAAGAAACAGGGAATTCGTCACGATGAACTTGTTGGCAAAAATATTGCACTTATTTTTGAAAAGACAAGCACACGTACCCGCTGTTCCTTTGAGGTGGCAGCACATGATTTGGGTATGCATGTAACGTATCTTGATCCGTCCGGCTCCCAGATAGGAAAAAAAGAAAGTATTGCAGATACTGCAAGAGTGCTTGGACGTATGTTTGACGGAATCGAGTACCGTGGTTACGGACAGGAAATCGTAGAAGAACTCGCAAAATATGCGGGTGTTCCGGTGTGGAATGGCTTAACGAACGAGTTCCATCCGACACAGATGATAGCAGATATGTTAACCATCAAAGAAAAATTTGGCAGATTAAAGGGAATAAAACTTGTATATATGGGCGATGCCCGTTATAATATGGGCAACTCCTTAATGGTGACCTGTGCAAAATTAGGAATGGATTTTGTAGCCTGCACCTCGAAAAAGTATTTCCCGGAGCAGGAACTTGTGGATTACTGTAAAGGTGTAGCAAAAGAAACAGGCGCAACTATTACTTTGACAGAGGATGTGGCGGAAGGAACCAAAGATGCCGATGTAATTTATACCGACGTCTGGGTATCCATGGGAGAGCCGGACGAAATCTGGGAAGAGCGTCTTAAGGATTTGATGCCATATCAGGTAAATGCAAAGGCAATGGCGAATGCGAAGGACACAGCAGTATTTATGCACTGTCTGCCAGCATTTCATGATTTAAAGACAAAAATTGGAAAAGAAGTTTACGAAAAATTTGGTTACAGCGAATTAGAGGTAACAGACGAAGTATTTGAAAGTGAGCAGTCCGTTGTGTTTGATGAGGCAGAAAACAGAATGCATACCATCAAAGCAATTATGCTTGCAACACTTCGTGATTAAGGGCGAGAGATGAGAGTAGAATTATTAAAATTATTAAGAGAGGCGACCGATTACGTGTCCGGACAAGAACTTTGTGAGAAGTTCGGAGTGTCCAGAACCGCAATCTGGAAAGACATCAACCAGTTAAAAGAGGCAGGTTATGAGATAGAAGCCGTTCAGAACAAAGGGTACCGCATGATTTCAGCACCGGATACCCTTAGTGAAAACGAACTTCTTAGTATTCGAAATACAAAGTGGGCAGGGTGTGAGATTTATTACCGGGATGTCATAGACTCCACCAACACGCTTGCGAAACAGCTTGCAGAGGAAGGACATCCAAATGGAACGCTTGTGGTTGCAGACAAACAGGAAGCAGGACGCGGAAGACGCGGAAGAAACTGGGAGTCAGAAAAAGGCACCACAATCTCCATGACACTGGTGTTAAAACCACAGGTCAATCCAAACCGTGCATCCGTCATTACCCTTGTGAGTGCGCTTGCGGTGACAAAGGCAATTGAAAAAGTGACAGGGCATGAAGCCGGAATCAAATGGCCGAATGACATTGTCATGGATGGAAAAAAGGTATGTGGCATCCTAACCGAGATGAGTGCACAGTTTGATTATGTAAACCACATTGTGGTGGGAATCGGAATTAATGTACACAATGAAAGTTTCCCGGAAGAGATTGCAGATATGGCAACCTCTCTTTTCCTGGTGACAGGAAAGCATTTCAACCGTGCAGAATTGATTGAGGCAATTTTGGAGGCTTTCGAAAAATACTACGAAATCTATTTACAGACAGAAGACTTAAGTGGTATGTTGAAAGAGTACAATGCCAATCTGGTAAATCTGAACCAGAAAGTCAGAGTATTAGATCCGAGAGAACCGTTTGAGGGAACAGCAAGAGGAATCACAGCCAAAGGTGAGCTGATTGTTGAGACCTGGGAGTCAAGAAAGCTCGTGTCCTCAGGAGAAGTATCAGTGAGAGGAATTTATGGATATGTCTAGTAACAAAGAAGTAGTACTTTGCGGTGCAAGTGCTTATAACAAGAAGTTTTATTTAAATGAGAATTTCAAAAATCTTCCGGACAGTATCAAGGACGAACTAAAAATTATGTGTGTCCTTTTTACTGAGGATATCGGAGGAATTTTGCAATTGGTGTTTGATGAAAATGGGGATTTACAGTTCCGTACCTCCTGTGATGAAGGAGATTTGTTGTATGATGACATTGGATGCGGATTGAAAATCAAACAGCTTCAGCAGACAAAAGAAGAAATTTTAAGTGCATTAGAAATGTATTACAAAACCATGTTCTTAGGAATCGGGTTTGAAGAATAAAAGGCAGTGCCCCACATGGGCATTGACAAAAGAACGAAATGTTCCGAAAGGATGGAAAAATCATGTTATTAACAGTTGATGTAGGAAATACAAATATCACAGTTGGAGTTTTTGAAGGGGATGACATCAGGACAACGTTCCGTATCACGACAAAGATGCCAAGGACATCGGATGAGTACGGTATGATTATCTTGAATCTGTTGGAGCAGAATCAGATTTCTCGTGACCAGATATCGGATGCAATTGTAGCATCGGTTGTACCAAATGTGATGCATTCCTTAGAGGGAGCGATTATCAAGTACTTACACATCACACCGATTATTGTTGAGCCGGGCATTAAAACGGGAATTCGTATTGTTACAGAAAACCCACGTCAGATTGGACCGGATCGAATTGTAGATGCGGCTGCGGCTTATGGAATTTATGGCGGCCCTGTTTTAGTATTAGATTTTGGAACTGCAACCACCTATGATCTGGTGGATAAGGATGGTTCCTTCCTCTGTGCGGTTACAGCACCGGGAATTCGTATTTCTGCAAAAGCTTTGTGGGAAGGCACTGCAAAACTTCCAGAGATTGAGATTGTAAAACCTGAGAGTATTCTTGCAAAAGAAACCATCAGCAGTATGCAGGCAGGTCTTGTCTATGGACAGATTGGTCAGACCGAATACATTGTAAAAAATATGATCAAAGAAGCCAATGTTGGTGAGGTCAAAGTAGTTGCAACAGGTGGACTTGGTAAAATCATTGCAAATGAAACAAAAGTGATTGATATTTATGACCCATATCTGACATTAAAAGGTATGAATATCATCTACAAGAAGCAAAATAGACAGAAATAGAAATGGATGTAACATGAATTCAATTCAGAAATTACAAATTGGAAATGTAACACTCGAAAACAATTTGATATTAGCACCAATGGCAGGCGTAACAGACCTGCCTTTTCGCTTACTATGCAAAGAACAAGGTGCGGGTCTTTTGTGCATGGAGATGGTCAGTGCAAAGGCGATTCTTTATAAAAATAAAAATACCGAAGAACTTTTAACTATCGACCCAAGAGAAAATCCGGTATCATTGCAGTTATTTGGCTCCGACCCGGATATTATGGGCGAGATTGCAAAACAGATTGAGGAGCGGCCGTTCGATATTTTAGATATCAACATGGGATGTCCGGTTCCAAAAGTAGTCAACAACGGAGACGGTTCCGCACTGATGAAGAATCCGCTTCTTGCCGGAAAAATTATTGAAAAAGTTGCTTCTGCTATTGAAAAACCGGTGACAGTAAAAATCCGAAAAGGATTTGATGACGAACATGTCAATGCGGTTGAGATGGCGCATATTGCACAGGAATCCGGTGCGGCAGCAGTCGCCGTGCATGGCAGAACAAGAGAACAGTACTATTCCGGAAAAGCAGACTGGGACATTATCCGACAGGTAAAAGAGGCGGTATCAATTCCTGTCATTGGAAACGGTGATATTTTAAAAGCAGAAGATGTGATTGCAATGAAAGAGCAGACCGGATGCGATGGTTTCATGATTGGGCGTGGTGCACAAGGAAATCCATGGATTTTTTCGCAGATTTTATCTTATTTTAAGACAGGAACCTACCCGGAAAAACCAGGTTTTCAAGAGGTGACCGAGATGCTGTTGCGCCATGCAAAAATGCAGCTTGCATTTAAAGGGGAGTACACCGGAATCCGCGAAATCCGCAAACATGCAGCCTGGTACACAAGTGGTTATAAGAATTCATCCAAACTTCGCGGCAGAATTAACGAAGTGGAAAGTTACGAACAGCTTGAGGCTCTATTTCGTGAAGTAGCCTCATATAATATGTAAAACAGGCAAAATTTGAGGCGTTAGATGGAAGTACACCAGTTTTTCTTCCAACGACCACAATTTTTCTTAAATGAGATTTTGAAAAGAAGAAAAAATACACTACAAAATGTGGAATTGTGGATAATTGATGAAAAAATCACAAATCCTGTGGATGATGATTGGAATTCTTTTTTTCAGGAAGAGGAGTTTGGAATTTTTGAGGAAGATACTGTACTACTTTTGCTAGAACAGTTAGAAGATGATTTGAATTTTTTGACAATCTTAACGGACAGACCAGCCTATTTTTCCACATTTGTTGAGAGAATGTATGAGGAGAACGGGCTTGTGGTGTCACTTTTCCAGAAAGATAAGATGGAAAGGCAAAAAGCAGGGTATGGGAGGCAGTGTCTGATTCTCGACTTTGAAAAAAAGGGAAGGTGCTATGATTTTTTTGTAGCACCTCAAAATGATTACATTCCAATTTACAAAAAGACGTGGCAAATAGCCGAAAATCTTGACATTACGGTGCCTATCGGTTATAATACTGTGATTGTTAAGAACACCAAAATTCAAGGACAAAAGCCCATGCGAGACAGATTTGAAGAGGCTTTTTATAAAAAAAGATGAAGGGCAGGGGTATGTAGCCTGTCACTGAAGAAAATAAATGAAGAAGGGTAGAACAAGATGGACAAGAAAAATATTCTGACTTATGAAGGATTGAAAAAACTTGAGGACGAATTAGAAAACTTAAAAGTTGTAAGACGTAAAGAAGTATCCCAGAAAATCAAGGAAGCAAGAGAGCAGGGAGACTTATCTGAGAACGCAGAATACGATGCAGCAAAAGATGAGCAGAGAGATATTGAAGCACGTATCGAGGATATCGAAAAGATTTTGAAAAACGCAGAAGTTGTCGTAGAGGAAGAAGTTGACCTAGACAAAATCAGCATCGGATGTAAAGTCAGAATCTTAGACATGGAATTTGATGAAGAATTAGAATATAAAATTGTTGGTTCCACAGAAGCAAACAGCTTAAAAGGTAAAATTTCCAACGAGTCACCGGTAGGACGTGCATTGATTGGTTCTAAAGTTGGTGATGTTATTACAGTTGAAACACAAGCAGGAGAGCTTTCTTACAAAGTTCTTGAGATTCAAAGATCAAACTAAGACTGCCGCAATCCTCAAGCGATGCAGCAGGACAGAGGAGGAACAATATGGCTGACCAGAATAATAATCAGCAGGATTTGAACCAGCTTTTAAAGGTTCGTCGTGAAAAATTACAGGATTTACAGAACAATGGAAAAGATCCATTTGTCATTACAAAATATGATGTGACTCATCACAGCAGCGATGTAAAAGAACAGTACAACGCACATGAGGCAGAGATTCTCGCCGGAAGAGTTGCACCAAACATAGAAGGACTTGATGAAGCTGCAAAAAAAGATGTCATCAATGCCGATTACAACGAGAGAAGAGCCATCATGGATGCACAGCCAATTCAGGTAAGCATTGCAGGCCGTATGATGTTCAAACGTGTCATGGGTAAAGCATCTTTCTGCAATATCCAGGACTTAAAAGGAAATATTCAGATTTACGTGGCAAGAGACAACATCGGAGAAGAATCCTATGCAGATTTCAAGAAATCTGATATCGGTGACATCTATGGTGTAAAAGGATATGCATTCCGCACTAAGACAGGAGAAATTTCTATCCATGCAGAAGAGATGACATTACTGTCAAAATCTCTCCAGATTCTTCCGGAGAAATTTCACGGACTTACCGATACCGATACCAGATATCGTCAGCGTTACGTTGACCTTATCATGAACCAGGAGTCTAAGGAGACTTTCATCAAACGTTCTCAAATTATTAAAGAGATTCGTAACTTCTTAGATGGACGTGACTTCATGGAAGTTGAGACACCAATGCTTGTTTCCAACGCAGGTGGTGCAGCAGCAAGACCTTTCGAAACACACTACAACGCATTGAACGAAGATGTAAAACTTCGTATTTCTCTTGAGTTATACTTAAAGAGATTAATTGTCGGTGGATTAGAACGTGTTTACGAAATCGGACGTGTATTCCGTAACGAGGGTGTTGATACCCGTCATAACCCGGAATTCACTCTGATGGAATTATATCAGGCATACACAGACTACGAAGGCATGATGGAACTTACCGAGAGCATGTTCCGTTACCTTGCAGAAAAAGTTTGTGGTTCTACAAAGATTACTTACAATGGCATTGAGATTGACCTTGGCAAACCATTTGCACGTCTCACCATGAACGATGCCATCAAGAAATATACCGGAATCGATTTCGATACCGTAGCAGATGATGAAGCAGCAAAAGCACTCGCAAGAGAACATCATGTAGAATACGAAGAGCGTCACACCAAAGGTGACATCATCAACCTCTTCTTCGAAGAGTTCTGTGAGAAAGAACTGATTCAGCCTACTTTCATCATGGATCATCCGGTGGCAATTTCTCCTTTAACCAAGAAGAAACCATCCGACCCAAGCAAGGTAGAGCGTTTCGAACTCTTCATCAACACATGGGAAATGTGTAACGCATACTCCGAGTTGAACGATCCAATCGACCAGCGCGAACGTTTCGCAGCACAGGATGCGGCATTCGAAGCTGGAGACGAAGAAGCAAACCACACAGACGAAGACTTCTTAAATGCACTTGAAATCGGTATGCCACCAACCGGTGGAATCGGTTACGGAATTGACCGTCTTGTGATGCTGCTCACAGATTCACCGGCAATCAGAGACGTTTTACTCTTCCCGACGATGAAGTCTATTGATAAGTAAGAATGCAGGAAAATCAAGGGTTTCAGCATTTGGATGTAATAAAATATATAGTTGGTCAATGGGTTTTGACCAAGATTTGACCAATTTTTGGCATAGTCAAAAAAAGCGTGTAAAATGCTAATAACTAGATTGCCTAGTTCCAAATTTAAAAAAGTATTACTTTCGAGGACATTTTCTAAAGAAATTTAGAAGGTGTCCTCTTTTTTGCGTCATAAGATCAATTTTAGAAAGGATGGTTAATATGGAACACACGAAAGCTTATAAGGAGTTTAAAAAGCAGAATAGTAAAAAATATGTTAGATATCCAGAAGGAGCAGAGATGTATAGTATGAGTTTGTCAAAATTTCAGCAATTGGCAAAAGATGCAAAGGCTATATATAAGATTAATAGAATGGTATTGGTTAATCTGGATAAATTGGATGCATATATTGAAACATTTTACATAGCAGATGATGATTTTTATAAATAAGAGGTGAATATAATGGAACACACAAAGGCATATCAGGAATTTAAGAAGAATGGTAATACAAAGTTTGTAAGATATAGCGAAGGAGCAGAAATGTATCATATGAGCGTATCAAAGTTTATGCAAATGGCTAAGGATGCCAAAGCAGTCTATAAGTTAGGTCAGTTAGTACTTGTCAATTTAAAAATATTTGATGAGTACATTGAGACATTCCATATAGTTGATGATGAATTTTATAAGTAGGTGAAAAGGATGGTAACACAATTACAGCCGGATGTTAGGGCTTATCTTCACGGTGGGGAGGTAATAAAAAGATACATAAGGGTCGAAGAGGTGGCTCAGGAATATGGATTTAGTGTTGAAGAAACTGAATATATAGCTAAGGCTGCAAGTTCTTTATACAAGCTTACACGTATACATTTGGTAAAAAAGGAAAGGTTTGATGAGTTTATGAAACACATATATAAAGTGCCAGGAACAAATAAGCAGATAATCAAAAAGTTTGCGAGAATTGGAGAAGCTTCAATTATATACAGTATTGGAAGGCATAGGTTTATCGAGCTGGCTACAGAACTAAAGAAGTGCTATAAGCAGGCTTCGATTGTTACAGGTCATATTTTTTACTTGCCTATAATGAAAGAAGATGTTTGGAGAATTACAAAATACCAAAACGGTATTGAAGAAACATTGACTATTGATCAATTCAGAAATTTTGTACTTAACAAGTAAAAAATAATTACTAATCTTCGGAATAGCATAAAAACATCGTAGTAATACGGTGTTTTTTTGTTACCTAAAACCTATAATTCAATACATAACCACAGGTTAGTACAAAGACCTTGTTGTGATTTTTTGAAAGGCTTAGAAAGGAATATTTACCCTGTTTTCGCCCCGAGAAATTACACAAACAAGGCTTGATGTATCTCATCTAACGTAAAGTTTTTCTTAGATAATGCAGAATAAATAACTCGAAGAGCATTGGTTGATTTTGGGACCAGATACATATTGTAAGAAGAAATCCAAAAAAATCTATGATATTGTGTTTGTTGAAGATGTGTAAATGGTGGTATAATCCTATTATTGATAGATAGTAATAATAGGTGATTTTTATGGAACAACGGAGGCGATTAAGATGAAGTTTGGAATGAGAACACCCAGTATAAAGAAATCAATAAAGGCAAGAACAACCGGAAAAGCCAAGCGAGCTATTAAGAAAGCTTTAATTCCAGGGTACGGAAAAAAAGGTGCAGGATGGATTAAGGATCCAAAGAAAGCAGCTTACAATAAAGTTTATAAGAAGACGAGCTTTGGCATTATGGATTTATTTAAGTAACTATTAGGAGATGATGGAAATACCGAGGTATTCTATTTCAAGAATGCAACCGCTACATTTTCATCATTTACGCATGAACCGGAAGTAGTGAAGTTCTAATGACTAAAGAAGAGTGGTATAAGCAGCTGTTTGATAGATTGGATAATTCCAAGTTCCGAAGCAGTTTCCATCTGAAGCAGAAAGATATTGATTACATAAATGAAAAAGGCCTTGATACAATAAGACAACATGCTAAGGACTTTATTGCAAAGAGAGAAGCTCCGGCATATATAGCAAATGATGGCAAGCAGACACCAATGCGTGGTCATCCGGTATTTATTGCTCAGCACGCAACAGCTACATGCTGTAGGGAGTGCATCCGAAAGTGGCATAAAATGCAGCCCGGCAGGGAATTGAGTCAGGTGCAGCAGGATTATCTTGTAGATGTAATTATGACATGGATTCAACGAGAAATGGAGAGGCAGGTACATAAATCATGAGTTTGAAAAATGTATTGATTATTGTTGATAACATTGACGAATCAATTAATTTTTATGAAGAACTGTTTGGACTGCGTGTGATTACAAGGCTGGAAGGCAATGTGATAATGTCTGAGGGGCTTGTGTTACAAGATGTAGATGTATGGTATGATAGTACAAAAATACATACAACTCCACATAACAATATGACAGAGCTTTATTTTGAAGATAATGATATAGAAGGCATTATTGAAAAACTGGAGTCTGGCAAGTATGTTGTAAGTTATGTTACGGAATTAACGGAACTTGAAGGTGGACAGAAACTTGTAAGATTCTATGATCCGTCAGGAAATCTTATAGAAGTACGCACACCAATTAACTATAACTGATATGAAATGGATTTAAGGAGAAAATGCAGATATTTGTAGATGCAGATGCGTGTCCGGTAGTGGACATTGTAGAGACAATAGCAGAGAAATACAATATTCCCACCACATTGCTGTGTGATACAAATCACATTTTGCATTCTGATTACAGCGATGTGATTGTGGTAGGTGCAGGAGTAGATGCAGTAGATTATAAACTGATCAGCATTTGTCATAAAGGGGATGTAGTAGTATCTCAGGATTATGGTGTCGCTGCTATGGCTCTTGGAAAAGGTGCATATGCTATTCACCAATCTGGCAAGTGGTATACGAATGATAACATAGATCAGATGCTTATGGAACGACATCTTAACAAGAAGGCAAGACGCAGCTCTCATAAGAATCATATGAAAGGACCGAGAAAGCGTACAGAAGATGATGATGTACGTTTTGGACAGTCCTTTGAAAAACTTATACTGATAGCAAAGTCAAAAGAAGGTGCTCAGAGTGGGACTCTTTAAGAAAAAGACAGTTATAAAGACATATGATAAAGAAAATAAGAAACCGGTAATCAAGGCAAGCATATGTAATGGTGAGCAGGTTGCAGGCTTTAAGGACATTCATACAGGTAAGATAGAGGAGGTTATGCTGATTAAAAATCAGGCAGACCTTGATGCATTCAAGAAAATGTATGGAATAGATGGAGAGATAGAGAAGGAATATTGATATGAGCATATTAGGAAACATACTTTGGTTTATATGTGGTGGATTGTTGAGTGGATTGTCGTGGGTTTTGGCAGGTTGCCTGTGGTGCATTTCCATAATAGGAATACCGATAGGCTTACAGTGCTTTAAGTTTGCAGGTTTGGCATTTTTTCCGTTTGGAAAAGAAGTGGTATATGGCGGCGGTGCAGTTAGCTTAATTGCAAATATTATCTGGCTGATTGTATCAGGAATTCCTATGGCAGTTGGAAATGCTGTGGTAGGTCTGATATGTTGTATAACAATTATCGGAATTCCTTTCGGAAAGCAGTTTTTCAAAATTGCAAAATTGTCTCTGATGCCATTTGGGGCAGAGGTAATATAATAAACAGGCAGGTAAGAAAGATGTATTTGATTAAGACGATAAAAGGTGACATAACAAAAGTAACAGATGTGCAGGCAATCGTAAATGCAGCTAACAATTCACTTCTTGGTGGAGGTGGTGTAGATGGTGCAATTCACAGAGCAGCAGGACCGGAACTTCTGGCAGAGTGCAGGATACTTAACGGATGTGAGACTGGAGAAGCAAAGATAACAAAAGCCTATAATCTGCCATGTGATTATGTGATACATACTGTAGGACTGATGTAGGACGGATTTTGCGGACATTCAAAATAAAAAAGAATGTGGAGGTAACAGACAATGGCAAAATCATTATTTGAGGAACTGGGCGGCAAATACGAAAGGCAAGGGGATTATTTGATACCGTGCTTAACTGTACCCGCCGAAGAAGAACAGGCAATAGGCATCTGGGGGCAACGGCATTTAGATTATCTAAAACAGTACCGTAAAGTTACATACACCAATCTTCTTACAAGCGGCAGGCTAAACGCCTACCTTGCCGACATCAACAGACAGGCACAGGAACGCTTTGAAAGGCTCATAGAGGGTATGAAACAGGCACAGGGCATAACGGAACAGCTAAAGGCAGAAAACGCCTTAGAATGGACAGGATGCCTCAATAACATAAGGGCTTGTGCGAGGGAGATTGTGGAAAAGGAAATTATTTTTGCATAAACAGATGATTAGTGGCAGGGGGAAATCCTGCCGCTTTTTCTGCTTTAGTTTGTCAGCTTGACAAATAAAGGGTTAAGGAATATAATTAGATTCAGTATTATACAAGGAGTTAATAAATATGCGGCAAGGTATTCTTAAATAAACTGTCAATTTGATAGTGGGAACAAAAAGTAGCAGTCCCGTTTCACTTTTAATATGGGGCTTAGTTTTTTGTACCCAGTTTAAGAATACTTTTATCATGTAATTTTATATGCCCGAAAACATATAAGTGTTTTGGGGCTATTGGAGTTATTTACCCAGTGATAGGAGTATTTATCACTGGGTATTTTTATGCCCTTTTTTGGGTGTTGATAGGAGGAAAATCACATGAAAATAATTAACATAGGCATTCTGGCTCACGTTGACGCAGGAAAGACAACATTAACGGAAAGTTTATTATATACCAGTGGTGCAATTGCAGAACCAGGGAGCGTAGATGAAGGCACAACAAGGACAGATACAATGAATTTGGAGCGTCAAAGGGGAATCACTATCCAGACAGCAGTGACATCTTTTCAGTGGGAGGATGTAAAAGTCAACATTATAGATACGCCAGGCCATATGGATTTTTTGGCGGAAGTATACCGTTCTTTATCCGTTTTAGACGGAGCAGTATTATTAGTTTCTGCAAAGGATGGCATACAGGCACAGACCCGTATACTGTTTCATGCACTACAGACAATGAAGATTCCGACAATCTTTTTCATCAATAAAATTGACCAAGAGGGGATTGATTTGCCAATGGTATATCGGGAAATGAAAGCAAAGCTTTCTTCGGAAATTATAGTGAAGCAAAAGGTTGGGCAGCATCCCCATATAAATGTAACGGACAATGACGATATGGAACAGTGGGATGCGGTAATTATGGGAAACGATGAACTATTAGAGAAATATATGTCAGGGAAACCGTTTAAAATGTCAGAACTGGAACAGGAAGAAAACAGGAGATTCCAAAACGGAACGTTATTTCCCGTTTATCACGGAAGCGCTAAAAACAATCTGGGGATTCGGCAGCTTATAGAAGTGATTGCCAGTAAATTTTATTCATCAACGCCTGAAGGTCAATCTGAATTATGCGGGCAGGTTTTTAAGATTGAATATTCAGAGAAAAGGCGGCGTTTTGTTTATGTGCGTATATATAGCGGAACATTGCATTTGAGGGATGTTATTAGAATATCTGAAAAAGAGAAAATAAAAATCACAGAGATGTGTGTTCCGACAAACGGTGAATTATATCCATCCGATACAGCCTGCTCTGGTGATATTGTAATTTTACCAAATGATGTTTTGCAGCTAAACAGTATTTTGGGGAACGAAATGCTGTTGCCGCAGAGAAAATTTATTGAAAATCCTCTCCCTATGCTCCAAACAACGATTGCAGTAAAGAAACCTGAACAGCGGGAAATATTGCTTGGGGCACTTACAGAAATTTCAGATGGCGACCCTCTTTTAAAATATTATGTGGATACTACAACGCATGAGATTATACTTTCTTTTTTGGGGAATGTGCAGATGGAAGTCATTTGTGCCATCCTTGAGGAAAAATATCATGTGGAGGCAGAAATAAAAGAGCCTACTGTTATATATATGGAAAGACCGCTTAGAAAAGCAGAATATACCATCCACATAGAAGTCCCGCCAAATCCTTTCTGGGCTTCTGTCGGGTTGTCCATAGAGCCGCTCCCTATTGGAAGCGGAGTGCAGTATGAAAGCAGAGTTTCACTTGGATATTTAAATCAATCGTTCCAAAATGCGGTTATGGAGGGGGTTCTTTATGGCTGCGAGCAGGGGCTGTATGGATGGAAAGTGACAGACTGTAAAATCTGTTTTGAATATGGATTGTATTATAGTCCTGTAAGTACCCCCGCAGACTTTCGGCTGCTTTCCCCTATCGTATTGGAGCAGGCTTTAAAAAAAGCAGGGACAGAACTATTAGAGCCATATCTCCACTTTGAAATTTATGCACCGCAGGAATATCTCTCACGGGCGTATCATGATGCTCCAAGGTATTGTGCAGATATTGTAAGTACTCAGATAAAGAATGACGAGGTCATTCTGAAAGGAGAAATCCCTGCTAGATGTATTCAAGAATACAGGAACGATTTAACTTATTTCACAAATGGGCAGGGAGTCTGCTTGACAGAGTTAAAAGGATACCAGCCAGCTATTGGTAAATTTATTTGCCAACCCCGCCGCCCGAATAGCCGTATAGATAAGGTTCGGCATATGTTCAACAAGTTAGCTTAACAGCTTGCAAAAGTCATATAAAATGAGATTTGAAAGGAGAATGTAACTTCATGTTTGCTAAAAATTCAAAGGCATATTCTGTCTACCTGCTGTTCCGATTTGTCTGTTCCCTGGCGGTTTCTATGTCCACAGTGCTTTCCATCGTGTACCACCTGGAGGTGGTGCAGCTGGATGCTTTCCAGCTTGTCCTGGTAGGGACGGTTCTGGAGACCTCCTGCTTTCTGTTCGAGATACCCACCGGTGTGGTGGCGGATTTGTATAGCCGTCGGCGCTCGGTGCTGATTGGAATGTTCCTCTACGGCCTGGGCTTTCTGATGGAGGGTGCGCTACCGTGGTTCGCGCCGGTTCTGCTGGCCCAGGTTGTCTGGGGTTGCGGTGATACCTTCATCACCGGCGCTCTGGAGGCGTGGATTGCCTCGGAGGAAGAGGACAAACCCATAGACAAGGTGTTCCTGCGGGGCAGTCAAATGGGGCAAATCGGCGGCGTTCTGGGCGTGGTGCTGGGCACACTGCTGGGAAACATAAACCTGCAAATGCCTGTCATCTTGGGGGGCAGTTTGTGCTTGTTGTTGGGGCTGGTGTTGGTTCGCATCATGCCAGAAACCAACTTCTCCCCTGCTATTGAGGAACGGCAGGGCTTGCTTAAAGACTTTGTCTGCCTGTTCAAGCTCAACCTGGGCTTTGTGAAAGGCGCACCTGTGTTGCTGGCGCTCTTAGCAATCACACTATGCGGGGGACTTGCCAGTGAAGGCTTTGACCGGCTCTCCACCGCTCATTTTCTGGATGACACGGTAATACCCGTTATCGGGCCGCTGAACAGCGTCACTTGGTTCGGTGTTATCAGTCTTATCGGCAGCGGCTTAGGTATTCTGGCTTCTCAGTTGCTCATCGCCCGCATGGAGAAAAAAGGGACTGTCAGCCGAACCAGTGTGGTCATGTCCACCAGCGCCGGGTATATCCTGTGCCTGGTTCTCTTCGCGGTGGGGCGGAGCTTTTGGTTCATGTTGTTGGTGTTCCTGCTGGCGGGGCTTATGCGCACCATCAAGGAGCCTGTGCTGGCCGCCTGGATGAACGACCATGTGGATGAGAAAATGCGCGCCACAGTCTTTTCCACCAGCGGACAGCTGGACTCTTTCGGGCAGATCATCGGCGGGCCTATTGTGGGGCTGGTAGCCCAGCAGGTGTCCATACCCTGGGGGCTGGTCTGTACCGCTTTCCTGCTGTTGCCCGCGCTGTTCTTAGTGCCGGTGGCGGGAAAGAAGCGGGATTGATATGGCATAGTTAAGTTTACTGACGAGCGGGAGATTACTTCCGCTCGTCTTCATTTAGTAGCGCAAAATTTGAGGACTCTTTATTTCCTTATTCGGTATAGCGGAGGCGGCTGTCAATTCGACATAATTTTCTTGTGATACTTTACCGTACATGAGCATTTGTTTCGTATTTGAAAGAACAAACTCACCAAATAAAAAAAACGATATTCGGGTGGGTTATTTTGTTATACCCTAAATTACCCTCTGAATTTGTTTTTAAATTTGGAGGGATTTTTTTATGTCCTTTTTTCGGGCAGTTATCTATCTGCTCATACGAAGCAAAATTTATCAATACATAGCATATCAGAGAACGGCAGGAAACCAGTTAAAAAAATTTCTGCCAGTGCAACGGTACTTCTCACCTTGAAAGTAGAAGTACAATCTCCATACAATAGAATTACTATTTCCTATAACCGTAAAGGTCACAGAGCCTTTGCGGTTTTTCTTTTGTCGATTTTTGTTGGAAAGTGCCGTAGGGCTGTTTCTGATATGCGGTGTCGTTCTCCGCCTCTCCATCTGGATTTTTTACATTTCAAAAATTCAGATGGGAGGTATTTATGGTGAAATATGCACCAAGAAAGGTATATATCAGAGAAAGTGGCGGCTATGTGGAATTATCCTACACGGAGTTCTGCCGTTGCAGGGAATCCGACCAGACCTATATGGACAAGCTGTTTATCCCCATTCAAGGCTGTCTGCTTGAAGTCGTGAGGGAGCAATACACAGACTTCTACCGTGACAAGGAACGGTGGCGTTATCTGCAAAAATTAGATACAAAGAATAGACTGCTATCTCTCGACGGATTTACGGACAGCGAGGGGAATCCTCTGGACTTTATCACTGATGAAGCGGTGGACATTGCAGAAACCGTTGTCAATGCGGTCATGGTGGACAGGCTGAAAGCCGCCCTGCCTTTGCTGTCGGATAGTGAACAGGAGCTGATACAGGCAATCTTTTTTGACGGACTTTCCGAGCGTGAAGTCGGGGCGAGGTTGGGCATAACCCAGAGCGTTGTAAACAAACGCAAAGCCAGAATCCTAATAAAACTAAGAAAGATAATAGAAAATTAAAATTTAAGGCGTTCAGCCCCCTTGTTTTTTCCTTTGGGAAGATGAGGGGGCTTTTCTCTGCCCTCTCAATCAATTCTGATTGGAGGAAGTAAGAATGGCATACAACCACGGACGGGAGGACAGGAAATGGCGTATCTGGAAAGAAGCGGAGGAAAAGCTGCTGCGTGAGTGCGGCGTTGATGAAGCGACCATTGAGCAGATACGCATGGCGGACAGGGCAGACTTCAATTCCAACAGGCGGTTTTACCGATGGACGAATGACGTTGCGGAATATCTTGAGGACATGGCAGGCAGGGAGCGGCAGGCGGAAGTGGGTACGGTTGCGGAGTTACTGGAAGAGATTGAGAGCGAAAATCTCTATCAAGTATTAGTCACGGTGGACGGGCGTACCTTGAAAATCGTCCTGCTGAAAATGCAGGGGTATTCCACAAAGGAGATTGCCCCGCTTGTGCATTTGACGACTGGTGCCATCTATGCGAGGTTAGACCATCTGCGGAAGAAGCTGCGGAAAATTTTATAGCTTCTAAAACAGCCTGCCATCCTGCGGGCTACTGGGTGAGGGATGGAAATCCCCTCACTCATTTTTTGCAGGAGGACAACAGGATGGCATACAGGGTTAAGGCATACACGCTTCGGGAGGAATCCACGGAAAGCGGCACAAGGTATTTTATCAGCTTTAAGGACGGGCAGGGCAAATCCCACGAGTTGGAAGTGTCGGAACAGTTCTTTATGGAGTTTCGGCAGATGGAGCGCAGGAACAGGAATCTTTTCTAATGGGACGAGCGGCACAGGGAGTTTAACGAGGTATGGGACGAAACCCTTTACAGACGGGCGTTGCGTGTGCCTAAGAGCCTTGATGAACGCATGGTTGAGGAAGAACGGAATGAAACGCTCTATAAGGCGGTTGGGAGCCTTCCAGAGATACAAAGGCGGCGTTTCCTGCTCTACTACGAGTATGAGTTCAATTTTTACCAAATCGCCGCTATGGAGCATTGCACCGCTTCGGCAATACAGAAATCTGTTGCGATTGCAAAGGAGAAAGTAAAGGCGGAAATTGAAGAAATATCTCCAACCGTGACCGACACCGCCCGAAAAAGAAATCTGTTTTTTATTTGTGTGGGATTGGCGGCATTACATACTCTCACTTTTTTCCGTGGGAGTAAATCTATTTTTAAGGAGGTCAACGCCTATGTGCAACGAAAACAAAGACACCGCCCGAAAGGAGGAAAGCCATGCAGAAGTTACAGACAGTCAACGCCGAAACGCTCCTTTATGAACCGCTTGAGAAACCATCCTTTGTGGTGGACAGCCTTATCCCGACAGGCTTATCGCTGTTCTGCGGCTCACAGAAGATAGGCAAAAGCTGGCTCATGCTGAAGCTATGCTTATGCGTGTCGCAGGGAATCCCTTTATGGGATATGCCGACAATGGAGGGCGATGTGCTTTACCTCTGCCTTGAGGACACGTTCTGCCGCATACAGGACAGGTTATTTCGTTTGACGGACGAAGCAAGCGGGCGGCTCCACTTTGCCGTGGCAAGCTGCAAGCTGTCAGACGGTCTTATCGTGCAGCTTGAAGATTATCTGAAAGATTACCCAGACAGCAGGCTCATTGTCATTGATACCTTGCAGAAAGTCCGTACAGCTTCAAAAGACAATGCCTATGCAAGCGACTATGGGGACATCTCCCTCATCAAAGACTTTGCCGACAGGCACTCTCTGGCGGTCATTGTCGTACACCACATCCGAAAGCAGAATGACAGCGACGTGTTCAACAAGGTGTCTGGGACGACAGGATTAACGGGGAGTGCGGACGCTACCTTTGTTCTGGAAAAGGAGAAACGTGCGTCTGACACCGCCAAGCTGTATGTGACGGGCAGGGACACGCCTTATCAGGAATACACGCTGCGTTTCCGTGATTGCCGTTGGGAGCTTGTGGAGCGGAAAACGCAGGAGCAGCTTGCGAAAGAAACGATACCAGATGTCCTTTTTCGGTTGGTGGATTTTATGAGGGATAAGGAAGAATGGATAGGCACGGCAACGGAACTGTTAGCCGCTATGGGGGAAACGGAAACCATACCCACGGTGATTACGAAATGGCTGAATGAATACCGCACCACATTTTTAAGCGAGAACCGTATCTGCTACCAGTACAGCCGCAGGAAAGACGGCAGGCGGATTGCCCTTGCAAGGAGGGCGGGTGACAGCGGTGATGGTGGTGACAGCGATATTAGGATACCCCCCTGTTACTGTCATTGACGCTTAAAGCCATGTAAAGCTGGCGGCTCTGCCCTGCGGGTGACAGCAGTGACGGTGGTGACAGTGATTTTAGGATACCCTGCCGCTGTCATCCCTACGGGAGAACACCCCGTAAACGCAAAATGCAGGCGTGAGATTTACTCGCCCTTTTCGGTCGTGTAAAACCACCCCTGCGGTCAGAAAAATCATTCCGATTTTTCCGACTGCGTTTACAGGGTGTAACACACTACACTTTGCCCTGCAAAGTCGTGTGCCAGACGTTCCCTCTGGACTCCCTTAAGGCAGGGCTGTGCCCTGCTATCCTACGCCTTACGGCTTCGGATAAAAGAATGGCGGCATGACGGTGACGGCTCTTGCGAGGGGGGTATCCCAAAAACACCGTCATCATCGACATGACCGTCATGCAGGGGGTGAGGGTGACAGTTGCGGCAGTCGGCAGGGGGTATCCCAAAACTGCTGTCACCACCGTCACCGCTGTCACCCCAAAGGACGGTCACCCGCCGAAAGAAAGGAGGAATCCGCCTATGCCTTATGCAATCCTGCGTTTCCAGAAACGAAAAGCGGGCGGCGTTGCGGCTTGTGAACGCCACAACGAGCGGAAGAAAGAAGCCTACAAAAGCAACCCAGATATAGATATGGAACGCTCTAAAAACAATTACCATCTCATAGCACCACCAAAGTACACCTACAAGAAAGAGATTAACCGCATGGTAGCCGAAGCGGGGTGCAGGACAAGGAAAGACAGCGTGATGATGGTGGAAACGCTCATCACAGCTTCACCAGAATTTATGAACCAGTTACCGCCCGAAGAACAAAAAGCGTATTTCCAGACGGCTCTTGACTTCATTTCGGAGCGTGTTGGAAAGCAGAATATCCTCTCCGCTGTCGTCCATATGGACGAGAGAACGCCCCATATGCACCTCTGCTTTGTGCCGATTACGCCAGACAATAAGCTGTCAGCGAAAGCTATCTTAGGCAACCAGAAATCATTATCCGAGTGGCAGACCGCCTACCATGAGCGGATGTCCTCACGGTGGAATCAGCTTGAACGGGGGCAGTCCTCAATGGAAACCAAGCGGAAACACGTCCCCACATGGCTCTATAAATTAGGCGGCAGGCTTGATAAACAGTATGAAGAAATCGTGTCTGCCCTATCCGACATCAACGCCTTTAACGCAGGGAAGAAAAGGGATAAAGCGTTAGATTTACTCTCTGCATGGCTGCCAGACGTGGAGAAATTCTCTAAGGAAATCGGGAAACAGCAGGCGTATATCGACAGTTTGAAAGAGAGAATTGGGCAGGAATCAGACTATGCGGGGCGTATGCGTGATGAAAAGTACGAGCAGGAACTAAAGGTGCAGAAAGCGAATCAGAAGATATTTGAATTGCAGAGAACCAACGAGCAGATGGGGCGGCTGCTGTCAAAAATACCGCCCGAAGTGTTGGAAGAATTGCAGAAAAATCATAGAAGCAGAGCGAAAGAAAGGTAGATATGTGAATGAAGAAACAGGATTTTAAGGTGTTAAAGACCAAAGACTTGTACCCGTTCCCCGACAATCCGTTTCATGTGGCAGAAGATGAAACACTGTCAGAGTTAGCGGAAAGCATCAAGGAATTTGGCATTGTCACGCCGATAATCACACGCCCGAAAGAGGACGGGGACGGTTATGAAGTGATTGCAGGACAGCGGCGTGTCCGTGCTTCTGAACTTGCAGGGATAAATACCGTGCCTGCGTTTGTCCTGCCCTTAGACCGTGACCGAGCCATCATCACCCTTGTAGACAGCAATTTGCAGCGTGAGAATATCCTGCCATCGGAGCGGGCGTTTGCTTACAAGATGAAATCCGAAGCCATGAAGCGGCAGGGTTTCCGCACAGACTTAACCTCGTCACAAGTTGTGACGAAGTTGCGGACGGACGACAAGGTGGCACAGGGCTTCGGCGTGGGCAGGATGACCGTGCAGCGTTTTATCCGCCTGACGGAACTGATACCGCCGATTTTGCAGATGGTGGACGAGGGGAAAATCGCCCTCACGCCTGCGGTGGAACTGTCCTTCTTGAAGAAAGACGAGCAGGAAAACCTCTTTGCCACGATGGAGAGCGAAGAAGCAACGCCCTCACTCTCACAGGCACAGCGGATGAAACAGTTAAGCCAGAGCGGGCGGCTTGACATGGATACGATATTTGCGATTATGACGGAGGAAAAGGGCAACCAGAAAGAAACCTTGAAAATCAACACAAGCAAGCTGAAAAAATACTTTCCGAAGAACACAACGCCGAAGCAGATGGAGGAAACCATCATCAAACTTTTGGAGCGTGAGTTGCAGAGGAAACGCAACCGTGACAGCCGCTAATCTTCTTTTTTCGGGAAGTAAATACAGAGAGTTGAGGTATGGAGAATGAGAGAAATCCAGTATGAAATCGTAAAGGAAATCGCAGTATTGTCTACGGGCGACAGTGGCTACACAAAGGAAATCAATCTCATTTCATGGAATGGGAAAGAGCCGAAGTATGACATCCGCAGCTTTTCCCCGAACCGTGAAAAGTGCGGCAAGGGAATCACGCTGAACGCTGATGAAGCGGCGGCACTCCTTAAAGCATTACAGAAAGAATTAAACAGCGAGGATTAATGGTATCTGATTGGCAGGGCGGGGACATTTCCAAACTCTTCCCTGCCCTGTCTGGAAAGGAAGATTTAAGTATGGGCGAGGATAAGAAAGCAGATAAAAAGAGAAAGCGTATCGTGCCAAAAGCACCAGTGCAGATGATAATCAGCCGTGAATATGTCGGCACACAGACCGTTACAGAAGCGTTTGTCCCGATTATCTCCGAGGATATTCGGAAGAAGATTGCCGAGGGCGACACCTTCGACAATGAGGGGCTGTCCGCTTAGAATGTACGCAATGGGACATGAAAACAGATAGGACAGATACGGAGGTTTTACAGTATGGCAGGAATCAAAGAAGAAAAGAAAATCTATTTAGTCGGCATTTATTGCCGCTTATCTAAAGACGATGGTACGGATAACGAGAGTGCGAGCATTGCGACACAGAAATCCATCCTCACGGATTATGTGAAAAAGCAGGGATGGCACATAGCAAAAACGTATGTGGACGATGGTTATTCTGGTACAAATTTCCAAAGACCAAGTTTCCAGAATATGATAAAAGACATTGAAAGCGGTCTGATAAACTGCGTGATTACGAAAGATTTATCCCGTCTGGGGAGAAACTATCTTGATTGTGGGTTATATCTGGAAGTTTTCTTCCCAGAGCATAACGTGAGGTATATAGCGGTCAATGACGGCGTAGATACCTTGAATAAATCTGCTATGGACATCACGCCTTTCCGCAACATTTTAAACGAAATGTATGCCGCTGACATATCTGTTAAGATAAAATCGGCATATCGGGCGAGGTTTCAACAGGGGAAATTCATGGGAACTACCGCCCCTTATGGCTATATCAAAGACCCTGCCGACCACAACCATCTGCTGATAGATGATAAAGTGGCACATGTTGTAAAAGAGATATTCGACCTTGCATTAAAAGGGAATGGAGTTGCCAAAATTTGCAGACATCTTAATAAACAGCATATCCTACGCCCTGCCGCTTATGCGGCGGAGCGTGGCGAAACAGGCTTTGAACGTCATTTTGAGGGGAACGAGGACAAACGCTATATTTGGAGTGGGAACAGCGTGAGGAGCATTTTAAGAAGCCCGATATATGCGGGAAATCTTGTAGGCTACAAACGGATTGCCGCCAATATGAAAAGCAAGAAACGCCCCTCTAAGCTGCCCGAAGAATGGGAAGTGATACCCAATACCCATGAGGGAATAGTCACGCAGGAGGAATTTGATATTGTCCAACAGCTTATTACAAGTCGTAGGCTTCCACAGAACAAGGGAGGATTTGTAAATATTTTTGCAGGCGTTATCAAGTGTGTGGACTGCGGATGTGCTCTGCGGGCAATGAACGTACACAGGAGGAAACGCCCAGAGATTATCGACTGTGTACAGTATTCATGTAATAATTATGCAAGAAACGGAAGAAGCGAGTGTAGTGCCCACAATATAGAAGCAAGGGATTTATTCAATGCCGTTCTTGCCGACATCAACTGTTTTGCGGATATGGCAGTGAATGATGAAAAGGCGGTCAGGGCCATAGAAAAGCGGCTCACGGAAACAGACCAGAGCAGGGCGAAAGCATTAGAGAAAGAACGTAAGAAGCTGAACAAACGCCTTGCGGAACTGGACAGGCTGTTTTCCTCTCTCTACGAGGATAAGGTCATGGAGCGTATTACCGAGCGGAATTTTGAGATGATGTCGGGGAAATACCAGAAAGAGCAGCTTGAAATTGAAGCAAGGCTGAAAGAGGTGACGGAAACTCTTAATGAAAGCTACGAGAAATCACGGGGAATCCGTGACTTCCTCGCCCTTATCCGAAATTATCAAGGCTTAAAAGAACTGGATGCAACAGTTATAAACGCACTCATAGACAAGATACTTGTTTCGGAGCGTGAGAAGATGGCAGACGGAACAGTGAAGCAGGAAATCAAGATTTACTATAAATTCATCGGCTTTGTCGATGAATTACATATCATACCTACAAAACGGTGGGCAGCAATGCCCGCTAAAAATTGTACGGTGTGCGGCGTTGAATATGTCCCGGGCTCTGGTGCATCAAGGTATTGTCCTGCTTGTGCCAAGAAGATACGGAGGGAGAAATCAAACGAGAGCAAACGCAGGAGCAGAGAACAGAAAAGGATAGCATGTATGAACTGTCCGCAAAAAATGACCGACTGACATTGAACAGCAGGAAGGTCGTATTTTACGACAGGGCAATATGAATGATAAGGTCAAGATTTTCCGGTATGTGACGGAAGGAACTTTCGACAGCTATTCATGGCAGCTCATTGAGAACAAGCAGAAGTTTATCGGGCAGATCATGACGAGCAAGTCCCCGGTACGAAGCTGTGAGGACATTGACGAAGCGGCGCTCTCTTATGCGGAGGTAAAGGCACTTGCAACCGGAAACCCTTACATCAAGGAGAAGATGGACTTAGACATACAGGTGTCAAAACTGAAGCTCTTAAAGGCGAACCACACAAGCCAGCGTTACCGTCTGGAGGACAATATCGCAAAGCATTACCCGATGCAGATCACAGCCTTAAAAGAAAGGCTTGAAGGGTATCGGACGGACATTCAGACCTATGCGGCGTATAAGCCTGTGGATAAGGACGCTTTTTCCATGAAGATAGGCAACCGTACCTATACGGACAAAAAGGAAGCGGGTGCGGCTTTAATTGATATGTGCCGGAGTGCCAAACAGCCAAACATGGCGGTCACAATCGGAGAATTTCAGGGCTTTAAGATGAGCGTGTCCTTTGACTCGTTCTTCTCAAAGTTTACGGTCAGCTTAAAAGGAAGTCTGAGCCATGAGGTGGAAATCGGAGCCGATCCGCTTGGAAATCTGCAAAGACTTTCCAATGCGTTAGAGGGAATGACCGGGAAAATGGCAGACGTGGAGCAGAAGCTTTCCAACGTGGAACATCAGCTTGAAACCGCAAAGGTGGAGGTCACAAAACCTTTTGCACAGGAGCAGGAACTGGCGGAGAAGCTAGAGCGCCTTGCAGAGTTAAATGCACTTCTTAATATGGACGAAAAGGGCGATAATGCGTTGGATATGGGAGATGATGAGCCGGAGGACGAAACCGGAGAGCGGAGCGCACAGGCACAGGAGGGCGAGCCGGACAAGGCAGAAGATATACAGGCGGTGGCTGAGGAACCGTTAAAGCCTGTTGCAAGTTTTCTTATGTCGGAACGTATCGCAGAGCATGACAAGAAACGGATGTTAGCAGACGGTTCCAGAGGGCGGGTATCCGTCAAGGAGAAACTTGTAGAGATGAAGCAGAAAATATCCGATCAGAAGATGCCGGAGAAACCGGAAGTAACAAAGAGCAAAGGAAAAGAGGAAAGTTTATAGGAGGGTGCGATGGAAGCAAACGAACCAAAGAAAGAACAGAACACAGAGGAAATGGACGTTATGAAGCAGTTCATGGAGCTTATGGGACAGCAGGACATGAAAGAGCAGTCACAGGACTTTATGGAGGTCTTGCAGTATATCGCCGGGATGCAGTTACAGCTTTCCGCTATGGTGGACGAACTGCAGGGAGTACGAAAGCAGCTTGAAAAGATGCAGGAGAGCCAGCCGAAAGCAGCGGAAAGTCAGCTATTGGATAAGGTGTCATACCTCCAGGAGAAGGTAAGCAGTCTTGCAGAACGTTTATCGGAACTGAAAGACCATTTGATTGACACCGCAGCACAGGCAGTAACCGCCTTTAAGGAAAAGGGAAAAGAGGAAATGAACAGGGTTCTTCAGAAAGGAATTTCCAGTGTGAAGTCGGTGCTTTCCGGATGCCGGGAGAAGATGGTTGATGTGCTTACCAGTTATGAAAAGACCGCCAACCAAATAGACAGCATTGGGGACGAGCTCAAGCAGATCGGAAACAGCGTAGCCAACGTGGGAAGGCTCTTAACCGGAAAAGGCACAAAGGAAGTGTCGGACGAAAAAGAGGGCGTTGCCCTTACAAGGGTATTGAATATGCCTATTAAGAAGCATATCTCAGCCTTAAAGAAACAGGTGGAGTGGATTGACGGTGCAGTAGCGAAGCTGGATAAGGTCTGTGCCGGACTGGATACCGGAAAGGATAAGGAAAAGAGCAGGGTGTCCGTTAAAGAAAAGCTGTCACAGATGAAAGTGAAATCGGAACAGCAGAAGAAAGAACCGGAAAAATCAAAGACCAAGAGTCAGGAAGCAAGTTTATAAAGTTGTATGGAAAGAGCAGGTAGCAATCTATCTGCTTTTTCCTGTTTTTATGATAAGGAGGACATACAATGGCAGGCGCTAAAACAGAAAAACAGAAAGTACAGGAAATAACGGAGAAGCTGGAGCAGGGAATCAAGGAGCTTTTTGAAAGCGAGAAGTACAAGACCTATCTGAATACTATGTCAAAATTTCATAATTACAGCTTTAACAATACCATGTTAATCGCAATGCAAAAGCCTGACGCTACGTTAGTGGCTGGATTCAAGGCTTGGCAGAAAAATTTTGACAGGCACGTTAAGAAAGGGGAAAAGGGTATCCGTATCCTTGCTCCAGCACCGTACAAGATTAAGGAAGAACAGGAGAAACTTAATCCGGTAACGGGAGAGATTATGCTTGATAAGAACGGAATGCCCATTACGGAGGAAGTGGAGATTAAGATACCCGCCTTTCGTGTGGTTCCGGTATTTGATGTGTCACAGACGGACGGAAAGGAACTGCCGGACATAGGGGTAAATGAGCTTTCAGGAAGCGTGGAGGACTATGAGGACTTTATGCAGGCACTTACGGAGGTTGCCCCGGTTCCTGTTACCTATGAAGATATAGACGAGGATGTGAAGGGGTATTTCCATACCACCGACCACCGGATTGCCATACAGGAGGGGATGAGCCAGAGTCAGACCGTAAAAACCGCTATCCATGAGGTGGCACACGCAATGCTCCATGACTGGGAACGGAATCAGGATATAGATAAGGTTTTAGACAAAGACCGCAATACAAAGGAAGTGGAAGCAGAGAGCGTTGCTTATACGGTATGTCAGCATTTCGGTATTGATACATCGGACTATTCCTTTGGGTATATTGCCGGATGGAGCAGTGACCGGGATATGAAAGAACTGAAATCTTCCCTTGATACCATACGAAAGACCGCTTCGGAGCTGATCACAGGCATTGAGGACAGGTTAGCAGAGTTACAGAAGGACAGGGCAGTGGAGCAGGAGCAGAATAAGGAGAGTATTCTTCTGATACAGAATGATGATCTGACACAATACAGCCTTGTGAGTGTTGTGGGCATGGACAGACAGGAACTTATGGACATTCTTTCAGCCATGAGTGAGGACGATAAGCTGAGTATTCAAGCATATCTGGAGAGTAAAGGGGCATGGACTACTGAGATTGCCAATGAAGATACAAAAGAATTTGGAGAATATCACCTTGATGTCCGCTACAATACCGATACAGAGGAGCTTGTGGATATGAAAGAACGAAAGGAAAGCCCTGCAAACAGGGAAGCACAGCTTCTATTTGGCAGTGAGGACAGATTTGGCATTTATCAGCTCAAAGATACAGAGGAAGCAAGGAATATTCGCTTTATGGGAATGGACTATCTTGAAAGCAAGGGCATTGCGGTCACAAAGGAGAATTATGAACTGCTTTATATCGCACCGTTAGAGGAAGGCACAAGCCTTGAAGATATTTACACCCGCTTTAATATAGCTCATCCGGCAGATTTTCGAGGACATTCCCTTTCTGTCAGCGATGTGGTGGTGCTTCATCAGAACGGAGAGAACACAAGCCATTATGTGGATTCCTTTGGTTACAGGGAAGTGCCGGAGTTTACAAGGGAGCTTATGGTAGAGCATACAAAAGAACAGGCTTCGGTTATTGATGAAACGGCGGAGATCCTTTCGGAGATTGCACAGGAACACGCACAGGATGAACAGGGCAGGGAAAATGAAGTGTTCCTTGTCAATTACAACGAATGGCGTGAGGTCAGTACGCTTGACTTGGAACAGAATTATTTTGCTATTGACGATCCGTATGCGGATGGGGATTTCAGACTTTTGCATTTACAAAACCAGATCAAGGACATCACACCTGCAGGAGTGCATTACGATACCTATGAGGAAGCTGCGGCTGCCCTTTATGAAGCAGAGCGGGAAATGGCGAATATGCCTTTCAATAAAGAAAATAACATCGGTTCCTACATGGTAAACGGAAGGACACAGCTTGAGCGCATCATGGAAGCAAGACAGCTTCAGAAGCACATGGACATTGAAAATGACAAGGTATCCTACTATGTCATTGCGGATTTAAGCACATGGGCAGAGAACAGCTCAGAAAGGAGCAAGCTGGAGCGTTTTGACAGCATTTCTGAAGCAATGGAAGCATTTCAGGCTTATCGTGGCAAAGATGCACAGTACTGCGATGACAAGGCAAGGACAACCTTTGGTGTCAGTGTGCATGGCATTGAATTTGATGTGATCCATGTAAGGAATAACGAAAATGTCTTGTCCCTTGATTTTATCCACAGCAGCGAAGCAAAGGAAAGTAAGCACTTCATGGACGATTTGCAGACGTTGAGTGACAGCATCGGCATCGACAAGGTAAGAGTCCACCGGGATATGACACCGGAGGAAGTGAAAGACTTTGTGAAGCGGCGTTTTGAACATCAGTTGAAACAGGGCGGTCTTGATGATATTTCCCTTTATATGAGCCGGTTCGATACGCTCTATGAACAGGGCAAGATGGAAAAGTTAATGCCTACTGCCAACCAGAAGCACATCGAGGAAAATGTACCGATTACGGAGTGGGACAATCCGTATTTTGAGGTAAAGGAGCCGGATCAGATGGCATTTTCCATAAAAGATAAATATGTCAGCATACAGACCTGTACGGAGGGCTATGATTATTCCGTTTTTGATGCGGATTACAAGCTGATTGACGGTGGCGTGTATGACAATCCTGATATTTCCATTCATGCGGCGTTAAAGGACGTTCTGGAGGACTTTGGACTGTCAGAACAGGATAAGCGTATTCCGGTGGACTATGAGGAGCTTATGGAGAAAACAGAAGCGGTGGAGCGTGAACAGTTGAATGAGCGTATCCAGGCGGAAGTACCGGAAGCAGACAGTGTTGTTGCTGATTTCAAGGCAAAGACAGAGGAATTATTTAACGGAATCAACGGACAGACACAGGACGATATAGAGCAGACTGTTTGGGCATATCTGCAATCCAAGATTGACGAGTATAAGATAGATGTTGAGCTTGTGGATGTGGTGGTGTCCGGAAGCAGATGCAGAGGACTGGAGAAAGCAGGCTCCGATCTGGATGTGGTTGTGGAGTATAAGGGCAGGGAGCATGAAGATGATCTGTTCAATGCTTTTAACGAGGACGGTCTTATGATTGGCGGTGTGAAGGTTGACATCAATCCTATCACAGAGGGTAAGACCGGAACACTTGCAACCTATCTTCCGGGAGTGGAGAGCTATCTTGCAGAGAAACAGGCAATGCAGAAAGCGTCTGCGGTGGAAGCCACACCGGAGAAAACCGTTACCTTAACAGTTGCAGAGTGCGGCGAATTTCACAGTCTGGGAGAGTTCCATGAGAATATCGCAAGTGTGGAGGAAGCAATCACTGTGTGGAAAAGCATACCACCAGAGCGCATGAATGGGATTACGAGTATCGGCATTAATATACACACTGAGGGCACTGAGCGTTATGAGGACGTGGAAATGGATATTCTCTCCGGCAAGGTCATTGACCTGGAGGTCTTGGATTATGTACCGGACATAACAGACGATCCGAAAGCAATCGAGGTAATAGAGGAGCTGATTGACAAGTTGCCGGATATTGAAGTGCGTGGTTCGCTGGAGAAGTGGCAGGCGGCTATCCTTGCTACGGAGATAGACCAGTTTTCTTATGATTATGACACCTATCAGTATCAGGATACGGTTGATAACAGGGAAGCACAGGTTGCCAACATCACTGAGGACATCAGAAGCGGAAATACTGGGTATCTGAATGACTTTCTCAATGCGGTCATTTCTGAAGGCGTCAGAGAGGGCATTACAGACATTTTCGGACAGGGTGTGGAGATTGATGACAGTGAAGCGGTTCAGACTGCGAGAAGGGCAAAGGAGCTGCTTGACAAGCTGGCAGAATACAAGCCACTCGCAAAGGTGGAGGAACTGACCGAGCAGAATTATAATCAGATTGACAATGTTCTCAATAACGGAGCGGAGAAGAAAGAACAGGAACAGTCCAAAGGCAGAATATCCATTAAGGAGAAGCTGGCGGAGAAAAAGGCTGTTATCGAACAGCGGGATAGGGCAGAACATACTTCGCCGGAGAAAGATAAAAAATCACAGAGGGAGATGTAAAATGATGAGTAAATTTACAGTAGAAGAAATCAATTTCATGTGTGTATTTGAGACACAGGACAGGACGCAGATGCTTGAGAACATCAGACAGGTAATGCCGCACATAAAGGACAGCGATATGGTGGAGCTTGCTGAGCAGGTCTTGGGAAAACTCCGGAGCATGACCGATGAGGAATTTGCAGAAGTATCTTTGGAAGCGGCAGAAGAAATGTAGGTAGGATAGGCAGTTGGCGGTATTGCTGGCTGCCTTTATTGCAGAACATATTGAGAGCTACTAAAATGTATCATTAAGATTATGTTTGTGACTTTAATAATATGTGATATAATGATAAAAAATATCAGTAGGAGGGTTACACATGGAAATAGTAATTAAAACCATTAGAATTATTGATTATGAGAATAATGCTGTATATGTTAGAGAAACTCCAGAGACATTTTCTGAATATGTAAGTCAATTGATTACTTATATAAATGGTAATACTTCTATTCGTGAATATAAAACTCGTTCAGCTAATACTGAAGTCATAAGTTGTATTTTAGATATAGTCAGAAATCAAATTGACGAGGAATATGTGACAGGAAAAATTGATTTTATTGCACAGAGATTACTTTTAAAAGAAAGAGAGGCACAAACTACTGTTGTGCATATGAATACAAATGTACAAAAAGGCAGCTTAATACAAGCTTTATTATACGATGAGGACAAGGACAAGTATACGTATCTGCTTGCAAAAGTAGAACATACAGATTTTGTGGATGATTCTGATTTTAGTTTTAAATCTGGTTTTTCAAAAGATATGAAAAAACTTTGGAAGTCTTGTATTTTTGAAATTGATAATTTAAACGCTGATAGTTATTCGGCAAAGGTTTATTCTAATACAGTTGCAAAATATTGGTATGATAATTTTTTAGAGTTAGACCAAGTTGTGAGTGATGAAACAAACACAGACAAAGCATTTCGTGCAATAGATAGTGCATTAAATAGAAATGTAAAGAATATTGCGCCTAGAGATCATACATTACTCAGAAATTCTTTGATAGCATATTTTAAGTCCAATGATTATATAGATTATGATACCATGATACAAAATACATTGGAGAGTTATCATCCGGTAGAATTAGATCAAGAAAAGATGGACAAAGTAATTGAAAAGATAAGAGAATTACCAGAAAAACATAAATTTGATAAACAGTTTAATACAGTATCATCAGTTATCAATGCTCGTATTAGAAAAGTGTATGATGTCTGCCAAGGAGTTCAATTAAAAATAACGGATGCTATAGATGATTTTGGCGATACAATTAAGGCATATAGGGAACCAGATGGAAATAGATATATAAGGATTAAAACGGATAATGATCTGACATATAAACTTTTTTCAGATGAATGATAAAATAAAAGGAGGTGTAGAAGTATGCTTGCAGAGTTACTTAGTTTGGCAGAAATAAGAGATATAATTGTTTCCGAAAGAATGAAAGTGTATGAAGCCTCTTTTAATTTTGATTTAAATAATGCGCCAGATTATAGTTATTTTTTTAATATAATCAATTTTATTCCCAAAAGGGATAATATTAAGATAACTTTACAAGATGAAAATGAGAGGATTTTTGAGGTTTCTTCCTCAAAAACAGAAGGAGAGGAAGAGTATAAAACATTTTTAAAAAATACACTTGATGATGAAACTATTAATGTTAAGTTGCGCATTGATAAAAAAGTAGAGGAAAATCATTTTTCTATTTATTCGTATGATGAGTTTGTAAAAGATATTTTAATGTTATCAATAGAACAAGTTATGATAGCTTTTTCTGGTCTATTGAGTCAGGTATCAACGTTTTTGGTTTTTGATGTTTACAGTCCGATGACAATGTTTGCTACAAAAACAATGTTTTTTGTACCATATAGGAGCCAGATTACAAATTCAGAATTCAATAGAAAACAGAGAATGGAGAGTTGCAAAGAAGTTTCATATTTTTATAATTTTGACACCTATGAAGTACTACCAGATGATTTTAAAATAACAATTAATTATGAAAGTAATCCACTAACTGAGTTATTTCAGAAAATTACAATGCTATTATCTATTAGTTTTATTGCCACTTCTTCATCAATAAATGGAAGGCAGTTAAAAGGCATCATAAATGGACAGCGTACAATGGAATATTGTTGCGATATAAATAATATTCCGGACAATAAAGTATTATATAGAATATATAATTGGATATATACAGATGGTAGTCCAATAGACAAGGCGATAATAGCTAGAAATGTTATTAGTTTACATTGCAAGTATGTTTCTATAATAGAAATTGATGATAAAGTTATGGCTTCAATACAGTCTAATTATAATATGTATTTGAAAGATAACGTAAAAGACTATTTGGAGTTAAAGAATAAGGTGGCTGAGTTCATAAGTGATATAGTATCGAAAACAGGGGAATATGCGACAAGTTTATTAGATAAATTTAAATCAAATCTTATTGCTATTTTTGGTTTTATTTTTTCTGTTATATTGGCAAATATCGTTTCCGATCAACCATTGAATAATCTTTTTACAAGAGAAATTACAGTATTGGTTGAATGTGTTTTGGCAGGTTCATTTGTATACTTATTTATATGCTATTTTCAATCACGTTATGAAATAGAAAAGGTATATGAAAGCTACGAACAATTGAAATTGAATTATAAGGATATTTTGACGGAAGATGATTTGTTAGAGACATTTGGTAACGATGAAGGTCTGAATAAAATGAAAAAAACCATAAGCAAATCAGAAAAATTATATTTAGGTGTTTGGATTGTTTTTTTAATTGCAGCATTGCTTATAGTTGAATATTTGAGTAGTAATCCAACTTATCAGGTTATAGGAAAGGAATTAGATTTATTTATGCAAAATATAAAAAAGATGTTTTAATTTTATAAAAGAAAATCGCACTTGCTAAACTGCAAGTGCGACACTTTTGTTAATATTACGAGTCCTACGCAGCTCCAGGACGGAACAACATATGACTCTAATAATATTATACACCATATTTGTATGAAGTCAAACAAAAAATTATTCAGATAAATCATTAGAAATATCTTCACCTAAAAGGTTTTCATCATTATCGGAAGTAGTAAATTTTTCACTTACAGGATAGGAGAAGTTTTTACCCATTTTCTGAAATCCATACTCCAGATAATGTGATTTAGGGATGAAGTTATTTTCTGTAAGATTATGTAATTTGGTAAAAAGCTCTACAAGCCATTCCTGAAATTCTGTTTCCGGTTCTATTTGGTCAAGTTCATTTTCATAATAATGTCTCACGATACCAGCAAATATATCAGCGAACTGTACTGCAGGAGTTACAGCGGAGCTGACAAACAAGGGCATTTCTAATATGTGATGGAAAGAACGCCCGAATTTAGTTTTGAATAAAAAACCAGTAATTGCTTCGGCAATTTTCCGATCAGCGTCTTCGTGTACCTCGTCAAATATCATCATTGCCTTGCCATAGTGATGATGGTTACAGTAAAATTCAACCTTTTTTAAAAGGAGGTAATACTGCTTTGGAAGATGATTATCTGGAACAATAATTGGTTCATCTGGCTTGTCCATAATTATGGCAAAAATAGCAGCGTCATAAGAGGTAATGATGTCCACCATGCCTTCAACATACGCTTTATTATTTGTACGATTCTTAGTAATAGTTGCTTCACGAATTAGTTTTGTAGACTTTATTTCGTCCTGTTTTCCGTAAATGGAATCTTTTAATTTGTATATCTGATTTGTGATCGGTTTAATATCATTCTCATGGATACAGACACCAAGCAGGATAGGATTCTTGGTTGAATCTGTAGGGCGAGGGTATCCACTTTCGTCTATGAATGTAAGCATATGAATAGATTGCTCCTTTGTTAAGTAGTGAATTGATTATACTATAAAATGGGTTAACATACTACCAAATTTATAGAGATTGTTGCCTGTTCTTTATGTCTTGAGTAGTGGGCATATTTTTCCCAAGATACTGATTGAGATTTTCCTGTTTCCGTTTCAGCTCACGCACTTCCTTTTCACAATCTTTATAGGTGAAAGTCAGCTCGCTTTTCTGCTTCATCAGTTCCTGGTACTCAGCTTTTAATTTATCGACATTCAAGCCCTTTAAGTTTATGCCCGCCTGTTCAAGCATACGTCTGGCACCGCCATAAAGAATAATCTGACTTTCAAATTTGCGGAAATATGCGTCAGGGTTCTTGGCTTTTTTGTAGCCAATATGATAGGAGCGGTTGTCTTTGTACTGCTGTGCATATTTGATGATTTCCGCAAGGTCTTTGATACGGTGTTCCAGTTCTACCACGCTCTGTTTTGCAGACTTTCCGGCTTCGGTTTTCACCGCAATTTTGTGTTCCAGTTCTGCAAGGGAGCCGACTTCATTATAGCTCTGTGCGGCAGTCTTTAAATTCTCAATGGCAGCCCACCTTTGAAGTCCCGGACTGTTCTGAAATTTTTCGTCAGAGGTGTCAATGAGCCTGCGGGCAGAGTAGTCTTTTTTCTGGATCACTGCCTTTCGTTCCCGTTTCCTTTCGATGCGTTCCCTGATACGTTCCTTTGTGTATTCTTTACCCAAAGACTTCGCACTGCCACGCACAAAACGCTCTTTATCCAGAGGGCGGAATGAGATGTATTTGGCAGCTCCTTCTTCAAAAGTTTCCCCTTTGATTTCATACCCTTTGGCTCTCATCAGAAGCAGAAATTCTTCGTAAGTGGAAGCCGACTTGATGCAGAAATTGATGTCCTTTCTGATCTGCGTTTTCCATGCAGAACCGTTCTGGTCGGACTGCCATTCTTTGTATTTTTTGCCACGCTGCGCACCCGGAATGATGACGGAAAGATTGTGTTCCTTGCACAGCTCATCACTCAGATTCCGGATGTGGTAATAGGACTGTTTGCAGTCGTGATATTTGTTGTGTTCGATGTTGTCAGCAGCGCAAAAAATGATGTGATTATGAACGTGTCCTTTGTCAATATGGGTGGTTACAATATACGAATATTTCCCCTCTAAAAGTTTATCTGCAAGTTCCTTTCCAATGCGGTGTGCTTCTTCAAAACCAACCTCTCCCGGAGCAAAAGCCTGTATCAGATGATAGGCTTTGTTGGGACTGTTTTCCCGGCAGTGGTCGAGAGTATATTTGAAGTCATAAGCTGCGGTTTCCGGAGAACAGGCATAAGAAGAAACGAACATTTTTTCATCGGTCTTTTCGGGGTTGCAGATGTAGTCTATCGCTTTATCAACGGTTGCTTTGATAGCATGGATTTTTGTGTACGCCATACCTCATTCATCAACTCCTTTACTTCGTCCATATCTTCCTGATAAATGTTTCCGGTGCTGTTTACCCGCTTGGCAATTTGGTTCAAATTTGAGCTGATACGTCCAAGCTCCGTATTATAATTTCTTAGATAACTGTAATCCACGTCATAGACATAGCCATACAAAATGAGCTTTCGTAAGAAGGCGGACTTGCTTTTCATGCCTGATACTCTGAACTTCTCGTCCAGGATATACTGCTCGTCATCATCGAGATAGAATTGCACCGGATTAGTGCGTTTTCTGTTTGCCATTTCTTTAACTCCTTCCTTTTTTGGGTACAAAAAAACTGCTGTAAAATGTTCGATGTTTTACAACAGTTTGTTTCAAAGTGTATTCGATTTTTGGATAGAATTATCCAAGAAAAATTGTAGCAAAAGCAAAAGGAAAGGTCAAGAACTTCCGGCAGGAATTGAAAGAAAATTCAAAGAGGGTTAGGGATACTTCCCTATGGAAATTTACGGGTTATGCTTGTGGCATAAAAGTTAATTTCAGCCCATGTGTCATGACAGGGGCAGTGCTTGCTAATCTAGTTTTTAGAGATGAAAAAGCAAAAAAACATATTGACAAACTTCAATGCGATGTTATAATTACACATAGATAAACTTCAATGAATGGAGGTGCAATTATGGATAATAAAAAAATGGCGGCAATGTTTAAAGCATTTTGCGATGAGAATAGATTGCAGATTTTAGAGCTGCTACGAGATGGAGAAAGGTGTGCTTGCAGTATCTTGGAAGAAATGCAGATTACCCAGCCGACATTATCACATCATATGAAAATATTATGTGATTCAGGAGTTGTCGTTGGAAGAAAAGAAGGCAAGTGGATGCACTATTCTATTTCTGATAAAGGTTTAGAAGAAATTAGAGAATGCTTAGATTACTTTGCAAATCATTCGGGTGGAACAGAAGAAAAGTCGTGTTGTAAAGGGTAGTTCTTAATGAACTTTTTTGCACGACTAATTGTTTGCATTAAATATAGAAAGATTTGAATATTTAGATACATGAATGAAAGGAGAAGTGTCATGTTAAAAAATATTTGGGATTTTTTCCAGAATGAAGTTTTAGGAATGAAATGGCTGAACAGACTCATTGGCAGTGGTCTGGAAGCAGCCGGACTAGACACAAGTGGTAAGGTGGGTGGAGGCATACAGTTTTTTATCTATGATACAATAAAAATCATGGTACTGCTTGGCTTCCTGATTTTGATGATTTCCTATATTCAAAGTTATTTTCCACCGGAGAGAACCAAGAAAATATTAGGGAGATTTAAGGGAATATGGGCGAATATCATAGCTGCCCTTCTAGGAACAGTAACTCCGTTCTGTTCCTGTTCATCAATACCATTATTCATAGGGTTTACCAGTGCGGGACTTCCTTTAGGTGTTACGTTTTCATTCCTCATATCGTCCCCTATGGTGGATTTAGGTTCGCTTGTACTCCTTATGAGTATCTTTGGTTGGAAAGTAGCTATTGTGTATGTGGTTGTCGGTCTTGTTATTGCGGTTGCTGGCGGAACTTTAATCGAAAAAATGCACTTGGAAAATCAGGTAGAGGAATTTATTCGGAATGGTAAATCCATAGATGTTCCGCAGGAAGAACTTACAAAAAAAGATCGTCTGAAATATGCGTGGGAACAAGTTGTTTCGACAGCAAAAAAGGTGGCTCCGTATGTACTTGTTGGTGTTGGCATTGGCGCATTTATTCATAATTGGATACCGGAGGAGATCATTGTCAAGGTATTAGGTACAGGCAATCCATTTGGAGTTATTATTGCCACGATTGCCGGAGTACCGATGTATGCAGATATATTTGGATGTATTCCGATTGCGGAAGCTCTGCTTGCTAAAGGTGCAAGGTTAGGTGTTGTACTTTCCTTTATGATGGGTGTTACCACACTTTCTCTGCCGTCGATGATTATGTTAAAGAAAGCAGTAAAACCGAAGCTGTTAGGAATATTTATTGCAATCTGCACGATAGGAATTATCATTGTTGGATATTTCTTCAATGCGTTTCAGTATTTGTTAATTTAGGTAGGTAGAATATGGTAAAAAAATGGTATCCTGTTGTAGATATTTTAACTTGTGTAGAGTGTGGTACTTGTGTGAACTTTTGTCCTCATGGTGTTTATGACAAGAGTAAATTCCCAGTCCCAGTGGTAGTTAATCCAGATAACTGTATAGACCATTGTCATGGTTGTCAGAAAAAATGTCCGTCTGGCGCAATCTCTTATGTTGGAGATACTGGCAATATGAGTGCGGCGTCAAACTGTTGCTGTTCTTCTGAGTCGGATACAGAATCTTGCAAAAAATTGAGTATTGAGTATTTGTATCTTGATTTGAATATCTGTGAACGCTGTATCGGTACGGATACTGTTTTAGATGAAGTGGTGGAAGTTCTCCGTCCGGCATTAGAACTGGCAGGATATACAGTTGATTATCAGAAGCATGAAATGACAACCGCACAGATTGCGGAGCAGTATCATTTCGTTTCTTCCCCTACAATTCTTGTCAATGGACAGGATATATTCGGAAGTGTTTTAGAGTCAGATTGTGGATGCTGTAGTGATATTGCTGGCACAGATGTAGATTGCCGGGTGTTTAAATATCAGGGTAAGACATATACAGTACCAACGAAAGAGATGCTGGCAAGTGCAATTTTAGATAATCTGAATCTTCAGCAGGTTTATTCCTGTGATACTTATGTACTTCCTGAGAATCTCAAACGTTTTTATAACGGCAAGGAAAAAAAGTGTGATAACACGACCTCTTGTGGAGGTAGTTGTTAGTGAAAGAAAAAAAGAAATTAATATTAAAAATAATTGTACCACTTATGATCGTTGCGGTTGTTGTGGGTATGTGGGTTATTAAAAACTCATCAGAAAAAGAAAATATAGTAGATAATCAAAATCGTGATGAACAGGTGCAGGATATTCCGGAAGAATTGCAGAGTGCAGATTTTTCCTTGAATGCAACTGAGCAGATTGATTTTGCAAGTTTATCAGAATATGGGCTGCCGATAATCGCAGACTATGGTTCTGACAGTTGCATTCCATGTAAAGAGATGGCTCCTGTGTTGGAAGCAATGAATGAAGAATTTGCAGGAAAAGCGTTTATCAAGTTTACAGATGTATGGAAATACCAGGATGCAGCGGGCAATGTACCAGTTCAGGTTATTCCAACGCAAGTGTTATTCAATGCAGAGGGGACACCATTTGTTCCAAGTGATGAATTACAGCAGGAAATAGAATTTGTGATGTATAGTGACAGAAAAAGTGGGGAACACGTTTTTACAGTTCATCAAGGGGGATTGACGGAAGAACAATTTCGTAAGATATTAAAGGAAATGGGGGTAGAATAATGGTTGACACATGGTTAAATCAGATTGCCCAGTCTATCCAAAGTAATATGTGGATTGCCCCGCTTCTGGCACTTTTAGCCGGTGTATTAACATCATTTACTCCTTGCGCCCTCTCCAACATTCCTCTGATTATTGGCTATGTGGGAGGTGTCGGCGAGAAGAATACAAAAAAAGCTTTTAGGTACTCTGTAATTTTTGCATTGGGAACAGCAGTAACATTTATTACTTTGGGGCTGATTGCTACATCGGCAGGAAAACTAATGGGTAATTCTTCACAGATTTGGTATTTGGTGCTTGGTGTATTGATGGTACTTATGGCTTTACAGACATGGGAGATATTTCAGATTATTCCTTCCATAAATCTGTTATCCAAGAGTAAGGCAAAGGGGATTATTGGAGCATTTATTGCCGGAGTATTGGGTGGTGTTTTTTCTTCTCCTTGTTCCACACCTGTATTGATTGCTTTGCTTGCTATTGTAGCGGGGAAAGGAAACTTGATTTGGGGCATCTTGCTGATGTTCCTATATTCTATCGGACACAGTGCATTAGTAATTGTGGCAGGGACTTCCATTAGTTTTGTTAAGAAAATCAGTAGTAATGAGAAGTATAACAAAGTGGGAATCGCATTAAAGATTGTAATGGGAACAACCATTTTGCTGATTGGACTTTATATGTTCTGGTTAGCATTTTAATAAAAATATAATTTAGGAGGACTTTAAAATGGGATTATTTAATTTTGGAAAGAAGAAAGAAGAACAGGAGCCTGCCTGTGCGTGCAATGCACCTGTAGAGGAAACAAAGGAAGAAAGCTGTTGCTGTTGTGGTAGTAACCCTGCGGATGCAGAAACGGAAAACTGTTGCTGTAATGATGTGGGAGATTCTTTGGTAAGTATCAAGGTACTTGGCTCCGGTTGCAAGTCCTGTCATGAGCTATACGAGAATACAAAAGAAGCAGTAAAAAATACAGGTCTGTCTGTAGAAGTAGAATACATTACCGATCTGGAGAAAGTCATGGGATATGGTGTTATGAGTATGCCGGGTTTGGTTGTCAATGAGAAAGTTGTTTCTATGGGAAAGGTACTTAAGGTAGCAGATGTAGAAAAATTATTGCATAAACTTGGATACTAAAAATTTATAAAAAGTGTTGCCGTTTGTAACAAACGGCACATTTTTAGCATACTATATGAGTAAATGAGCATATACGAATAAGGAGGGATATTTTGACAGAGATATTTAAAGCACTTTCAGAGGAAAGCAGGCTTAGGATTCTTTCAATCCTGATTGATACAGAATTATGTGTTTGTGAAATAGAGGTAACGCTTAATCTTACACAGTCCAATGTTTCACGACACCTGACAGTATTAAAAAGGTGTGGAATTGTAGAAAGCAGGAAAGATGCACTATGGACGTATTATCGCATTAGCTTGGCATTTCAGCAGGAGCATAAGGAATTGTGGCTGTATCTCTTGGACGGATTGAAGAAACTGCCAACTTTTCAGAGCGATAGGGAAGCCAGTGACAAAAATAAAGCAAGAAAACTATGTTCCTGTGATCATAGTAAAGGAGTGAGTAAGCATGAGTAAAAATGTAAAAAAAAGTAATGGAATCAGCATTTTTCAAAAGTATCTTACAGTATGGGTAATTTTGTGTATGGTAGTAGGGGTATTGATCGGAAAATTTCTTCCGGCTGTCCCTGCGTTCCTTGATGAACTTTCAATTGCAGGAATATCCATACCGATTGCAATCCTAATTTGGGTTATGATTTATCCAATGATGATGAAAGTCGATTTTCAAAGCGTAAAACAGGTAGGAAAAAACCCGAAAGGATTGTTTGTTACATGGATTGTAAACTGGTTGATTAAGCCATTTACCATGTATGCGATTGCTTCTGTATTTCTGTTTACAGTGTTTAAAGGACTGATTGCACCGGAGCTGGCAACGGAATATCTTGCAGGGGCAGTGCTTTTAGGAGCAGCTCCCTGTACTGCTATGGTGTTTGTCTGGAGTACACTGACTAACGGCAATCCGGCTTATACAGTGGTACAGGTGGCAACAAATGATTTGATTATTCTGGTTGCATTTGTACCTATTGTGAAGTTTTTGCTTGGTGTTTCAAATGTAACAGTGCCATACAGCACGTTGTTCCTTAGTGTATTTCTGTTTGTTGTAATTCCTTTGGTTGGAGGAATCGTAACAAGAGTGGGTGTTATTAAGAGTAAGGGGCAGGAGTATTTTGAGGATACTTTTATCCATAAGTTTGACAATGCAACGACTGTCGGGTTATTACTTACCCTGATTATTATATTTGCTTCTCAGACAGAGGTAATATTGTCAAATCCGCTTCATATTATTTTGATTGCTGTGCCACTTATCATACAGACCTGTTTGATATTTGCGATTGCATATGTGGCTTGTAAGATTTTGAAATTGCCACATGATGTGGCAGCACCAGCAGGAATGATAGGTGCTTCCAATTTCTTTGAACTTGCAGTTGCAGTAGCGATTGCACTTTTTGGAACAACTTCCTCTGCGGCTTTGGCAACAACAGTTGGGGTGCTTACGGAAGTTCCGGTTATGTTGTTACTTGTAAAGATTGCTAATCAAACAAAAAAATGGTTTGACTAGGAGGTATACGGATGAATAATAAGATTTCATGGGAAAATTTGAATGGAAAAAGTGATGATAACAGCGTTTACTCTATAAATAACATGAATAATGCAAAAGATAGATATTCAATAATAAATATGAATGGAACATCAGATAATGCAGATAGTTGTTTTAGTTTCAGTGATATGAATGGTATGTCAAAATAGAAAAGGAGTTGTAATTATGAATAAAATGGAAATATTTGAACCAGCTATGTGCTGTGCAACAGGACTTTGTGGAGTAGGTGTCGATCCGGAATTACTGCGTATCTCGACGGTACTGAATACTCTGAAAGAAAAAGGTATTATCGTAGAGCGTTTCAATCTTTCCAATGCGCCACAGGCGTTTGTAGACAATAAGGTTGTGAATGATTTTATAAATCGGTATGGTGTAGATAAGTTGCCTGTTATTTTGGTAGAAGGAGAAATTAGAGCGATTGGTCACTATCCGTCAAATGAGGAATTTACAGAGTGGCTTGGACTGTCGGCAGATGTACTTGGAGTTTCAGAGCAGGATAAAAAAACAAATGGCTGCTGTTGTAAAGGAGGTTGCTGCTGATGGAAAGTTTCTCTCCGCAGAATATGAAATTGACACAATACCTTTTTTATACAGGAAAGGGTGGTGTAGGAAAGACATCTACTGCTTGTGCTACGGCTGTTTCATTGGCTGATGCGGGAAAAAAAGTGTTGTTAATCAGCACAGATCCTGCTTCTAACTTACAGGATGTATTTTCAATGGAACTTGATAATAAAGGAGTTGCAATACCGGAAGTTCCTGGTCTTGTGGTAGCCAATCTGAACCCTATCGAAGCAGCGGCTGAATATAGGGAAAGTGTAATTGCACCATATAGAGGTAAATTGCCGGATGCAGTTATCAAAAATATGGAGGAGCAGCTTTCGGGTTCCTGCACGATTGAGATTGCAGCTTTTAATGAGTTCTCAAATTTTATTACGGATGATGAGATACAGAATCAGTATGATTATATTATTTTCGATACAGCACCAACAGGTCATACATTAAGAATGCTCCAACTTCCTTCAGCATGGAGCAACTTTATTAGTGAAAGCACACATGGAGCTTCCTGTTTGGGGCAACTGTCCGGTTTGGAGAGTAAAAAGGCAGTATATAAAAAGGCAGTGGAAACACTTGCTGATGCAAAGCATACAACTTTATTGCTTGTAACAAGACCGGAAGAAGCACCATTAAAGGAAGCAAGGAGAGCATCTGCCGAGCTTTCTGAATTGGGAATCAAAAATCAGGCACTTATTATCAACGGTGTACTTGCAGAATATGATGATGAGTTATCAGAAATGTTTTTCAGCAAACAGCAGGCAGCCTTAGATGGAATGCCAGAAGAATTAAAGAGCCTGACACAGTATAAAATACCGCTTCGTGCTTATAACATTACAGGACTTGATAATGTGAGAGCAATGCTGACAGAAGATAAATATGTACAGACGAATAAGAAAGTCCAGGTAGAACAGTTTTTCTCTCTCGGTAAGATTGTAGATGATTTAGATAAAAATAATAAAAAAGTCATCTTTACAATGGGAAAAGGCGGTGTAGGAAAAACAACGATAGCGGCGGCGATTGCAATGGGACTTTCCCAAAGAGGTAAAAAAGTACATTTAGCGACTACTGATCCTGCGGCACATCTTAATTTCGTATTGAATGAAGCAGATGGAATTACAATGAGCCATATTGATGAAGCGGTAGAATTGAAGAAATATCAGACAGAGGTTCTTGATAAGGCAAAAGAGAATCATATGTCGGATGAGGATATTGCCTATATTGAGGAAGATTTGCGTTCACCATGTACGCAGGAGATCGCAGTATTTCGTGCATTTGCCGAGATAGTGGAAAAGGCGGATGATGAGATTGTTGTCATTGATACCGCCCCGACAGGGCACACCCTGCTTTTGTTGGAATCGACAGAAAGTTATGATAAAGAAATCCAAAGGACAAAGGGTGAAACACTGGAAGCTGTTAAAAAACTTCTGCCAAGATTAAAGAGTGCTGAAACGGAAGTGATCATCGTAACGCTACCAGAAGCAACACCTGTATATGAAGCTCTGCGTTTGGAGGAAGATTTGGAGCGTGCAAATCTTGATGTGAACTGGTGGGTAATCAACCAATCATTTAGTAAGGCAAAAATTTCAAATTCTTTGTTAAAAACAAAGGCGTCAAGTGAAGTGGAATGGATTAACCGGGTAGAGCAACACACAAACGGTAAATTTGCAGTTATTGCATGGAGTGGCGAGCAGATAAAAGGAGAAAAATTATTGGAGGTACTATAATGAGCAAAGGATGGTATCCTGTTATAGATTATGATAAATGTGTAGGCTGTATGGTCTGCAATGATATGTGTAAACATGGTGTGTATAAGCCGGATGAAGATACTCATAAACCGAAAGTGGTTTATGGGAATGGTTGTGTGCATGGCTGTCATGGATGTGAAAACAAATGTCCAATGGGAGCAATTCATTATTATGGTGATGATGGCACATTGAACATTGATTATGACTACGAAACCTATAAGCCGGAGATTGAGTGTGAGGGAAAACCTAAAGTAGCATTTGTCTGTGTACACAATTCCTGCCGTAGTCAGATTGCAGAAGCATTGGGAAAAAAGCTGGCTTCTGACGTTTTTGAAAGTTATTCGGGAGGAACAGAACTGAAAGACCACATCAATCAAGATGCAGTTCGTATGATGAAAAAATTGCATGGAATAGATATGGAGCAGACACAGTATAACAAGTTGGTTACAGATATTCCAGAACCGGATGTGGTGATTTTTATGGGATGTAATGTAAGCTGTCCAAATGTTCCAAGTCAGTATGCAGAAAATTGGGGATTAGACGATCCTTCAGGACAGAGTGATGAAGTGTTTGAGGAGACGATTAGGAAAATTGAGGAAAATATCTTGAAATTAAAGAACAAATTGAGCCAATAATCAGCTTTGAGTGATTCATTGATATTATGTACAAGGTGGATAAAAGGTGGTGGTCAGTATGGGAAAATGTTGATATTAACCTTTGAAGATGACGAAAAAGAGTTATTTCAAAATATGGTAGAATATGTTAATACTCAAGTTGAATCGTTGCAAGTATTTGATGGTACGAAGGACGTGCAGAGATATGGTGAATTAGAGATAGATATATATAGGCGTACTGTAACGAAAAAGGATAAAGAAATAAAATTAACTTTTACAGAATTTGAAATCCTTTTATTGCTTGCTCAAAATGCGGGTAGAATATTTAGTAAGGAGCAAATTTACGATAATGTTTGGAAAGAGCCATATTTTGGAGATTATAATATCGTAATGAGCCATATTCGGAATCTCAGAGAGAAGATAGAAGATAATCCTAGTAAACCAATTTATATACAGACGGTCTGGGGAGTTGGGTATCGTTTCAACAAAAATTTAAGCAGCGGTCTGTAAAGAAGAAATACAGATCACTGCTTATTTTTCGTTTCCGACACCTAAAAGATATTCACATGATACTTGGAAATATTCAGCAAGGGCAACCACTTCATAATCCGGTACAAAGCGTGTCCCTTGTTCTATTCGTAATACGGTCAAATCGCTAAATTCATATCCGGCAAGCTGGAGCTGTTCTGCCAGTGCTTTTTGCGATAGCTGCCTTTCTGTACGCAATTCCTTTACTCTCTGACCTATCAGATTTTTGGAATTGCTTTCTTTATTCCAGTAAATTTTCATATCATCACCAACTTTCTAAAGATGAAGTGTCACATGATTGATTTTACGGAATAATCTTGATAATATACTTCTAAAGATGAAGTACAGAAAAATATTGTTGTAAGAAATTTTAGGATTGATAATACTGCCTGTAAAATGCAATACTTATTTAGAGAAAGGTGGACACAAAATGAATGAAGTATTTGAAAGATTATCTGATGTTTTTGAGGAGCTTCGAAGCGATGCAGGCGAACGGGAGTATTCCATACAGACAGAGGAAACAAAGAAAGCTGATAAGGAACTGAAAAAAGCAAACCGGGAATATGAAAAATTCTTATCTGAGCTTTCAGCAGAGCAGAGAAATTTTTTAGAAAATTATATGGATATTGTAGACCATGCACACTTTCAGGAACAACAGAGAGCCTATTATCAGGGTATCGTAGATGCAGTACAGATATTTGCCGGACTTGGGATTGTTAAAGAGAGTGTTAAGGTAAAAGAGTTATTGAATACAATAATGAAATAAGTAAGCAGGGTGGAGCGTCCAATCATGGAACTTCCACCCTGTTTTTCTCCAGAATAATTCAGAAACAATCAAGTTAAAATCAAAATCTTTCTGCTATTCTAATTTGTGGGTTTGTTATATGTCCGAAGATAGGCTTCCACAATGGCAAGAATCGTTGTTATCTGTTCTTCCGTACATTGTGAGAGATAGACCAGCAGCCTTTGATAATCCAAATTGTCAGTTGGAGCTGCCGGATAAAAGAAAGGATCAGCGGAGATATGTAATGCACGAATCAGTTGCCCCAATTTTTCAAGGCTTGGAATATTGCCATGATTTTCAATTTCCTTGATATACCTTGAGGAAACACCGGACATTTCTGATAACTCATCGTATGTCAGCTTTTGATCCAGTCTAGCCTTTTTAAGACGAAAACCCATGTCTTTATCAATTTTCTTAGCTTTAGCCATATATGCACCTCCATGTATAGTGTATAGTGCACGTTTTGGTTTGGAAATGCACTAATAATTCACTTTAGAAAAGGGGTATAATGCACTAATGGAATGTAGGGACTTTGGATATTGCATATAAAAAAACGCAGTATTCAAAGGTTTTTTCACGTTGTTTTGTCCTTTGAATATGTTTGGGAGAGTTATGTGTTCTGAACAGTTTAGAGGATATTTTTATGTTATCAGGAACCTGTCCGGCATTTTGCGTGGAAAGGTAATTTTATAGGTCGCATCTTCGTAGATGTGGCAAAGTATATCATTGAAAGTGCACTATACGCACTTGTACTGTGTGGTAAAAATTTAATATCGGATATAGGAAACGTCCTGTGGGTATGTACCTGCAAGGGCGTTTTTTATATACATAAAATTTTTTTCAAAAAGTTGTCGATTTTTCGACGCTGTTCATATTTCCATTCGTGCTACGGAGTGAAAGGGAGATATTTCACTCTGTTCCAAATGGGTGCGGAAGGAGGTGAACTCTTATGGAGCAATCTTCTTCCGAAAAGCAGTTAAGAATAAGGAAACAGTTTGACAGCTTTTGTAAAACCCTGTTAAAGAATGAAATGATTGACTATGAACGGGCAAGAAGCTATCGGCAAAAGCATGAAGTTTCTTTCTCGGAACTAACGCAGGAGGAGTTGAGTCGGTTGAATACTGAGGATGATTATATAGCAGAATCAGAGGTATTTCGTGTCCTTGATTATGATATTGAGGTAAAGGACGAGCTGATCAGTGAAGCATTGAAGTATCTGCCAGAAAAGAAGCGGAATGTTATTTTGCTGTCTTTTTTTCTGGATATGACAGATACGGAGATCGCAAAGCACATGAACCTTGTCAGAAGTACCATTCATCATCACCGGGTAAGCTCACTCCAGGCATTAAAAAAGATTATGGAGGGAATCAGGAATGGAGAAATCAAATAAATGTTCAAAGTTGCTGCCTTACCATATCATTGCGGCAGCGGCTTCCGGCGATGTGGAAGCAATCAAAGAGGTTTTGAAACATTACGAGGGGTATATTGCAGCTCTGTCTACAAGAATGCTCTATGATGAGTGCGGGAATCCGCATTACTGTGTTGATGAAACTTTACGTCGCAGATTAGAAACAAAGCTGATAACAAAAATATTGGCTTTTGAAGTTGCATAGCAGTCGGTCAGCGGTGTCCCTTTCCATTCGCTGATCGGTGCGTATGCACCCTGTACCTTGACAACTGAATATTGATTGCATACAGGACGTGTGGAATATGTGGAGCCACTATGCGGACACGCCAAGAGATACCTGCTTTCTTTTATAGAGAAGGTTCATACGAAGGAATACTGAAATCTGGTATTGAAGTTAAGGTAAGTAGCGAGGGATGTCTGGCAAAATGTGTAGCAGTTGCACGGGGCAAAGATACATATTTTTGATAATGATACTTCCGGATAAATCCGGTCAATTTGGATGACGGTGCGATACCGATGTGGGCAGAGTAATGACCTGCCACCTGTAATGCAGTTTTTATCTGCTTATAAATATGTAGAAGCACATTCTATTTGTTTATAAGCAGATAAAACTGTGTGCTTAAATTAAGGAGGACTTATTGATGCAAAGAATACCAAAGGCAATTAACAAGAAAAGATTAGTCAGATATAAGGAAGGAGCAGAAATGTATAGCATGGGAATGAATAAGTTTCAGACTCTTGCGAAAGACGCAGGTGCTATTTTGAAGATAGACAGAATGGTGCTGGTTGACCTTGATGTGTTTGACCAATATCTGGAGTCATTTCGTGTGAAATAGGTAGTTGGAGTTTTGAGAAAGATTTTTCGTATAACCAAAAATGTGTTGACTTTTGGTTTAACCGAAAGTATAATGAATATGAAATGGATGGAGGTGTATGCTGTGGCGAGAACAGGTAGACCAAAGTCGGAAAATCCTAAAAAGACTTTAATAGGATTGAAACTGACAGAGGAAGAAGCCGCAAAACTTAGAGAATATGCGTCCAAACATGACATGACCATAACGCAGGTGCTACAAAAAGGTATTGATTTGCAATATGCAATGGAAAAACCTTTGAGTAGTTAGTACGAAATCTCTTTCCTTGAGAAAGGAGACGAGATGGCGAAATCAAGAAAGGATAACAAAGGAAGGGTTTTAAGAAAAGGCGAAACGCAGCGTAGCTGTGATGGTAAGTATGTTTATACATACACTGATCCGGAGGGAAAACGCCGGAGCATTTATTCTAAGGACATCATGGAGCTGCGGCAGAGGGAAGAAAAGTTGATTAAAGATCAACTGGACGGATTGGATTCGTATGCGGCGGGTAATTCGACAGTCAACTTTGTTTTTGACAGATATATTTCTACGAAGTCAGAACTTAGAGGAACGACTATGAGAAATTACAAGTATATGTATGACCGCTTTATCAGAGATGGATTTGGAAAGAAGAAAATCGCTTCTGTGAAGTATTCAGATGTGTTGCAGTTTTACCAGCACTTACTGAAGGAAAAGGAAATGCAGATAAATACGCTGGAAACAATTCATACAGTCCTGCACCCGACATTTCAGCTTGCAGTGCGTGATAACATTATTCGAGTTAATCCGAGCGATGGAGTTATGGCGCAGATTAAAAAGCAGCCAGGCAAAAATCATGGTGTAAGACACGCTTTGACGATAGAACAGCAGAGAGCTTTTATCAACTATGTAGAAAACAGTCTTACATTTTATCATTGGGCACCGTTTTTTAAGTTCCTGTTGGGAACAGGGTGTCGAATTGGAGAAGCAATCGGAATCAGGTGGGAAGATGTGGACTTTGATAAGCGAATGATCAATATCAATCACAGCTTAGTCTATTACAGCAGAGAATATAAAGACCACCCTATGTGTTCGTTTGCGGTATCCCTTCCAAAGACAGAAGCAGGTATACGCATTATTCCGATGATGGATACTGTTTATGATGCGCTCCAGACGGAGTGGGAAGATCAAAAGGAGAACGGGTTTAATGAAACCGAAATTGATGGAATGAAAGGATTTATCTTCATGAATCGTTTTGGGAATGTCCATAATCCGCAAGCAGTCAATCGGGCAATCAAGCGTATATATGAAGCGTACAATGCAGAAGAAGTGGTGAAGGCTTCAAAAGAACATCGTGAGCCTGTGATAATACCACATTTCTCATGTCATCATTTGCGACATACCTTTTGCTCAAGGTTTTGCGAGAATGAAACAAACTTAAAGGTAATTCAGTCCATTATGGGACACGCAAACATCGAAACGACGATGGATATTTATGCGGAAGTTACCGATACCAAAAAGCAAGAAGCAATTCAAAATTTAGCACACAAGTTAGATGTATTTTAGGAAAGAGTCCTACTGGGACTGACTGAGTACGACAAAATGTGTGCCATACGACAAAAGTACGACAAATTTTAGTGGCGTAATCAACAAAGAAGTGTTATTATAACGATGTTGATGAGCCGAAAAGGGCTTTATTAAAGGAAAAAGCGTCAATGTAAATTAAATTGATGTGAAATCCCGACAATGAAGTCGTTAGATTCTGATAAGAAGGTTTCTAAGACTTCCGAAGGCACTTCCATAGAAGCTGCTGTAAATGACAACAACGGATTCTTCACAGCAAATGAGAAGATTGATTTCTCCAACGTAAAGGTAGAGCCTTTATTTGAGGAAGCTGTCGATTTCGAAACCTTCAGCAAATCAGACTTCCGTGCTGTAAAAGTAAAAGAATGTGTTGCAGTACCAAAATCAAAGAAATTATTGCAGTTCACACTTGACGATGGAACCGGCACAGACCGTACCATCTTAAGCGGAATTCATGCATACTATGAGCCGGAAGAATTGGTTGGAAAGACACTGATTGCAATTACCAATCTTCCGCCTAGGGCTATGATGGGAATTGAGTCCTGCGGTATGCTGCTTTCAGCAGTCAACAACAAGAAGGACAGCGAGGATGAAGAACTTCATCTTTTGATGGTGGATAACCATATTCCGGCGGGTGCGAAGTTGTACTAAAATTGAAGAGAAGATGTTGAAAAATAGGACTTCCTTACGAATGAGTGAGGGGTTCTATTTTTTTTGATTTTTTTGATATACTGTAAAAATGTGCAAGGCGGGCATTGTATATTTTGCAGCAGGGGATGTTATTAAAAACCAAGATAACAGTTTAGGTTGTATTATGAAAAAGTTAATTACATTGCTATATGTGTCCGGTTTATAGGACATGAGAAGTGCATAATAGAAAGTAACAAGAAGGAAAACTTTTTAGAAAAAGCTATTTTAATTAGTGAAAATAGGAGGTTGGGCATATGGCAATGTATAATTGTAATAAGAATGGGAATTCATCATTTGGGGCAAAAATAATAATTTTTCTTGTAGTTATAGCAATTTTTTATTTGATAGGCACTGTGAGTGAGGCTAATGAACCAAAGTGTATTAAATCTGGATGTGACAATAAACAGGCAACAAATAGTAGCTATTGTTATATACATAAGCCATATACAAGTAGTTATTCATATTCCAATGGCAGTTCTTCTTATTCAAACAAGACGACTGAGAGTAGTTCAGAGACAAAGGACAGTTATAGTAGTGAAAATAAATCTTATACATCAAGTGATTCATCATATAGTGATGGAACGAAAAATCATACATCAAGCGTTACTTCAGGTAACTATAATTCGTATGATGACGGTTACGATGACATCTATATGGATGGAGATTATGATTACGACCGATATGATAGCGATAGTGACTACGCAGATGGCGTAGATGATGCGATGGATGAAGCTGGTGAGGATTGGTAAAAATGAAAAATTGACTTTTCGTGAAAGAATAGATAGAAAATACTTACAGTTGAGAAGGCGGGAGGTACATATGAATTATTTAGTGATAGATTTAGAAATGTGTAGAGTTCAAAAACTTTATAAAAGAAATTACAAATATGCAAGTGAGATAATACAGATTGGAGCGGTTCTTTTAGATGAACGCTTCAAAAAAATTGCGACACTTTGTCAATATGTTAATCCTGAGTATGGGGTGTTAGATAATTTTATAGAAAAATTGACAGGAATAAAAAATTATGAAATTAAGAGAGCACCAAAATTGACAGAAGCACTCGAACATTTAGTTGATTGGATTGGAGATAGAGAATACAGAGTTTACGCATGGAGCAATTCGGATCAATTGCAAATTTTGCGAGAAATAAAGGCGAAGGATATAAAGAGTGACAAAATTAATATATTTATGGACGAAAATCGGTGGATAGATTATCAAGAGGTATTTACGCAACGATTCCATTTGGACAGGCATTTTAGTTTGGAAGAAGCACTAGAACGTGCAGAAATTGAGCCAGAAGGCAATTTTCACGATGGACTAGATGATGCGGTCAATACCGGAAAGCTGATTGAAAAACTTGAATTGAATCCGGAATATAAGTTAGTTGATTATGCATTGTTGGAGTCAGACGGACCATTAAGTTGTACAATCGGTGACTTACTTGGAAAAATGCAATTAAATATTGGATAAGTGATGTAAAGGAACAAAATGAAGATGAGGGATGTCAAGCAGTCACAAATTTCTTGAAACTCTCCTGTCAAAAGAATACAATAATAATGGTGTGTTATCGTTTTTATATAGGTTAATATGTGAAATACCAGACAACAGAAGAATTTGTATAAAGTAGAGATTTCTAGAAAATCGTGGGCAAGGCAAATTCGTTAACAGATTTTGCTAATATCTTAGAAAAAAATATGTGTCCGGTATGCGATTCAGCAAGAAGACAAGGCTATGAAATATGGAATCTTGCATAGGAGGATTCAATGAAAATATATAACAAATTAGTTCGAGATAAAGATGGCAGATGTTCTTGAAGTGTTACAGGCAATTTGCGTGGCTAGAGGGTATTCATTAGAAGAGTTGTGGGGCAATTAAAAGGTTCTAAGATTAAGGCAGTAAAAGACAAAAGTTGTAACGGAAAAAGGATGAGTTGGAAAGACAAAGAATCAGCATTGAACTTATGGATAGATTTGATGCTGATTTTATTTTTACTACATCAATTGAAAAAACGGGGCAAAATATATACATATTAATTACAAAAACGGGGCAAAATACAACATAAACAATTGAAAAAACGGGGCAAAAGGTGTATTGTTTAGTTGGAGGTGCAGGCTTATGTACAGAAAAGACTCTATTACAATAGAAGAATGGTTAATAAATTCAAACAAGGCACTGCTGGTGACGGGCGCAAGACAAATAGGAAAGACTTGGCTTATAAGAGACGAGATTAGCAAGAGTGGATATGCAAAGTTTGAAATAAATTTTATCGATCAGCCAGACATGGTTACTTATTTGAATACGGAAATGAGTGCGGAGGAGTTTCTGGTTAAATTGAAAATGATTATGCCGGAGAATTGTAAACCGCATGAGACGGTGGTTTTTTTTGATGAGATTCAGAAATGCCCGGAAATAGTAACCAAAATAAAATTTCTTGTGGATGAAGGAAGCTTTAAATATGTTATGAGTGGTTCCTTATTAGGGGTAGAACTTCGTGGAATTGCATCTGCGCCGGTTGGATATCTATCGGTTTTGCGAATGTATCCTATGGATTTTGAAGAATTTATGATAGCGAATCACGTATCGAAAACAACATTAGAGATGTTGAAAGAAAAATTTGAAACCTGCAGACCGGTAGATGAATTTATACATCAGAAACTTTTGTCATTGTTTTTCGTGTATCTTATTGTTGGAGGAATGCCGGATGCTGTAAAAACTTACATTGATACGAAGGATATACGTGAGGTTGATAAGATACAAAGAGACATTGTGACGCTATACAAAGAGGATTTTACGCAATATGAGAGTGAAGATAAAAAGCTAAAACTAAAATCTATTTATGAAATCGTTCCGGCTGAATTAAATAAGCAGAATAAAAAGTTTGTTTTTACAATGCTGGATAAAGAACTAAAGTTTAATAGATATGAAAATAGCTTTTTGTGGTTAAAAGATGCAGGCGTTGTGCTGCCTGTTTATAATGCGGATGCCCCAATTATTCCCCTTTTGGCAAGTAAAAGCAGTAATGTGTTTAGGCTTTTTTCGAGTGATATTGGGTTGCTTACAAGTGCGTATCCCGCAGAAACAAAAGTTGAATTAATTAATAAAAATGGGGAAGTTAACAACGGGGCGCATTTTGAAAACGCGGTTGCACAGCAGTTATCGGCGAATGGATTTGAACCATATTTTTGTAAAAAGAAGAATCTGGGTGAACTGGACTTTGTGATAGAGATGGGAGGAAAAGTCGTCCCAATCGAGGTTAAGTCAGGAAAATCCTATAAGGTGCATAAAGCGTTAGACAATTTTATGAACGTTTCGGATTATCATATAGAAAAAGCATATGTTTTTTCCACCGGCAATGTAGAAAAGGCAGGAACAGTGACATATCTTCCAATATATATGTGTTATCTTTTAAAAGAACAGCAAATTGGTAAGATGATAGTAGATTTAGATATTGATGGATTATAAATGAAAAGAAAATACACTAATAAAATATTGAGTATATAAGGAAATAAAAAAATGACCAACACCCCTAAACATCCAACCCATTACAACACCCCCGAAGAAGCCCTAAAAGACCTCTTCGGCTACGACACCTTCCGGCCGGGGCAGAAGCCCATAATCGACAGCATCCTCTCAGGCAGAGATACGTTTGCAGTCATGCCGACCGGCGCCGGGAAATCGCTTTGTTATCAGATTCCTGCTATGTTATTATCTGGAATTACAATTGTAATTTCACCGCTGATTTCGCTCATGCAGGATCAGGTAAAAGCATTAAATGATGCGGGCGTTTCTGCAGCATTTATCAACAGTGCATTGTCGGAAAGCGCATTTTTCGAGACGGTCAGCAGGGCGAAGCAGGGGATATATAAGTTGATATATGTGGCTCCGGAGCGGCTGGTGACGGAGGGATTTTTAAATCTTGCAAAAGAGGTTCCGATTTCGATGATAACGGTGGACGAGGCGCACTGTATTTCACAGTGGGGACAGGATTTCCGTCCGAGTTACACAAAGATTGTGGAGTTTGTGAATCTATTAGAAAAGCGCCCGATTATCAGTGCATTCACGGCGACGGCGACGGAGACCGTCCGCGAGGACATCGTCTGTACACTTGGATTGGACAATCCATACACGATGGTAACCGGATTTGACAGGGAAAATTTGTTTTTTCAGGTGGATAAGCCAAAGAGCAAGGAACAGTATATTGTGGATTACATAGCGAAGCACCCGGACGAAAGCGGCATCATTTACTGCGCTACCAGAAAAAATGTGGACAGCGTATATGAGCTTTTGAAGGAAAAAGGTGTGTCAGTTGCGAAATATCATGCTGGAATGAGTGCGGCAGACAGAAAGCAGATGCAGGAAGATTTTGTATTTGATTATACCAGTATTGTGGTTGCGACAAATGCGTTTGGAATGGGAATCGACAAATCAAACGTGCGGTTTGTCATCCACTACAATATGCCGCAAAGCATGGAAAATTACTATCAGGAAGCGGGCAGAGCCGGCAGGGATGGTTTAGATTCTAAGTGCATTTTGCTGTTTTCTCCGCAGGATATTGTAATCAACAGGTTTTTGTTAGAGCACAAGGAAATGGCGGATATCGACCCGGCAGACAGGGAGACGATAAAGGAACGTGATGCGAAAAGGCTTCAGGTGATGGAGCGGTATTGCTATACGACAGAGTGTCTGCGCAACTATATTTTGAAGTATTTTGGGGAGAACCCGTCAAAACCGTGCGAGGATTGCGGCAACTGTCTGCGCGAATTTGAAACTCTGGATATGACAGAGGAAGCAAAGAAAATCATTAACTGCGTTTTTGAAGCCAAAGGCCGGTATGGAAAAACAATCATTATCGACACGGTTGTGGGCGCGAAGACGGCAAGGCTGGAAGAAATCGGGGCGACAGGCTACAAGTCATACGGCGTACTAGCTTCCTCGAACAAAAAACTTTTGCGGCGTCTGCTGGAACAGATGGTAATGGAAGGCTATCTGGTGGTCGGGGACTATCAGGTCATAAAGCTTGGCGATATCAGCGCCCTGAAAGCTTCTGGCACAAAAGTGTTGGTCAAAATTACGGACGAGGATAAGCTGCCGGAAAAAGCTTCGAAGCCGAAAAAGAAGGCAAAGGGTACGGAATCGCTGACTTCAGCCGGCTTCCAATTGTTTCATAAGCTTCGGGCACTCCGCCTCGAAATTGCGCGAGAGGAAAAGATGCCACCTTATATTATTTTCAGTGACAAGACTTTGATTGATATGGCAGCCAAAGTGCCTTCTAATAAAGAAGAGATGATGAATGTTTCCGGTGTGGGTGAAAACAAATTTGCGAAATATGGGGAGCGTTTTCTTTCTGTGATAAAAGAAACCGTGCACTGATATTTTAATGTTCTATTCTATCTGAGATTGTGCCCGTAGCTTCCATGTCCTCATCGTATTCATCGGGAAGATATTTTCGGAAGATTATGATAAAAAAGTTGGAAAGAATCCATGTGATAAGTCCAACCCCACACACAACAAAAAGTCCGATAAAAGTTTTGGAGCCTATAAAACAAAGACCAAAAGTCAGGATAATCACAAGCATGAGCAAGGTATATCCAAAGTTGGCAACCGACATTAAAAGTGCATTTTTTATGTTGGTAAAAATTGTATTTTCAAATTTTGCCTGTACTGGAAAAATGTACAAAAGAACCAGAAAAAAGGGTACAAGCAAAATGGATGATACAAAAATGATAACTTGCCCAAAGCTAGTGGTGACAGCCATGCCGGTTCGGATATCTGTAAATAAAAGGGCTCCTATAGCTAATAGAAGGAACCATATCATTGTTGCCTGCTTGAAATTTTCTTTAAAAGAATGAAAAAAGTTTTTCCATATGTATCCTTCATCACGTCTTGTTCTTTTCATAAATGCATAGTAAAGAGCAGTAGTGGAAGCGCCTATTGTGAAGATAGGAAGACTGCAAATTATCCAGATTACGTGCATAATAACCAAATCAAATACAAGGTTAAAAAAACGTCCTAACCAAGAATCAGAAGATAAAAAGTTCATAAAGTACCCCCATGTTTATTTTTTGATTATTATATTACGTTTTTTCAAAGGTGTCTATCTTTTATTAAATTTTTAGTTTAGATAAAACTAAAACAGTGGCACTAAAAATAAAAAAACTTGTGCAATATAACTAAAATATAGTATATGAATAGCGATTTTCTGTCATAGCAACTGACGTATTTTTAGAAAATAGTAAAGAAGTATTGAAAATACTAAAACAATCTGATACTATAAAATTACAAAAAATAAAGCACAGCAAAAATGTGCAATGTGTTGATTCATTAAGGAGGAGAAATTAATGAAAAAGAGATTCGTCTCAGCCGCAATCGTGGCAGCTATGTTAGCAACATCACTAACAGCATGTGGGGGAGCATCAGATTCAACAGATACTGGTGCAAAATCAAAAGAAAAATCTGGAAAGGACACCGTTAGCATTTATGTATACGGTAACGACCAGGAACAGGAAATGTATCAGGAACTTTTCGAAAAGTTTGAAGAGGAGAACAACTGTACCGTAGATGCGCAGTTTAGTATTAAGGATGATTATGGCACAACCATTACTGGTATGATGACAGCCAAAAACCTTCCAGACGTATTCTACATGGGGCCGGAAAATGTAAAGTCTTATGTTGATAATGGATATGTTCTTGATATGAAGCCAATTCTGGAGAGCGAGGGGTTAGATACTTCGGATATTTTGGCAAGCACACTTGGGGCATATGAGTATGAGGATGGACAGTATGGTTTACCGCACGATTCTTCCGTATTTGCTTATGCATATAACAAAGATTTGTTTGATGAGGCTGGTCTTGATTATCCAGATCCAGATCATCCATATACCTATGAGGAGTTCGTTGAGGTATGTAAGGCTCTTACAAAAGATACAGATGGGGATGGAGAGCTTGACCAGTGGGGATGTGCGTTTGCACCAACTCTTATGATTCAGCCATGGATATACTCAAATGGAACAAGTTTCCTTACAGATGATTATAAGACAGTAAACGTTACAGATCCAGCATTTATTGAGGCTGTAGATGATATGGTAGCTCTTACAACAGAATATCATGTAACACCAACCGTTGAACAAGAGGCGGGAACTGGGGTATACCAGAGATGGATTGATGGAACTGTTGGTTTCTATGCTTGTGGTACATGGGATATCGCAGCATTCATGGATCCTGAGGTTGTAAACTTTAACTGGGATCTCTGTGCATACCCAACACTTTCAACCGGTGAGACCTATGCATGGTGTGGAACTGTTGGATACTGTGTAAGTGCTAATACAAAGAACGATGTTCTTGCTACAAAGCTTGCCTACTACATGTCTGCATCTGATGAGGCTATGAAGCTTGAGTCAGGTATTGAAGGAGGAAATTCGGTATTGATTCCGAACCTTGTATCCATGTCAGAAAATGAGTTTGCACAAGCAATCGATGATGGAACACTGAAATATCCAGATAATTATGAAGTATTATTTAACTACTTAAATAACCAGAATGGATATCACTCAAGATTTAATGATGAGACATATACTCCAAACGCAGAGTGGTTAAACAAATTCTTTGAAGGATTTGATACAGTAAGGGATGGTTCCAAGACAACTGAAGAATATTGTAATGAAGTTCAGGAAGAGATGCAGCAGTTACTTGATGAGGCATACGAAGATCAGTAATGAATCCTGTAAAATAGAAAAATAACAATGGGAATGGGCGCGTTGTCCATTCCCATCTATATAAGAAGGTAGTTATGGAGGAAAGACTTATGAGCAAAAAGGGGTATAAATCCCCAAAGAAAAAAATGAGCAAGGCTGCATTTCGTGAGCATTGTTATGGATTGGCGTTTGTGGCGCCTCCATTTATCGGTTTTTTGGTGTTTATGGCATTTCCGATTGTATTTTCGTTTATTGCAAGTTTGACAACCTGGAATGGTATGAACAATATGATAGATCATTTTTGTGGATTGGAAAACTATATAAAACTTTTTACAGATGAAAAATTCTGGAAGGTTCTTGGTCATACGATTGTATACATGATTGGTATTCCAATCGGCATGTTCCTAGGGGTTTTTATTGCCATGGGAATGAATCGTAAAATAAAAGGAATCAAAGTTCTTAGAACAATGTATTATGTACCGGTTATTTCCTCTCTGGTAGCAGTTGCGATTCTCTGGGCATTTGTATTTAACTATGATAACGGACTTATCAATGTGATTATAAAAGGCATTACAGGAAAACAGGGACCGAACTGGCTTGGAAATGAAGCCTGGGTAAAGGTTTCCATGATCATTTTCATGACATGGAAGGGATTAGGAACGTCGATTATTCTTTATCTCTCTGGGCTTCAGAGCATTCCTAGAGATTACTATGAAGCAGCCAGAATTGATGGAGCGAATGGATGGAAGTTATTTAAAAATATTACATGGCCGCTTGTATCACCGGTTACATTCTATTTGCTGATTACTGGTATGATTGGCGGTTTCCAGGCATTTGTTGAAGTCCTTGTTATGCTTCCGACAGGTGGCAAAAACTACTCGGCAGCAACGGTTGTATTCTATTTATATGATAAGTTTGCAGCGAATAAATATGGATATGCATCCGCAATGGCATTCTTATTGGCAATCATCATCTTTATCATAACTGCGATTAATTTCAAGGGGCAGGATAAATGGGTGAAAACAATAGATTAAGGGGGCGATGAGATGGCTAAGAATACAGAAAGAATGGATTCAGGAGTAAGAACAAAAAAAGAAAAAAGAATGGACGTTGTTGTCTTTATCGTTCTTGCAATTGGAGCAGTTGCGATGGTATTTCCACTTATCTATATGGTGTGCGCATCCTTTATGACGAAAGGACAGATTTTATCAGGTAAGTTTAGCCTGATACCGAATCCGGTAAAAACCGGTACCTATGCAGAAGTACTTTTTGATTCGAATTTCCTTAAGGGTGTCAGAAACACAATGCTTGTTGAAATTCCGGTGCTTCTTGTAGGCGGATTTACATCATCACTTGCAGCATTTTCCTTCAGCAAATTAAAATTTAAAGGTAAGAATGGAATCTTCCTAGGACTTCTTGCGACCATGATGATTCCGTTTGCTGTAATTATGATTCCACAATATGTTATGTTTACCAGATGGGGACTTACAGATAGTCTTTTGCCACTTATTCTGCCAGGATTATTTGGTAATGTGGGCATGATTTTCTTTTTAAGACAGAATCTTTCCAGTATTCCGTATGAATTTGTGGAGGCGGCAAAGATTGATGGGTGTGGATACTTTAAAATGTACTATGCAATCTTTTTCCCATTGATGAAGGGAGCTGTGATGACACAGATTATTCTATGGTTCATGGGGATTTGGAATGATTATCTTGCACCAACGATATTTGTGGCGAATGACGAGTGGCAGACATTGCAGGTTGTAATCAGACAGTTTAACTCGCAGTATGCGGTAAATAGCAACTATCCACTTATCATGACTGCATCAGTACTGGCATTGATACCAACATTGTTACTGTTTTTCTTTTTCCAGAGATATATTATTGAGTCGATGGCAATTGCGGGTGTAAAAGGCTAAGATGGAACACTATTTTACACTTAATGAATATAATGTAAAAAAATATGGAAATGCCGGGGCTCATGACCCATCTATGATGTGGGATCCGGTAAGTGAAAAATATTATTCATATTGTACAGATGTCTATGATCCTCCTCTTGGTCTCGAGGATAAAATTGGAATTCCCATTAGAAGTTCTGAGGACCTGATACATTTTAAATATGAAGGTATTGCACTATCGGACGCAGCAATAGAAGAGGCGAGAGATAATGGTGAATTTCCAAAGACGGTAAATTTTTGGGCACCATTTACAGAATACGTGAATGGTGAGTATAGAATGTACTATTCTGCCACAAGAGCATTTGGAAGTTCTGAGTCAAGAATCTGGCTGGCATGTTCAAAAAATCCGCTTGGACCATTTGAAAATCGTGGTATTGTGGTCGATACCTGGGAGACAGATGACAGCAAACCAAATGGAATTGACCCGCACATTATATGGGAAAAGGAAAGGTCATATTTGGTCTATGGTTCGTTTTTTGGAGGAATTTATATAAAAGAACTTAATTCTATGACAGGACTTTCATTAGACGGCTCCCCCAAAAGTTTAGGAAAATGCATTGCCCAAAAAGGGAATCCACCGATTATGGATGGACCAGAAGGGGCGTCCATAATCTATGTAAAAAAAACAGGGTACTACTACTTATTTCAGTCTTATGGATGGCTTGGAAATGATTATGACATTCGGGTTGGAAGGAGCAAATATGTAACAGGACCATATGTTGACAGAAATGGATTGGATTTACGGGAGAAGGCGCTGGGGCAGAAGATAGCCAACAGTTATCAATTTGATGGAAAAAATCCCAAACATGGAAATGCTCAGAAAAATTGGGCATGGAATGGATTTCGTGGACCGGGGCATGGGGTTCCGTTTTATGATCCTAGGAGCAGGAATTATTTTTTTGTGCATCATATCAGAGATGGTGCAAAATGCAATGAATATGTCGAGAATATGGAGGGCAGAGTAAGTTATAGCAGACATTATATGATGATTAGGCCAATGTTTTTCCTCGATGGCTGGCCGGTACTTGGACCGGAGAACTACGAAGGAGAAACATTCGAAGCTGTAAATCAAAACGAGATACCGGGTGAATGGGAGTATATTTTGCTAGATGACAGAGATAATGGTCTGAAAAAATCGAAAATAGTTTCCATAAAGGACTTTCAAAGTTTGCCTGGAAAGTATAAAATATATAGGTGTAGTGATTACGAGAATAGCAAGGAAACGCTTGCTGTTACAGGGTACACGGATGAGCACGTTTGCTATTGGATGAAAAAGAGATAATTAGGAGTAAATAGGATACAATGATTCACATTAAAAAACTTGAGGAGGGAGTGCCGGTATTTAAGGCACTAGGTTCTGAAATAAGAATAAATATAATCAAGCTTCTTCTTGAACATAAGGAAATGAGTATGAATGAGATTGCTAAGGCACTTGGTGTGACCAATGGAGCTTTGACAAGCCACATACGAATGCTCGAAGAGACAGGAATTATTGTTGTCTTGTCGGAGAGAAATGTTCATGGAAACAAGAAGATGTGTCGTTTGAAGGAGACTCAGATTATGTTTGATATCAGTGGTGATGAGAGCAGTGGCAATGAGTTGATTTACGATACAGATGTGAAGATTGGACATTATTCTGATTATGAGATTTATCCGACCTGTGGTATTGCAACTTCCCATAACCTGATAGGGGAGGTTGACGATCCTAGGTATTTTGCGCATCAGGACAGAATCAATGCGGGGATTCTTTGGTTTGGCCGCGGATATGTGGAATACATTATTCCGAATTTGTTGCCGGATGCCACAAAGATTGATAAGATTACAATTTCGTTTGAACTTGGCTCAGAAGCACCAGGCATCAACAGTGACTGGCCGTCTGATATCTCGTTTGTCTTAAATGATGTATATCTTGGAACATGGACCAGTGCGGGTGATTTTGGGGATGTCAGAGGTATCTTTACACCTGATTGGTGGCCGGTAAACTGGAACCAGTATGGACTTCTTAAGATGCTTACCATTGATAAAAAAGGTTGTTTTATAGATGGACTAAAAATATCCGATGTGAACATCGACCAGTTTAAGTTAACATATAAGAGTGTTATTCGCTTTAAATTTCAGATTATGGATGATGCAAAAAATATCGGTGGGCTTACACTGTTTGGCAGTGAGTTTGGGAACTACAGCCAGGATATCAAAGTTCATATAACGTATAGCGAAATGTAAAATAGTTTAATAAAAAAGAGACCACATGTTTATTTGTGGTCTCTTTTTTTGTAATAAGAAATTTCATTCTTATTACAAGGTTGCTTTTACTAGATTGATATAGGATGAAGAAAAATAAAAGAATTATTGAAAATAGATTGACGACATATTTACTATTTAGTAAAATATTATAGAAGTATCTAAAATATAATGTATAAGGATTAGAGGTTATGATGAAAAAAGGAGTAAAAATAGGTATTGCAGCTGGACTTGCAGCAATTGCTGTGGGTGGTGGCACAATCGCTATTGTTGCAAGCGGTGTACTTAATAAGACGCCAGAGTATGATTTTACTGTTAGTTATGATGGAATAGCTACAGCAAAGACTATTAAGGATGTTGCTGTTCATGATCCTTCCATTATAGAGGAGGATGGGACCTATTATATTTTTGGTTCCCATATGGCAGCTGCGAGCAGTACAGATATGCTGAACTGGAAAGTGATTGGAAATGGTTATTCAGGAAAAAATAAAGTTTTTACAGATTTAAAAAACTATGATTCAGGAGAATTTGACTATGCTGGTAATAAGGCAAGTCTTAATCCGACAGAGGATGGAGAGCCTCATGTGTGGGCGCCGGATGTGATTTATAACAAGGCGCAGGGACTTTACTACATGTATTATTGTACATCCTCTAACTGGAATACATCAGACATAGTTTATGCCACATCTGAGCATATAGATGGTCCATACGAATGGCAAGGTACACTTATTTATTCTGGTTTTACAGTTGACACAATAGAGGCGACCAATGTGCTGGATTATGTGGACAAGGAAACGGCTATTGATGCGTATACAAAAAAAGCGGGATATGAGTATAACTACAAGGAATATCCAAATGCCATCGACCCAACCGTGTTTTATGATGCAGATGGAAAAATGTGGATGGTATATGGTTCATGGTCAGGAGGAATTTTCTTGTTGGAAATAGATGAGTCTACAGGTCAGGTTATTCATCCAGAGGCTGATCCAGACAATAATGTGGACCCATACTTTGGCAAGAGACTTTTAGGTGGAGGACATACATCGATTGAAGCACCTTATATATTATATGATGAGAATGCTGGATACTATTATCTCTATGTTGCCTATGGTGAGCTGACAAGGGATGGAGGTTATCAGATTAGGGTTTTCAGGTCTAAAACAGTGGATGGTGATTATGTGGATATGAACGGCGCTTATCCCAACATTGGGGATGCCAATGCATTTTATGGATTAAAACTATCAGGTAATTATTATCTCCCTAGCCTTGAAATGGGATATAAGGCAACTGGCCATTGTTCTGCAATGATAGATGAGGATGGCAAGAGATACATCTGCTATCACACCAGATTTGATATGCAGTCTGAAACTCATACACCAAGGGTTAAGCAATATTTTATAAATGAAGAGGGCTGGCCTTGCATGCTTCCCTATTATACGGATGGAGAGACAATATCCGACACTGGATATGACAATGAAAATCTTGTTGGCAGATACTACGTGATTAATCAAGGGACAGGAATTGACAGTGAGGTGGCAGAGCCAGTTATCCTATATCTGAATGATGATGGAACTGTTGTCGGGGAGGATATAGAAGGAAGCTGGAAGGTGACGGATGGAAGCTGCTATGTGCATATTATATATGATGACAAGGAGTACAGCGGCGTATTCTGTCAGATGAAGGATGAAGCCGGAACAGATGTTATGACTTTTACAGCGGTTGGAAGTAATGAGAGCATCTGGGGAGTTAAATATACAGAGTTAGGAGAGTAGGAAAATGGATAAGACAGTAAAATATAATGAACCATGGATTGTGCAAAGGGCAGATCCATATGTATACAAACACACAGACGGAACCTATTATTTTACAGCATCGGTTCCGGCATATGATACAATTGTTTTAAGAAGTGCAAAGACCCTTGCAGGTCTTGCAGAGGCAGAGGAAAAAGTGCTCTGGAAAAAACATGAGTCAGGTCCTATGAGCAAGCACATTTGGGCACCGGAAATCCATTATCTTTTTGGAAAATGGTACATCTATTTTGCAGGTGGTGAGATGGAAGACGAGTGGGAAATCAGACCATATGTGTTAGAGTGTCAGGGCGATAATCCGATGAAAGATGAATGGATTGAAAAAGGCAAGATGGTCAGGGCAAAGGAGGATGAGTTCTCCTTTGAGGCATTTTCTCTTGACGCAACTGTTTTTGAAAATAAGGGTAAATGGTATTACATTTGGGCGGAGAAAGTAGGTGTAGGAAAACAGATTTCAAATCTATATATCGCTGAAATGGAAAATGGCTATACTTTAAAGACCGTACAGGAACTTCTTACAACACCGGATTACGACTGGGAGAGACATGGTTTCTGGGTAAATGAAGGTCCTGGAATCATAAAGCATGATGGTAAAATATTTATGACATATTCCGCTAGTGAGACGGGAATCCAGTATTGTGTAGGAATGCTTTCAGCAGATGAGGATGCAGACCTACTAGACCCAAGATCATGGACAAAAGAAAGGTATCCGGTTCTTGCAACAAATGAGGAAAAGGGTATCTACGGTCCAGGCCACAATTCCTTTACGAAGGATGAAGAAGGTAATGACATTATTGTATACCACGCAAGAACAGAGGCAAAGATAGTGGGCAATCCACTCTATAATCCAAACCGTCACGCAATGCTGATGCGTGTTAAGTGGAATGAAGATGGAAGACCGGTATTTGACTATGAATAGGGTTTGTAAAAAATGTCTCATGCGGGAAATGGCAGCGGCGGATGCTTTGATGATAGAAAAATATATGGCAGCAATAAAAGCAGAGGATAGAGTGCCAGAAGGAGAGTATGAGCGCAGGCTGTCTTTGTGCAAAGAATGTGAAAGACTTAATGCAGGAATCTGTGCAGCCTGTGGCTGTTATGTAGAACTAAGGGCGCTAAGTCCGGTTAGCAGATGTCCCTATCATAGCTGGTAATAGAAGTCACGAGCAGAACCTGCATTTCGCAGTTAGACCGTGGAGAGCAGATGAGGGATAGAATGTCATCTATTTGAGAAGTGTTTTTATGAGAGAACTTCAGTAAAAATGTAACGCATAAGCGGGGAAGGTAGAAAAATATGGCAAAATTACTAATCAATGATGGAAAAGAATTAGATACAATTGCTCCTGAGATATACGGACATTTCTCAGAACACCTGGGAAGATGCATTTATGAGGGGTTATATGTAGGAGAAAACTCTGATATTCCAAATGTCAATGGAATGAGAACAGATGTAGTGGAGGCACTTAAAGAAATCAATATTCCAATGCTTAGATGGCCAGGTGGATGCTTTGCAGATGAATATCATTGGAAGGATGGAATTGGAGAAAAATCAAAGAGAAAGAAAATGATAAATACCCACTGGGGCGGAGTGGTAGAAGATAATAGCTTTGGAACCCATGAGTTTATGGAACTTTGCAGGCAGCTTGGCTGTAAGACCTATATCAATGGAAATCTTGGAAGCGGCACAGTGCAGGAGATGTCAGAATGGGTTGAGTATATGACCTTTAAGGGCGTTTCACCAATGGCAGATTTGCGTAAGAAGAACGGACAGGAAGAGCCATGGACAGTTGATTATTTTGGAGTGGGAAATGAAAACTGGGGCTGCGGTGGTAACATGACACCAGAATTTTATGCCAATATGTATCGCCGTTACCAGACTTATGTGAGAAATTATAATCCTGAAAAACCAATTGCAAAGGTATGTTGTGGTGCAAATGTGGATGACTATCATTGGACAGAAGGCGTAATGAAGACCTGCTTCGACCATACACCAGGGCAGTTCCACGGATTCATGGATTATATCTCCCTCCACTATTATGTACATCCAGAGGGATGGGAGATAAAAGGGAGTGCTACTGATTTTGATGATGCTGTATGGTATAAAACCCTTGGAAAAGCCCTTGTGATGGAAGATTTGATTAACAGACATAGTGCAATTATCGATCAATATGATTCTGAGAAAAAGATCGGTTTATCTGTTGATGAATGGGGTACCTGGTTTACCTGTGAACCAGGTACAAATCCAGGATTTTTGTATCAGCAGAACACAGTTCGTGATGCCCTTGTAGCTGGTATTACATTAAATATCTTTAATAAACATTGTGACCGAGTCAGAATGGCTTGCCTTGCCCAGATGGTAAATGTACTCCAGTCTGTTATCCTTACAGAGGGAGAAAAAATGATAAAGACACCTACTTATCATGTATTCCATATGTATCGCCATCATCAGGGAGCAAAGCTTTTAGACAGCACGCTGAATAATGTTCAAACTATAGGAACAGAGGAATGGGGTGTGCCAGAAATTACAGAATCCGTATCGAAAAAGGATGGAATTATTACAATTACACTTAACAATTTATCTGCAACAGATGACAAGGAACTTGATATTGTGCTTACAGAGAAAGGCGAGTATGAGATAGTAGAGGCAAATATTGTCTCAAATGATGATATGAGAGCTTACAATACATTTGAGAATCCGGAAAATGTAAGAGAGACTGCGTTTACAGCATATAAGGTAAAGGGCAATATAATAACTGCAAAACTTCCGAAATGCAGTGTAGTGGAATTGCGGGTTAGATAGCAGAGTAAGTGGGAAGAACGTTGTGAAACGGAGAAAATTATTTTAATATTTATAACACAAAAGCTAAAACTGTAGTAATATTATGATATGCAAAATAGAAAAAGTGGGGGCAAATAAATGATAAATGCAAAAAATACGATTGAGAATGGGAAAGCGGTTCTTGGTATTGAATTTGGTTCAACAAGAATTAAGGCGGTTTTAATTGACGAGGAACATGTTCCAATTGCGACTGGGGAGCATGCATGGGAAAACCGGTTAGAAAATGGAGTTTGGACCTATACACTTGCTGATATCTGGGGAGGACTTCAGGATTGTTACAAAAAGATGACAGAGGATGTTAAAGAAAAGTATGGTATTCCTGTAAAAAAACTTGCCGCGTTAGGAATTTCGGCAATGATGCATGGATATATGCCGTTTGATGAAAAAGGAAAACTGCTTGTTCCATTTCGTACGTGGAGAAATACAATAACAGGTGAAGCTGCAAGCCAGCTAACAGAACAGTTTCAATTCAACATACCGCAAAGATGGAGCATTGCCCATTTATATCAGGCAATTCTGAATAAAGAGGAACATGTGAAAGACATTACATATTTATCTACGTTAGCAGGTTATATTCACTGGCAGTTAAGTGGAGAAAAAGTACTTGGCATCGGTGATGCATCAGGAATGTTTCCGATAGATTCTAAAATCAGAAATTATAATGCAAAGATGCTGGAGCAGTTTGCATCTCTTAGTACAGTAAAGCAATATCCATGGAAGATAGATGAAATACTTCCAACAATTAAAGTGGCAGGTGAAGTGGCGGGCTATCTGACCGAAGAAGGTGCAAAGAAGCTGGATGTCACAGGTAACCTAGAAGCCGGATGCCCAATGGCACCACCAGAGGGAGATGCAGGCACTGGAATGACAGCAACAAATTCAGTTGCAGTCCGCACAGGAAATGTCTCAGCAGGTACGTCGGTATTTGCGATGGTAGTTTTGGAGGAAGATCTGAAAGCCGTACATGAAGAGATTGATCTTGTTACGACACCGGTTGGTGATGCTGTTGCAATGGTACACTGCAATAACTGTACATCCGATTTGAATAAGTGGGTAGGTTTGTTTAAGGAGTTTTCCGACTTGTTTGGAATGAATCTTGATATAAATGATATTTACGGAAAATTATATACAAATGCGATGAATGGTGCTAAGGATTGTGATGGCATAGTGGCATTTAATACATTATCCGGAGAACCTGTAATCGGTACCAATGAAGGACGTCCAATGATTTTCCATAGACCGGATAGTAAAGTAAATCTTGCAAACTTCATGAGAACAAACCTTTATGCATCGCTTGCAACACTAAAGGTAGGATGCGATATCTTATTCAAGGAAGAAAAGGTAAAAGTTGATACAATATATGGTCATGGCGGCCTTTTTAAGACAAAAGGTGTTGGGCAAAATATTCTTGCAGCGGCGATGAATGCACCGGTAGCCCTAATGTCTACTGCAGGCGAAGGCGGACCTTGGGGAATGGCGGTTCTTGCTGCGTATATGGCAGAAAAACAAGCTGACAAGACTCTAGAACAATATCTGAATGATAAAGTATTTGTAGGACAGGAAAGTATTGTTGTCAAGCCGGATTCAGAAGATGTGAAAGGCTATGATAGATTTATTGAAAATTATAAGGCAGCAGTGCCGGTACAGCAGGCAGCAGTAGAGGCATTACCATTGTAAAAATAGCGGGAACGGAGGATAGTATGCTAGAAGAGTTAAAAAAACGGATTTATGAGGCAAATATGGAATTGCCAAAGAGAGGTTTGATTACCTACACATGGGGAAATGTAAGTGGAATAGATCGTGATACTGGTTTTTTTGTCATTAAGCCAAGTGGTGTAGATTATGATAAGCTTACTGCGGAAGACATGGTTGTGATGGATTTAGAGGGAAACAAAATAGAAGGAAGATACAAACCATCTTCTGATACGGCAACGCATCTTGAGCTCTATAAAAAGTATCCGGAAATTGGTGGAGTGGTACATACACATTCGCCGGAGGCAGTAGCCTGGGCCCAGGCTGGAAGAGATATTCCATTATATGGAACGACGCATGCAGATTACTTTTTTGGACCAATACCTTGTGCAAGAAATCTTACACAGGAGGAGATTGACGAAGGATATGAGAGAAATACAGGAAAAGTAATTATTGAGACTTTTGAAGAAAGAGGAATTAACCCTGTCTATACGCCGGCTGTTCTTTGCAAAAATCATGGACCTTTTACATGGGGGAAAGATGCAGAAGAAGCAGTACATAATGCAGTAGTTCTAGAAGAAGTGGCAAAGATGGCAATTAAAACGGAACTGCTTAATCCAAATGTAAAACCGGCACCGGATAGTATCAAAAATAAACATTTTTACCGTAAGCATGGGGCAAATGCCTATTACGGACAGAATTAAAGGAAGAGCTTAACAGCTCTTCCTTTTTTTGATTTGTGTTGCAACTTCTATTTTTACTGGGCAAGAAGATGGATTTTCAATAATTTCTGCAAGGCGTTTTACGGCCAATTCTCCCATATATTGTTTTGGAACATGTATGGTGGTTAAGGTTGGAATTGTGTAGGTACATAGTGGCATGTCATCAAAGCCAATAATAGAAATATCTTGTGGAATCCGATAACCGGCTTCGGTAAATGCTCGAAGAGCGCCCGCAGCAATCTGATCGTTGTCTGCAAAATAGCATTTGCTAAGTTCTACGTTGCTTTTTAGTAATTCTTTCATGTCGTAATAAGCACCCTCTACGGAGGGGGTTAATTCATGGACAATGGAACGTGAGGTGGCCATTCCATTTTTGCGTACTGCTTTGTAAAAACCATCTGCACGTTCCTCAAACCCAGTAATCAGATAGGAAGAGCGTAAATAACCAGGTTGTCCTAAGTTTTTGTGAATAAGATATTCGGTTGCAAGATAGGCGCCCTGTACATTGTTGATTAGAATGTAATTTGCATTTTGTCCCTCGAAGTAATTATCGATGAGAACAAAAGGAACATGATTTTTGACAAAAGGCCGTAATTCATGTTCACACATTTCCGTTCCAAGAATAAGCACGCCTTTTGCATGGAATCTTTTAAATTCGCCAATAAAATTATCAATATCATCTTCGTTATAGAGATAGGAAATATTAAGGTGAAAACCGTAACTCTTGCTTGTGGCTGCAATTCCTTCTGAGAGTTGTGCAAAAAAGGATACATCCGGAACATTGATTCCGTGATTGGAAATGATACTGACAGGTGGATCAGGAATTAATGCTCCGTTTTTACGAAATACAACCAGATAAATAATGCCACGATCTATCTGAATCGTTTCGGCTGGATGAATACGGGAAAAGTCGTACCCGTATTTTTGGGCAGCCTCTAGGATTCGCTTTCTGGTATCGGTGCTCACACCTGGTTTGTTATTTAGCCCCATGGAAATAGCAGCTTCAGACAGACATAATTTTTTTGCTAGTTCTTTTGCAGTGATAGACATCTTCATTCTCCTGAATAATTGATATATGATATAGTGTAAAATCTTAAGTTGATTAAGTCAAATAATTTTTAAATACAACTTAATTATTTATATAAATTAAGTTGCTCAGATAGTAAAATCTTAACAGTAAGAAAAATGCGCATATATTGCGTGAGTTATAAAGAGAAGGAGATATAATGATGAATAATTTACCAAAAATTAAGTTGGGAGTTGTGGCGGTAAGCCGTGACTGTTTTCCAGAGAGCTTATCTGTAAACCGTAGAAAGGCATTGGTTGACGCCTACACAAAGAAATATAATGCGGATGATATTTATGAATGTCCAATTTGCATTGTAGAGAGTGAAATTCATATGGTTCAGGCATTAGAGGATATCAAGAAAGCAGGATGTAATGCACTTTGCGTTTACCTTGGAAACTTTGGACCTGAAATCTCAGAGACACTTCTTGCAAAGCATTTTGAAGGCCCTAAAATGTTTATTGCTGCAGCAGAAGAGACACAGAATGATTTGGTACAGGGACGTGGGGATGCATATTGTGGTATGCTTAATGCAAGCTATAATTTAAAACTTCGTAATGTTGGAGCTTATATTCCGGAGTATCCGGTTGGAGATGCTGAGGAATGTGCAGATATGATGCATGAATTTCTTCCAATTGCAAGGGCGATTGATGGACTTGCAAATCTTAAGATTATTTCATTTGGTCCTAGACCATTGAACTTCCTTGCATGCAATGCTCCAATAAAACCATTATACAATTTAGGGGTTGAAATCGAGGAAAATTCAGAACTTGATTTGTTCGAAGCTTACAATAGACATGCTGGAGATAAGAGAATTCCAGAGGTTGTTGCTGATATGGAAAAGGAGCTTGGCACTGGCAACAAGAAGCCTGAAATTTTAGAGAAACTTGCGCAATATGAAATTACACTGACAGACTGGGTGGAAGAACATAGAGGATATCGCAAATATGTTACAATTGCTGGAAAATGCTGGCCAGCATTCCAGACACAGTTTGGATTTGTTCCATGTTATGTAAATAGTCGTTTGACAGGAAGAGGAATTCCGGTTTCCTGTGAGGTAGATATTTACGGGGCATTGAGTGAGTTTATCGGAGCATGTGTCAGTGAAGATGCGGTTACACTTCTTGATATCAACAATTCTGTACCAAAGGATATGTACAAAGAGTCGATAGAAGGAAAATTTGACTATAAACATACCGATACTTTCATGGGCTTCCATTGCGGAAATACATGTTCAAAGAAACTTGCAAGTTGTGAAATGAAGAATCAGATGATTATGGCAAGAAGTCTCCCGGTTGAGGTTACCAATGGAACACTAGAAGGAGATATTACGCCAGGAGATATTACATTCTACCGTTTACAGTCAACCGCTGACTGCCAGATTCGTGCGTATGTTGCACAGGGGGAAGTACTTCCGGTTGCAACAAAATCATTTGGTGGAATTGGTATTTTTGCAATCAAAGAGATGGGAAGATTCTATCGTCATGTATTAATTGAGAAAAACTATCCACATCATGGAGCAGTCGCATTTGGTCATTATGGAAAAGCCCTGTTTGAAGTGTTTAAGTACATAGGTGTACCAGTGGAAGATATCAACTATAACCAGCCAGCAAGCATTCCATATAAGACAGAGAATCCTTTTGCATAAAAAATTATCAGAAAACAGATAAAGTGAGTTTATTATTTAGGAGGTTTAGAGATGAAAATTTTTGTTGATACAGGAAAAATTGAAGAGATTAAGAAAGCAAACGATATGGGTGTTATTTGTGGTGTAACGACAAATCCATCTCTCATTGCAAAAGAGGGTGGACGCCCACAGGAAGAAATTTTAAAAGAGATTGCATCCATTGTAGATGGACCTATTTCAGGAGAAGTAAAAGCAACAACGGTAGATGCAGAAGGCATGATTGCAGAAGGACGTGAAATTGCAAAATTACATCCAAACATGGTTGTAAAGATTCCAATGACAATAGAAGGTTTAAAGGCTGTGAAAGTGTTATCTGCAGAGGGAATTAAAACAAATGTCACATTAATATTTACTGCAAATCAGGCAATTCTTGCTGCAAATGCAGGTGCAACATATGTATCACCTTTCCTTGGAAGATTAGATGATATTAGTCAGGCTGGAATTGATTTGATTCGTGACATTGCAGAGATTTTTAGAATTTATGGATATGAGACAGAGATTATTGCAGCATCCATTCGTAATCCAATCCATGTTACAGATTGCGCTCTTGCAGGTGCAGATATTGCAACAATTCCATACCATGTAATCGAGGCAATGACAAAACATCCATTAACAGACCAGGGAATTGCAAAATTCCAGAAAGATTATATTGCAGTGTTTGGTGAATAATTATATTTTTCAAGAATGGAGAATCTTATGACAAATTTAGAGCTTCAAAAAATGGCTGTTGAAGTTCGTAAGGGAATTATTACGGGTGTTCATAGTGCAAAAGCGGGACACCCAGGCGGTTCCCTCTCAGCAGCAGATATTTTTACCTATTTATATTTCCAGGAGATGAATATTGACCCAAAAAACGCGAGGGATCCAAAGAGAGACCGTTTTGTATTGTCAAAAGGACATACAGCACCAGGATATTATGCAGCATTGGCAAACAGAGGTTATTTCCCAGTGAAGGACCTTGTTGGACTTCGTCATTTGGGGCATTATCTTCAGGGACATCCGAATATGAATGACGTTCCAGGTGTGGATATGTCATCTGGTTCACTTGGTCAGGGAGTGTCGGTTGCAGTTGGAATGGCACTTGCAGGCAAACTGAAGAATGAGGATTACCGTGTGTATACACTTACCGGAGATGGAGAAATCCAGGAAGGGCAGATTTGGGAAGCGGCAATGTTTGCCGGAGCCCGTAAATTAGACAATCTGGTGGTGATAGTGGACAATAATAATCTTCAGATTGATGGAGAAATTGAAGAGGTCTGCTCGCCATATCCAATTGATAAAAAGTTTGAGGCATTTAATTTCCATGTTATAAATGTGAAGGATGGAAATGATATGGAACAGCTAAGAGCGGCATTTGAAGAGGCAAAAGCTACAAAAGGACAGCCGACAGCCATTATTGCAAAGACAGTAAAAGGAAAAGGTGTCTCATTTATGGAGAATCAGGCAGGATGGCATGGAAAAGCTCCAAATGATGAGGAGTATGTAATTGCAATGTCTGATTTAGAGAAAGTAGGTGAAGCATTATGCCAGAAGTAAAGAAAATTGCAACGCGTGCCAGTTATGGAAATGCGTTGGTTGAGATTGGAAATGAGTCCGATAAATTAATCGTTCTTGATGCTGATCTTGCAGCAGCAACACAGACGGCAATTTTTAAGAAAGCATACCCACAGCGACATATCGATTGCGGTATTGCGGAGGCAAATATGACTTGTATTGCAGCAGGATTATCCACCTGCGGATATATACCGTTTATCAGTACGTTTGCAATGTTTGCAGCAGGCCGTGCTTTTGAGCAGGTGCGTAACTCAATTGGGTATCCTGGATTAAATGTAAAAATCGGAGCCACACATGCTGGTATATCGGTAGGGGAAGATGGTGCGTCCCATCAGTGTAATGAAGATATTGCTTTGATGCGTACCATACCGGGAATGACGATTCTCAATCCATCGGATGATGTTGAGGCAAGAGCTGCGGTTCATGCAGCATTTGAGTTAGAAGGTCCAGTATACCTAAGATTTGGAAGACTAGCTGTGCCTGCATACAATGACGAGGCATCCTATAAGTTTGAAATTGGTAAGGGGATCGAACTTCGGGATGGAAAAGACTGCACTATTATTGCAACAGGACTCGAGGTATCGGAAAGCCAGAAAGCGGCTGAAATTCTAGAAAAGCAAGGAATTGATGTGCAGCTTATTAACATTCATACAATCAAACCATTGGATGAGGAGATTGTAATATCAGCAGCCCAAAAGACGGGCAGAATCTTCACGGTGGAAGAACACTCTGTAATTGGTGGACTCGGTGATGCCGTGGCAGGAGTTCTTGCAGAAAAATGGCCTACAAAACTTACAAAGATAGGTATCAATGATGTGTTTGGAGAGTCTGGACCAGCGGTTGAACTGTTACACAAATATGAACTTGATGCAGAAGGCATTGCAAAAAGAATCCAAAAAGAAATGATGTAGAAATACAAAGGATAATCGGCTGAGAAATCAGGAAAAGGGTCTTTTTCTGGAAGAAATTCTAGAAAGGATCCTTTTTGCGCGTTCTAGGAAATCCCCAATTTCCTAGGTACTTTTCGCTAAAAATATGGGTATTCTATTCGGCCGCAGGATGATACGATAAACGCAGTGATTATATGCCGGCAAGGCTAAAAAAGGAGAAGAAACCATGATTACAAACGAATATAAAATTCAGGTGGAGGGCTCTCTGCCATACGCAAAATTACACATTTATTTATGGGAGAAATCCCCGGAAATTAAAATAGAAAAAAGGCCAATGATACTGATTTGTCCGGGTGGTGGATATGAATTTACATCGGACAGGGAGGCAGACCCATTGGCGGTACAGTTTTTACAAATGGGATATCAGGTTGCAATCTTAAGATATTCCGTTGCACCGGCAGAATATCCCACTGCACTTTTAGAGGCGTGTCAGTCAATGAAACTGATTCGGGAACACGAAGAAGAATGGGGCATAGACACCAATCAAATCTATATTTTAGGCTGTTCCGCAGGCGGTCATCTGGCAGCAAGTGTCGGTGTGTTCTGGAATGAGTCATGGATTGCAGGGAAACTTGGCTGTAAAAATGAGCTGTTCCGACCGGCGGGGATGATTCTTTGCTACCCGGTCATCACATCCGGCGAATATGCACACAGAGGTTCTTTTGAAGCACTTTTGAAATCGCAGTATACAGAGGAAATGTTGGAAAAGATGTCCTTGGAAAAACAGGTATCCAAAGATACGCCAAAAGCATTTTTGTGGCATACCTATACCGACGACTGCGTTCCGGTCGAGAATTCGCTTCTTTTCATCCAAGCAATGAAAAAGTTTGAGATTCCGGTGGAATTCCATATGTATCCGGTAGGCGGACACGGATTATCCACCTGTGACAGTCTTGCGGAAACGCCGGATGGATATGGTGTGCAAAAGGAATGCCAGAGCTGGCTGCCATTGGTAAGAGAATGGCTAAAGGCTTCTGTAAAAGAAAAATAGGAGAAAATACCTGAAAAATTGCAGGTTTCGGAAAGATAGGGTTATTAGGATGGGGAAAAACGATAAAAACAAAATTTGGTTTACTGCGCCTGCTTCTGTCTGGGAACAGGTGCATCCGATTGGAAACGGAGATCTTGGTGCGATGATTTGGGGAACGGAAGAGGAAAAATTGGGCCTAAATCTTGATACCTTATGGTCGGGTGTTGCCAGAGATACCAACAATTATCACGCCAGAGAATATTTACAGCCGGTACGCAAAAAAATTTTTGCGGGAGATTACACCGAAGCGTCGAAGATGGTAGAGCAGCACCTGCTTGGGGAGTTTGGCGAAAATTATCTCCCAATGGGGAATCTGTTTATCCGCGTAAAAAGCACAGGAGCGGAAAAAAATAGCAGTGAAGATCAGGAACATGTGAGAATCCAGAACAACGAGAGCATCCAGGATTACAAAAGAGTCCTCGATTTAAACAAAGGAATCGCCACGATTTCCTATTGCAAAGGAAATACCACCTACGAAAGAGAATATTTTGCAAGCTACCCGGATCACCTGATTGGAATCCGTTACGCATCATCGGAAAAGATGAACCTGCAGTTTTCTTTGGAAAGTGAACTGCGCCCTGTAATAGAAAAAATCCCAGAGGGACTTCGCATGAGCGGACAGTGCCCGGAACATGTGGAACCATCTTATTTAGAAAGTGAACATCCAATCATCTGGGGAACGAAGGGAATCTGCTTTGTGACAGAGCTTCATGTCACGGCGACGGATGGAATCGTTGAATCGGACGGCGAACATCTTTTTGTGAAAAACGCGACCTACTGCGAGCTGGCATTACAGGCAGCAAGTGGAACGAGAGAATGTCCACTTCAGGTAAAAGAGATACCAGCCGTAACAAAAAGTTATGAAGAACAAAAGGTAGCCCATATCAAAGATTACCGGGAATTATTTGACCGTGTCAAACTGGATTTGGGCGAAGTAAAGGAACTTCCAACCGACCAGAGGCTCCAATGTTTAAAGGAAGGAAAAGACGACCCGGATTTGTATGCACTGTTTTTTCAATATGGAAGGTATCTGTTACTTTCTTCTTCGCGGGAAGGAACGGAGGCGGCAAATCTGCAGGGAATCTGGAACTGGGAAATGCGTGCGCCGTGGAGTTCCAACTACACGACAAACATCAATGTTGAGATGAATTATTGGCCGGCGCAAATCTGTAACCTTGCGGAGTGCATGAAGCCATATTTTTCACTGTTAAAGGATTTGTCGATAAGCGGCAGAAAAACAGCGCAGGTTCATTTTGGATGCAGAGGATTTTGCGTAGGACACAACACGGATTTTTGGCGCATCACCAATCCGGTGGGTGTGCCTTATGGAAAAGAAGGCGGTGTCGAAGGAAGCTCGCTGTACGCCTTTTTCGTGCTATCCGGGCAATGGATGTGCCAGGAATTGTGGAAAGCGTATGAATATCAGAAAAATCTTAATTTTTTAAAAGAATTTGCATATCCAATTTTAAAAGAAGCAGCTTTCTTTACCATCGACTGGCTGGTAGAATATAAAGGCCGCTATGTGACCTGTCCGTCGGCATCGCCAGAGAATCAGTTTCGCACTGAAAAAGGAATTTCACCCATCAGCATGGGAACAACGATGGACATGACGATTGTGCGTGAAATTTTTAACAATTATGAAAAGGCATATCTGGAATTAGTAAAACAAAAAGCTCTTTCCAAGGAGCAAATCGAGGAAGGACAACAAGTTTTAGCAGAGATAAACGAACGGAGAGAAAAATTGCCTCCATATCAGATTGGCGAGGACGGAAGGCTGTTGGAGTGGATTTACCCATTTGAGGAGACAGAACCGGGACACCGGCACATTTCGCATGCGTACGGGCTTTTTCCGGGAGAAGAGTTCCGTCAGGATGAAAGGTTAAAAGAGGCGTGCAGAAAATCCATCGAATACCGCATTTCCCACGGTGGCGGACATACCGGCTGGAGCTGTGCGTGGATTGCAAATCTGTTTGCAATTCTTGGGGATGGAGAGCAGGCATACGTTTATATGAAAACTTTGCTGACGAAATCCATCTGTGATAACCTGTGGACAAGCCACCCGCCGTTTCAGATTGATGCCAATTTTGCAGGCACCATGGCGATGGCACAAATGTTTGTGCAGGAAATGGGGAATGAAGTGAAGATTCTTCCGGCAATTCCAAAAGCATGGAAAAAAGGAAGTGTCGAAGGCTTATGCCTTCATGGCAACAAAACGATTGACATCCAGTGGGAGGGAGAAGATATTACCTATCAAATCAGACCAAAAGAATAATAAGAAGAATTTACATAAAACAAACCATCAAGAAAATGAAAATAGTTTACATAAAACAGAATCAAGGACAGGCTAGAAAATATGACAGAAAAATTACCCGAAAAAATAGAGACGGAATGCATGGTTTTTTCATGATTTTATAAAAATACCCTAAAAAATCTAATTTTCTCGGAAAATAAAATGAAATTTTCTAGGTATTTCCCAAAGAGGTAGAATGGTAAAATTTAGATAAATCGAAAGGGAGGTACCGATATGGCAAGGGTTAAAAAGTCATCGACTTCGTCAGGAAAAGTGAAACAGGCAAAACGGAACGACGCACAAGGTAAAAAGTTGTTTCTTCTGATTTTACCGTTCCTGATTCTAACATTTATGTTTTCTTATTTTCCATTACATGGATGGATTTATGCATTCTATGATTATAGAGCACCGTTAAAACTTTCACAATGTCAGTTCGTGGGATTGAAATGGTTTAAGACACTATTCAGCAACAGCACACAGGTAAGCCAGTTGCTTCAGGTAATGAAAAATACATTTGCAATGAGTTTGCTTGGTATAGCAACATCTTTCTTACCGGTATTGTTTGCAGTATTCTTAAATGAGATTAAATGCAAGTGGTTCAAAAATGTCGTACAGACATTGACAACACTTCCAAACTTTATCAGCTGGACTTTGGTATATGCCGTAGCATTTGCATTATTTTCCACAACAGGTATGGCAAACTCAGTCCTTCAGCAGATTGGACTGATTACAGAACCAATTAAGTTCCTTGACAGTGGAGATCACATCTGGTTGAAGATGATTCTCTGGTCTACCTGGAAAGGTCTTGGATGGGGAGCAATCATGTACCTTGCAGCGATTGCAGGTATTGACCAGGAAATGTTTGAAGCCGCAAAAGTAGATGGAGCAGGAAGATGGGCAATCATCAAAAATATTACAATCCCTTGTATTCTTCCAACCTACTTCGTAATGTTGATGTTATCCATTGCAAACTTCTTAAACAATGGTATGGATCAGTATTACGTATTCCAGAACTCCTTTAACAAAGCATCCATTCAGGTTCTCGACCTATATGTATATAACATTGGTATGACCGGAAAGAGCTTATCGCTTGGTACCGCAATCGGTATTCTAAAGAGTTTAGTCAGTGTTACATTATTATGGATTGTAAACTTCGCTTCGAAGAAAACTCGTGGTGAGACAATCGTGTAGAAGGGAGAGAAACAATGAGAGCAGCAACTACAAACAGAAAAAATAAAATTAAGTATAGCAAAGCGGATCATGCATTCAACATTGTGAACTATCTGGTGTTTGCATTGATTACACTCGTTTGTGCATACCCTTTCTACTATTTGATTATCAACTCAATCAGTGCAAATGATATGAGTAACAACGGATTAATCAACTTTCTTCCAAAACAGATTCATTTCCAGAACTACATCGATGTTTTGAAAATGAGCGGTATTGGAACGGCAGCACTGGTATCCGTAGGAAGAACAGTAATTGGTACAGCATGTACCGTTATGGCATCCGCGTATTTGGGATTTATGTTCACACAGGAAAAAATGTGGCACAGAAAATTATGGTACAGACTTTTGGTCATCACCATGTATTTTAATGCAGGTTTGATTCCAATGTTCATGACAATGAAAACATTGCATCTGACCAACACTTTCTGGGTATACATTATCCCTGCGATTATTCAGCCATTCAACGTTATTATGGTAAAAACTTATGTGGAATCCATTCCACGTTCCCTTCAGGAAGCGGCTGAAATAGATGGAGCAGGAATTTTAACCATATTCTTCAAGGTAATTCTTCCAACCAGTAAACCTATTCTTGCAACCATTGCAATCTGGGCAGCAGTTGGTCAGTGGAACTCCTTCCAGGATACCTTGATTTACATTACAGACCAGAAACTGTATTCCTTACAGTATTTGTTATATACATACCTAAACCAGGCAAGCTCACTTGCTTCACTGGTTAAGTCAACAGGAAACGCTGCTTCGGTAGCAAACATCGCTACGATGCAGACACCAACATCCATTCGTATGACGATTTCCGTTATCGTTGTATTACCAATTTTGTTTATCTACCCGATGTTCCAGAAATACTTTGTAAAAGGTATTATGATTGGTTCAGTAAAGGGTTGATGATGATAAAATAAGGAGGGTTCTATGAGAAGAAAATCATTAAAAAGAGTCACAAGTATTGCTCTTGTCGGAGCAATGACGGCTTCACTGTTAGCAGGATGCGGCAGTGATGGGGGAAGTAAAAGCGCTTCTGCAAAAAGTTCAGCACATGGAGGACCTTATGAAGATTTCCTGACAATCGATGTATACGATTCACAGGCAAACTTCCAGGGAATTCAGTCCGGTTGGTTTGCAAAAGTAGTAAAAGACAAATTCAACATGGAATTGAACATTATTGCGCCAAACGTAGCAGGTGGGGGAGATACCTTATATCAGACACGTTCCGCAAACGGAAACTTAGGGGATTTGATTCTGATTAATGCGGATCAGAATAAGTTAAAAGACTTGGTTGAGGCAGATTTGGTTTACGATATGACTGATTTAATCACTGATTGCGATAACTTAAAACAGTACAGTGACGCAATCGAAGCCTGCAGCGCCCTTGCAGGCAAAGAAGGAACCTGGGCAGTGCCAAGTGAGATTACAGCAGGAGACCCAACAGATCCTTCAGAAGCAACAGATCCAACCAATGCTCCATCACTTCGTTGGGATGTTTACAAACAGATTGGATATCCAGAAATGAGCACCTTAGAGGATCTTCTTGAAGTTGGTAAACAGATGCAGGAAGCAAATCCAACCAGTGATTCCGGAAAACAGACTTACATGTTCTCCTGGTTCAAAGACTGGGATGGTGCAGTTATGCAGAATGCAACAGGTATTGCAGCATTATACGGATACCGTTTCATATCTGGATTTGCACTTGGTAAATCCGATGGAACCGATGTTCAGAGTGCACTTGATGATGATTCCGCATATGTTCGTGCATTAAGATTCATGTATGAAGCAAACAAAGCTGGACTGGTAGACCCAGAATCTACAACCCAGAATTTCGATACCTTAGCAAGCAAATACACAGATGGTCAGGTTCTTTACTCCTTGTGGCCATGGCTTGGAGCAGGTTACTACAACACAACTGAGAATATGGAAGCAGGAAAAGGATTCCAGTCAGCAGTTATCGATGATATGCAGTGCCTTGGATACGGCGGAAGCCCACAGGGTAAAATGACAAATACCATCATGATTGGAAGCAAAGCTCAGGATCCACAGAGACTTGCAGATTTCATTGACTGGTTATACAGCCCAGAAGGAATTGAGATGAGTGCAACACAGACAGGTGGAGCATGTGGTCCAGAAGGTCTTACCTGGGAAATGGGTGATGACGGTCAGCCAAAACTTACAGACTTTGGTGTAAAAGCATTTGTAGATATTGATGATTCTTTACAGGTTCCAGATGAGTGGGGCGGCGGTACTTGGAAAGATGGTATCTCTGCATTGAACTACAAAGCAGTTGGTATGACAGCTAAGAACCAGGAAACAGGTATGTGCTACAACTACCAGACATGGCCTGACTATATTGAAAGAACAACTTCTGCATTAAAAGAGGATTGGGCTGATCATTATGGAGTATCCATCGATACAACAGCAATTGAATACCTTGACAGCATTGGAAAAGCATTAACTGAGCCAGGTACCAACTATGCAGTTCCAGATTACACAACAGATATGCAGACAATTAAAGAGCAGTGTGGTCAGGTTATCCTTGAAAAATCATGGCAGATGGCATTTGCATCCAGTGATGAAGAATTCAACAGCTTATTAAAAGAAATGCAGGATACCTGTAAAGGACTTGGATATGATGATGTTTACGAAGTAGACAAAGCTAACTGTGAAGCACAGTTTGCAGCATTCCAGGAATCTATTGATTCTGCAAAATAAAAACTATAAAAGAATAGAAAAATCGAAGAAACGCCGGTGGAGTGACTGCCGGCGCTTTTTCCTTACAAGGAGTGGGAGAAAAAAATGATTGAATGTAACAAAATTTCCAAGATGGTATATGGTGGAGATTACAATCCAGAGCAGTGGAGCGAAGATATCTGGGAAGAAGATATGCGCTTGTTCAAGCTGGCAGGAATTGACATTGTCACACTAAATGTCTTTAGCTGGGCACTTTTACAAAAAGATGACGATGTCTATGATTTTAGTCTGTTAGACAAGATTATGGATATGGTAAAAAAGAATGGCCTTTCTGTTTGCCTGGCAACTTCCACCGGTGCACACCCGGCATGGATGGCAAAAAAATATCCGGATATTTTACGGACAGAGTTTGGCGGAATGAAACGAAAATTCGGAGGACGCCACAATTCCTGTCCGAATAGTCCAACTTACAAGAAGTTTTCCGTAAGACTGGCAAGAAAACTTGCAGAAAGATACAAAGATTACGAAAATATCGTCGCATGGCATATCTCCAATGAGTTTGGAGGGGAATGTTACTGCGACAACTGTGAAAAGGCATTCCGAATCTGGTTAAAAGAAAAATATGGCACTTTGGAAGCCTTGAATAAAGCATGGAACACGACGTTCTGGGGACATACCTTCTATGACTGGGATGAGATTGTACTGCCGGATTTACGGAGTGAGCATTTTGCGTACGAGAGAACGATGTTCCAGGGAATTTCGTTGGATTATCGCAGATTTATGTCCGATTCCATGTTAGAGCGTTATAAGGACGAATATCATGCAATCAAAGAGATTACGCCGGACGTTTTGATTACGACAAATCTGATGGGATTTTACAAGCCTCTGGATTATCAGAAGTGGGCAAAATACATGGACTTCATTTCCTGGGACAATTATCCGTCAAATGATGATTCCTACGCAAAAATTGCAATGGCACATGATTTGATGCGAGGTGTTAAGCAGGGAAAACCATTTGCACTGATGGAACAGACTCCAAGTGTGACGAACTGGTTATCCTACAATGCGTTAAAAAGACCGGGTGTGATGAGACTTTGGAGTTATCAGGCAGTTGCGCATGGAGCAGATACCGTCATGTTTTTCCAGATGCGAAGAAGCATTGGAGCCTGTGAAAAATATCACGGAGCAGTGATTGACCATGTTGGAAATGAGAACACAAGAGTGTTTCGTGAGATTGCAGCACTTGGAAAAGAGTTAGAAGAAATCGGAGACTTAACCTTAGGAGGCCGCACAAAGGCAAAGATTGGATTGCTTTTTGACTGGGATAACTGGTGGGCACTCGAATATTCTGCTGGACCAAGCTGTGAGCTTCGCTATTTGACCGAGTTTGGCAGATATTATGAGGCACTCCGTAAGAGGAATTATGATGTAGACATTATTGGAGCGGAAGACGAGCTGGAGCCTTATTCCGTTGTGATTGCACCGGTTCTTTATATGGTAAAAGGCGATTATGATGAGAAAATCCGCAGCTTCACCCAAAATGGTGGAACATTTGTGACAACTTTTTTCAGTGGAATTGTGCAGGAAAATGATCTTGTCACACTCGGCGGTTATCCAGGCAAACTCCGTGATATTATGGGAATCTGGGTGGAAGAAATCGATGCACTTCCAAACGGAGAGGAGAATGCTTTCACCTACGAAGGAGAGAACTATCCGGCAAAACTTTTGTGCGACATCATTCATACGGAAGGGGCAGAGGCACTTTCTGCTTATGAGAAAGATTTTTATGCCGGCTCGCCAGTATTTACCGTAAATTCCTATGGAAAAGGAAAAGCATACTACATTGGAACGGCATCCAATGAAGCGTTCTATCAGAAGCTATTGACCGAAATCTGCGAAAATGCAGGTGTTAAGCCGGTATTAAAGACACCGGAACTGGTAGAAGTGACAAGCCGTGAAAATGAAAAAGGAAAATATCTTTTTGTATTAAATCATGCAGAGGAAGAGAAAACAGTGCAGCTTTCAGGTAACTACAAAGATATTTTGACCGGAAAAAGTTACCACAATGAGGAATTGACACTTGCAAAAAAAGACGTCGCAATTTTACAGGTAGAGAATTAGGAATACATTTTCCGGTATTCTGCAGGACTTACATTTTTCTGTTTCTTAAATTTCTGGTGGAAATAGTCCACATTTTTGTAGCCAACCTGTGCGGAAATCTCGTACACCTTCATGGAGGTGTTCACAAGCAGGTTGGCTGCTTCTGCAATCCGAAGCTCGTCAAGATAACTGTTGAAAGACAGGCCTGTTTTCTGGGAGAACAGCTTTCCAAGGTAAGAACTGTTGTAGCCAAAAAGCGGAGCCAGTGTTTCAAGCTTTAAGGATTTCTGATAATTATGTTTGATATAGAATAAAATATCATCAAAAATACTTTCCGTAGAATTATTTCCAATGGCGCGGATAATCACATCAAACTGTTCGGAGAAATACGTAAGAATTTCATATAAATAATATTTGTTTTCAATTAATTCAATAATTGCAGAATTATGTGCGAACGGAATGTCTGCATTTGGAAAAAGATGCAGTGTCATCTGCTTAATCTGAAGGAAAATATCAGCAAGAAAGTGTTTCATGCTCATGACATTGTCCTGACAATGGAAAAGTTCATCCCGTAGATTTTCAAGCTCCTGGGAAATCATTTTCCGGTTGAAAGATTGGATGAAGTTCATCAGCCGCTCACTATAATCGTTGGCAGTCTCTGGCGTTAAGGAAATCGTCTGACTCGAGGTAGATGGCAGCATCTCATAGGATAACACATGTTGGTTCTCGGAACAAAAGAAACGTCTGCTCATCAACTGTCTGCAGGTCTCGTAAGAGGAATGAATCTGCGACAGCGTGGATACCGATGGACCATAGGTAAGAAAAATGGTATCGAGTGGGGAATTCTTTTCGGTTCCGTTGGAATAATATTTCAAACAGGAATTGAAGCGGTCGAGAGCAAAATTCCCTTTTAAAAGAATGACGTTGGAATTTTCGATGATAACATGCTCAAAAGAGTCGTTGCCCTGGTTGGTTACACGCAAAATGTCCGCAAAATTATAGGACTGATAAAAAGGCGTGTACCCTTCATACATCACAACCTGATAAATGGGCGCAGTAAGACCAAGCTCCATATAATTGATGGAATCGCTGAATTCTTTTCCAAGAAGCAAGTCCTGAAAGACGGTAAGCTTTGCTTTTCTTAGATATTGATTCATGGAAAAGGTCTGATTCATGCGTTTTTCAATTCTTTTTTTGACAGATAACACAGCATCGATAAGTTCTTTTTCATCGATTGGTTTCGTCAGATAAAAGGCAGCACCGTAATGCAACGCAGTCTGTGCATATTGAAAATCAGAATATCCGCTCAGGATAATAAAATCACCGGTAAATTCCTCGTCTCTTACTTTTGCAATCAAATCGGTTCCGTACAGTTTTGGCATACGGATGTCTAAAAGTACAAGGCCTGGCTGATATTTTCGTATTTTTTCTAGAGCTTCTTCCCCATTTGAGGCTTCTCCACAGATACAAAATCCTAAGTTATTCCAGTCAATTAAATGTTTGATACCTTCGCGGACGATAGCTTCATCATCCACAAGAAGTACGTTAATCATCGTGTGTTCCATTTGTAAAATCCCCTTTTAAACAATCATGTTATTCGTCAATTTCCATATCAGAATCTAAATATTCTTCCCGTAACATTAGTATATCAGAAAGTGCTTCTGCGTCAATCAGCTGACTAAGCGGCAGTGTCAAAGTAAGGGTTGTTCCGTTGTGAAGTTCACTTTCAATTGACAACCCATATTCCTCACCATACAGTAAGCGCAGACGATGGTCAATGTTCCTTAGACCAATCGATACCGAGGAAGTATTGTCTTTTTCATTGATATGTTCCCGCAGTGCGTGAACGGCTTTGGAATCCATGCCCTCTCCGTTGTCATGAATCGTAATATAAAGGTTTGGCTCCTCTAAGATAAAGTCGATGTTCACCATGCCATTTTGTGTGACACCCTCTAACCCATGGATAATCGCATTTTCCACAATCGGCTGAAGCAACAGTGGAAGAATGCGAAACTGCTCCAGATTCAGGTAAGGCGGCACATGAATCTCATAGTTGACGCGGTCGCCAAAGCGAAGTTTTTGAATTTTTAAATAGGTGGTTACATGAGCCAGTTCTTTGGCAATCGTAGTGGAATCCGTTCCGGTATTTTCCAGAACATAGTGCATGGTTTTCCCGAGCAGGTTGATGGAGTCGGCAACATCACGGCTATTGCTTGCAATCGCCTGCATACGGATGGTTTCTAAGGTATTATACAGAAAATGCGGATTAATCTGGCTTGCAAGCATTTTAAATTCCATCTGCTGCTGCGTATTAATCAGCTGTTGTTCGTTCAACTGCGATTCGTAGAAGCGGGATTCTTTTTCATGAATCTGACGAACGGTTGTTTTCAGATCCCGGAAAGTATCGGTCAGTTCATCATCCCCACGGAACTGATCAATAATATTGTAGTCGCCAAGGCTCGCCTGGTGCATTGCGTGTTTTAAAACCTCAATTCTTCCGCTGAAGTAAGAAGAAAAGAAGAGAATTAACAGTGTCGGAACGAGTGTCGCAAACAGTAAAATTACAAGATAGATGATGGTAATCTGGTTAATATCCTTGTAAGCACTTTTATCGCTCACCAAAATGTAAAACCGGTTGTCCGTCTGGTACGGATGAAACGTCACAATGGAGGTTAAAAGCGACGCATCGTCAATCGTCACGGGGCCGGTATATTTGTAATTGCGATTCTGGAAATCAGAGGAGCAAGGCATTTCCCTCCAAATCCAGGAGCGGTCCGAGGAAAAGAAAATCTTACTCTCATCCACAGATGCCATAATCAGGTTTTCGCCGGTCAAAAGGCGGTTCCGGATATAGTTACTGTCTAATCTGGTGACAAGATAGGCGTTGTAAGGGCTGTTTTTTAAAACGATTTTTTCCACAAGTGTCAGCTCATAGCTGGTGTTCCCGAAGCGGTCCTCGTAAGGTGCGCAAATCCAGGTATTGTAGGACGCCGATTCCAGGTATTGATACCACGGTTCAGAATCAAATCCAGATGTCATGACTTTGGTGTAGTCGTTATCAGGAATACTAGGATTATCCGTGTACATACAGATAGAGGAGATAGCGGCCGTGTTGTTACGGAATGTATGAAGATAATTGACAAGGCTCTGATAGGATGCGACAGAGTCCTCTGTATAGTCCTCGTTAAACAGTGTCCAATAATTTTCGTTGTCCAAAATGTTCGCGGTGCTGATGCGGATTGTCGTGGTAAGGTCAAAAAGGGTAGAGTTGACACGAAGCGCATCGGTTTCTAGCTGCGATTCGTATTGTTCTAGCATTTGCTTGCGCGCACTTAAAATGGCAAACAGGCCAAATACGCAAATTGGGATAATGGAAGATAACAGAAAAATAAGATTGATCTGTTGTTTGATTCTTGGAATTGCCAATGTATTTTTTATTTTTTGAAACATATATGTAAAACCCCATATCTTTGATTTGTTTCTTCTTTATTTAAAAAGTATATCATATTTCACTTAAAACAAATACGCATTTTTTTTTAGCTTTTTTACCATAAAAATTTGAGATGGATTGTCAAAAATGCTGGGTATCATAAGTGGAATTCTTGCGGTATAATTCGAGTAGGAAGTTCGGTATACTGTGGGAAAATGAAAGTAATGTGTTTGCAACAATATAGTGTATGTCTATGAGCGACAGACAAGGAGGTATTTATGAAATTTAGTAATGGTTGCTGGTTACAAAAAGAAGGAATGGCATGCTTCCCGCCAGCGGAAGTTTATTTCACAAAGATTGAGGATTCCAAGGTAACGTTATGTGCGCCAACACATAAAATCTCACACAGAGGCGATACCTTAGGCGGTGCGAATTTAACCATTGAGATTACAACACCGATGCCGGAGGTAATCCGTGTCAAGACATCCCATTATCTTGGAGTGTTAGATAAGAGCCCGAAGTTTGAGCTGAATATTGATGAAAATGCAAAAGTAGATGTGGAAGACAGCGATTCTGAAATCGTCATCCACAGTGGAAATGCAAAACTTGTTATCACAAAAGAAAACTGGTCGATGACCTACTACAATGGAGAAGAAAAAATGTGCTCCAGCAGTGGACGTGACCTCGCATACATGAAGACGAACTGGAGAGGGGATGCTTATGTATCCAGCTACGATGACGATGCATACATGCGTCAGCAGCTTTCCATCGGCGTTGGCGAGTTACTGTACGGCGCAGGGGAACATTTTGGACCATTTGTAAAGAATGGTCAGTCGATTGATATCTGGAATGAGGATGGTGGTACTTCCACAGAACAGTCCTACAAAAATATTCCATTCTACATTTCCAATAAAGGATATGGTATCTTTGTCAACCACAGTGGCCGTGTGTCGATGGAACTTGCAACAGAGGCAGTGACAAAGGCAGAGTTCTCTGTAAAAGGGGAATGCTTAGATTATTTTTTCATCAATGGACCAAAGATGAAGGATGTATTAAGCCGTTATACTGATTTGACAGGAAAACCTGCACTTCCGGCACCTTGGACCTTTGGTTTATGGTTATCCACATCCTTTACCACCAATTACGATGAAGAGACCGTCATGAGCTTTATCGATGGTATGTTAGACCGTGGAATTCCAATGAAGGTATTCCACTTTGACTGTTTCTGGATGAAAGATTTCCACTGGTCAGATTTTACCTGGGATTCCAGAGTATTCCCAGATCCAGAAGGTATGTTAAAACGTATCAAAGCAAAAGGCTTAAAAATCTGTGTCTGGATCAACTCCTACATTGGACAGGAATCTCCACTGTTCCAGGAAGGTATGGAACACGGTTATCTCCTAAAGAGACCGGATGGCTCCGTATGGCAGTGGGATATGTGGCAGCCAGGTATGGCAATCGTAGATTTTACAAACCCTGCCGCATGCAAATGGTTCCAGGATAAATTGGAAGTCCTGCTCGACATGGGTGTAGACTGTTTTAAGACAGACTTTGGTGAGAGAATTCCTACGGATTGTGTTTATTACAATGGAATGGATCCGGAGAAAATGCACAATTACTATACCTACTTATATAACAAGACCGTATTTGAGCTGTTAGAGCGCAAAAAAGGAAAAGGACAGGCTGTATTATTTGCACGTTCCGCAACCGTTGGCGGACAGAAATTCCCGGTACACTGGGGTGGCGACTGCTGGTCAGACTATGAATCCATGGAAGAGAGCTTACGTGGTGGACTTTCCCTTCAGATGTCAGGTTTTGGATTCTGGAGCCATGATATCGGAGGATTCGAAAGCACTTCTACACCAGATGTTTATAAGAGATGGTGCGCATTCGGACTTCTTTCTTCCCACAGCAGACTACACGGAAGTACTTCTTACCGTGTGCCATGGGCTTATGATGAAGAAGCAGTGGATGTTGTAAGATTCTTTACCAGATTAAAAGCAAAATTGATGCCATACATTTATAAGACCGCCGTTCAGGCTCATACACATGGTGTTCCATCCATGAGAAGTATGGTACTCGAATACACAGGGGACCGCATGTGCCAGTACTTAGACCGTCAGTACATGCTCGGTGATAACTTACTGGTTGCACCAATTTTTAATGAAAACAGCATTGGTGAATATTATCTTCCTGTTTCTGAGAATGGAAAGAGAGAAATCTGGACGAACTTCTTTACCGGAGAAGAGGAAGAGTCTGGTAACTGGTATTCTAGAACATACGGTTACTGCGACATCCCATTGATGGTACGTCCAAACTCTATCGTTGCAGTTGGTGCATGTGACGACAATCCAGAATATGATTATGCTGACAATGTCTTACTTCGTGTATTTGCACTGGAAGATGGAAAGACCGCAAAGACAGAAGTTTACAATATGGCTGGAGAACTTGATTTTACCGCAGAAGCTACCAAGAATGGAAATACAATTGTAGTTAAAACAGATGCAAAGAAACCATATCGCATCGAACTTGTAAACTGTGACGCAAAGAGCGCAGACGGAGCAGTATTAAGCAAAGAGGGAAACAGTACCTTCTTATCCGAATGCAAGAACATCATCACAGTGGAGTGCTAGGAAAATCAAAGATACTGCAAAAGTATGGAAATGGAGACGATCATGCAGATACAGGAAATGAATCAAAAAATCGAAGAGCTGATAGGAAAGCTTACACTAGAAGAAAAAGTTGCCATGATTCATGGAGATGCATTGTTTTATTCCGGCGAGGTAAAACGTCTTGGAATACCTGCCGTACATATGTCTGACGGACCCATGGGGGTTCGTCAGGAATTCCCGAAAGCGAACTGGGTTCCGGTGGGGAATTCCGATGACTATGTAACATACTGCCCAAGCAACAGCGCAATTGCATCGACATGGAACCGCAAGATTGCATACGAGGCAGGACGTGTCATGGGAGAGGAAGCCCGTGGACGTGGAAAAGATATTATTTTAGGACCTGGAATCAATATCAAAAGAATTCCTGCAAACGGAAGAAATTTTGAGTATATGAGCGAGGACCCTTATCTGATTTCAGAACTGGTAGTTCCACTGATTCAGGGAATACAGGAAAGTGATGTTGCAGCATGCGTGAAGCATTTTGCATTGAATAACCAGGAAACAGAGCGTTTGTGGGTCAATGTAGAGATTGACGAGCGTGCATTGCGTGAAATCTACCTGCCGGGATTTGAGGCAGCAGTGAGAAAAGGTCACAGTTATTCTCTGATGGGAGCCTACAATTTATTCCGTGGCGTGCATTGCTGTGAAAATGAGGAGCTGCTCGGTGACATTTTGCGTAAAGAGTGGGGATATGACGGCATGGTTGTATCCGACTGGGGCGCTGTTCACCACACGGAAGCTGCCGCAAAGAGTCCGCTCGATTTAGAAATGTCAGTCACCTATAATTTTGATGAATATATCTTGGCAGACCCATTGATAGAAGCCGTAAAAGAAGGCAGAGCAAAAGAGAAGGATATCGACGAAAAAGTACGTCACCTTCTTCTTCTGATGTTCCGCTTAAAGATGTTAGATGCGGCAGAAAATATCACGCGTAAATCCGGATGCTACAATACCCCAGAGCATCGCGAGACTGTGCGCAAGGCAGCAGAGGAGTCGTTTGTTCTTTTGAAAAACGAAGAACACAGACTTCCATTCCAGGCAGAGTGGATGAAGGAACTTCTAGTAATTGGTGACAATGCAGAGCGTTTACATGCACTAGGCGGTGGAAGCGCTGAAATCAAGGCACTCTATGAAATCTCTCCTCTCATGGGATTAAAGAGTCAGCTTGGCGGCAATACTAAAGTAACCTACGCAAGAGGTTATTATGTATCACCGAAGGAAGAAAGCGAAGAAAGCTGGCAGGAAAAGAGTACGGATGAAAATCTGGATCAGGATGCCGTTCTTGCTGAGAGAAAAAAAGTCAGCGAGGAGGTTTTGCAAAAGAGAACCGAGCTTCGTGAGGAAGCGGTTGCGCTGGCAAAAGACGCCAAAGATGTCATTCTTGTGGTTGGTTTAAATCATGACTATGATGTGGAAGGATTTGACCGTGAAAGTATGGAACTCCCATACGATCAGGACAAATTAATTGAGGAAGTGCTTGCAGTCAATCCGAATACCGTTATCGTAGTGATGGCAGGAAATGCCGTTTCCATGGGAAAATGGAAGGATAAGGCAAAAGCCATTGTATGGCAGTGGTACTGCGGTATGGAAGCCGGAAATGTTTTGGCAGACGTTTTGTTTGGACGCGTCAATCCATCTGGAAAGCTTCCAGAGTCTATGCCATATTGTATGGAAGACTGTGGCGCAGTCGCACTTGGAGAATATCCAGGAAGACCGCTTACAGAAGAAGAAAAGAAACACATGGATGCGCATACAACGATGACCTACAAAGATGGCATTTACGTTGGATACCGTTATTACGAAAAATATCAGGTTCCGGTTCAATTCTGTTTTGGTCATGGATTAAGCTACACAACCTTTGCGTATTCCGATGCGAAGGTTTACCAGCTTGCCGCAGCCGAATCAGCGGATATGGAAGAAGTGCTTGATGAAGTGGCTGCCATGGTAGAAGTGACCGTCACAAATACCGGAGAGCGGATTGGAAAAGAAGTCGTTGAGGTTTACGTTGGTATGAGAGAATCCAAGGTTGACAGAGCGGTAAAAGAGCTGCGCGGTTTTGATAAGGTAGAGCTTGCCCCAGGCGAGAGCAAAGTGGTGCAGATTCCGCTGACACGCCGGGCTTTTACCTACTACGACGTAAAAGAAAAAGCATTTGTAGTTGAACCTGGTGAATACCAGATTTACATTGCAAAGTCCTTACAGGATGTGCAGGATGTCATGACAATCCAAATGAAATAAGTGAAAAATAATTCTTAAATTATATTAAAATCGCATAAAAACCCTTCTATAAAATAAAATATATGGTATAATATAACCAATGAATTTGTTAAAAATCTAACAATTCAGAAAACATACATCTTATTTATAGGAGGGTTTTTACAATGGCAAGATTTACATTACCAAGAGACTTATATCACGGAAAAGGTGCCCTGGAAGCACTTAAGACATTTAAGGGCAAGAAAGCAATGATTTGTGTGGGCGGTGGCTCCATGAAACGTTTTGGATTTTTGGACAAGGCAGAGCAGTATCTGAAAGAAGCCGGCATGGAAGTGCAGTTATTCGAGGGTATCGAACCAGACCCTTCTGTTGAGACTGTTATGAAAGGTGCGGCTGCGATGCAGGCATTTGAACCGGACTGGATTGTTGCAATGGGCGGAGGTTCTCCAATCGATGCAGCAAAGGCAATGTGGATTAAATACGAATATCCAGATATCACATTTGAAGATATGTGTAAAGTATTTGGGATTCCACCACTTCGCCAGAAAGCTCATTTCTGTGCGATTTCTTCCACATCTGGAACTGCAACAGAAGTAACCGCATTTTCGATTATTACCGATTATGAAAAAGGTATCAAATACCCAATCGCAGATTTTGAAATTACACCAGATGTTGCAATCGTAGATCCAGACCTTGCAGAGACCATGCCACAGAAACTGGTTGCTCATACCGGTATGGATGCCATGACACACGCAATTGAGGCGTATGTTTCCACTGCAAATTGTGATTTCACAGATCCACTTGCGCTGCATGCAATCAAGATGATTCAGAGAGATTTGGTAGATTCCTATAACGGAGATATGGCAAAAAGAGATTCCATGCACAACGCACAGTGTCTTGCAGGAATGGCATTTTCCAATGCACTTCTTGGTATTGTGCATTCCATGGCACATAAGACCGGTGCAGCGTTTGCAGACTACGGTGCACACATTATTCACGGTGCAGCAAACGCAATGTATCTTCCAAAGGTTATCGCTTTCAATGCCAAAGATGAGACCGCAAAGAAACGTTACGGCGAGATTGCAGACTTCATGGGACTTGGCGGAAACAGCCTAGATGAGAAGGTAGAACTTCTGATTGCGTACCTGCGTAAGATGAATGATGATTTAAAGATTCCTCACTGCATCAAGAATTACGGTCAGGACAGCTATCCAACAGAGCAAGGCTTCGTTCCAGAGGAAGTATTCTTAGAGAGATTACCGGAAATTGCAGCAAACGCAATCCTCGATGCCTGTACAGGTTCAAACCCAAGACAGCCTAGTCAGGAAGAGATGGAAAAATTGCTGAAATGCTGTTATTATGATACAGAAGTAGACTTCTAATTAAGGATGAAAAGGCGTTCCATCAGAAGTGGTGGGGCGCCTTTCTTGTGTAATAGGAAATTGTTGTGCAGGATTTTTTCTTGCTGTAATAGGATTTGGGTGGAAGAAGTAGAAGGAAGGTTTGTATATTGCAAATCGGGGCAATGTTTCCTGGGAAACAAAAGGTAAAATTTTTAAAGGAGACAATATATGGGAAATGAAGCTGGAACGTGGGTGATGTATGGCGTGGATTGGGACGACCCGGAATGCATTCACAGCGTGGACGAAGCAATTGAATATATCAATCAGGTAGGTTTTTTACCACTTTTTAAAAACCAGATTCCAGGATTTTCACTGGAGGAACGGACAGTGCCGGAATATTGGTGGTGCAATGACCCGGCAAAAGATCCGTGGATGTGGCGCGCCATCATCACAAGACGCGGCGGTATCGTTTACGGCAAATTTTTCGACAAAAAAGCTGGTTTCATTTCGAAAAAATGGCTGCCTGTTTTTGCAAATTATAGAAGAGATGGCTATGATTTTGATTCGCTCTACGAAGATGGAAAAGCGCCGAACAAACAAAAAAAGATTATGGACCATTTCATCGAGGATAACGCCCATACAGAGATGCTTTCCAATGAATTAAAGAAAGCTGCCGGTTTTGGAAAAGACGGCGAGAAAGGATTTGACGGAGCCATCACAAATCTGATGATGCAGCTTTATCTATGCAACTGTGATTTTCGAAAACGCAAAAACAAAAAGGGTGTAGAATATGGCTGGGATGTAGCCGTTTATGCAGCACCGGAGCATATACACGGTTACGATTATGTGACGTCCTGTTATAACGAAAGTCCAGAAGAATCCTGGCAGAAAATTGTGGAGCACATGCGGGAGGTTTATCCGGTTGCGACGGAGAAACAGGTGAAGAAGGTTTTGAAATAAGGATTATGGAGAAAAGAGTCTTTTTCAAGACCCTATCAATTCCCCCCAAATATGTTATAATAACCACAAATCCAATCGCAAAGGAGGAAACCAATGAACAGCATTTTTCATAGAGTCAGTATTCGAAAATACCAGACAAAAGAGGTAGAGCAGGAAAAAATCGAACAGCTTCTCCGCGCAGCGATGGCGGCACCATCTGCCTGTAACCAGCAGCCATGGGAGTTTTATGTGGTGACCAACAAAGAAGTGATTCAGCAGTTAGCGGCCGCATCGCCGTATGCGGGATGTGCAGCAGGAGCGCCGGTTGTGTTTGTGCCATGTTTTCGCCACGAAGGAATTGCGCCGGAATATTTCAATATTGATTTGAGTGCAGCAGTCGAAAACCTGCTGTTAGAGGCAGATGCACAAGGTCTTGGCGCTGTGTGGATGGGCATTTCACCGTCAGAAGAGCGTATGGATGCGGTAAGAAAAGTCTTAAATATTCCGTCAGAATTATCACCGTTTGCACTTGTTCCATGTGGCTATCCGGCAGAGGAAAGATCGCAGCAGGACAGATACGAGGAAAATCGCGTTCATTATGTAAGATAATAGTGTGATAAATTTTTCACAAACAAGATTTGTATGAAAGTCACGATGCACAAAAAGTGGCACGGAATGGAGTAAAAATGTCATATTTGATCAGCGAAACAACAAAAGAAGAAAGAGAGTGCATTGTAGCGGAGTCACTTGGAAATATTGAGGCAAGCTGCGATGGCTGTATGTCTGGTCTTGCAGAAATGTACCAGGATTATATCGATGGGAAAAAGGAATTGCGTGACATCAACATGGAATTTCAGGCACGCTTTGTAAAAAGTGAGGACATGCCAGGGCGTGAAGGCTGCGGCTATCGCAGATAAAAGGAGAGGTGCATGCACATTTATGTAGATGCAGATGCCTGCCCGGTGGTAGGCATTGTAGAAAAAATTGCAAAAGAAAATGAAATCCCCTGCACCCTGCTCTGCGATACAAATCATATTTTACGTTCGGAATACGCCGAAGTAAAAATCATTGGAGCAGGTGCGGATGCGGTGGATTATGCCCTGATTAATCTGTGCCACAAAGGCGATATTGTGGTCTCCCAGGATTATGGAGTCGCTGCGATGGCGCTTGGAAAAGGTGCCTACGCCATTCATCAGAGTGGAAAATGGTACACCAATGAGAACATCGACCAGATGTTGATGGAGCGTCACATGGCAAAGAAAGCAAGGATGAGCAAACGCCAAAAGACGCATTTAAAAGGGCCATCCAAGCGTACTGAGGAAGATGATAAACGTTTTGCGGATTCTTTCCGTCGTCTCGTGGAAAAAGCGAAGCAGGAATCGTCAGTCTGTGGATAGAAAGGCAGGATGGTCAGAATGAAAATGACAACACTATGTTATATTGAGCAGGATGGAAAGTTCCTGATGCTCCATCGCAATAAAGAAAAAGAAGACCCAAATGCCGGAAAATGGATTGGTGTAGGCGGTCACATGGAGCAGGGAGAAAGCCCGGAAGAATGTCTGCTCCGTGAAGTTACAGAGGAAACGGGACTTCATCTGACGAACTATCAGTTCCGGGGACTGGTGACTTTTATCAGCGATGAAACAGAACGGGAAGAAATGTGTCTTTTTACCGCAAACGAATTCGAAGGCGAACTGCACGAGTGCGACGAAGGGGAACTTGCCTGGATTCCAAAAGAAAATGTGCAGGAACTTCCGACCTGGGAAGGGGACGCGGTCTTTTTAAAATTGATCTTAGAAGAGGAATCTCGATTTTTCACGTTGAAGCTCGTTTACCAAGGAGAAAAATTGGTCGAACAGCAAGTACACTTTTACGGTGCGTCGCAAACGAACGGATAAGATATTTTTGAAAAAACAGATAGGTTTACATAAAAAAGGAGAACAAACATGTATTATGTACCAGATGGCACAGAAATGTGCGGATATTATGAATGTAAGGATTGTGGAAGCCGCTTTTTATCCTTAAAAATCGGACCACAGATTGTATGCCCATATTGTGGTGAGGAACCGGATATGGAGATTGGACCGGATGAGCAGATGCCGGTTGCAAAAGAGGATGCGAAGCTTCTTCAGGTCGTAAAAGGAGTCGAGGAAGTAGAACGAATGGATGCTCTCTTGTCTCTTGCACTCACCGGAGGAGATTACAGCTGGATTTAAGCTGTGCAGGTGGTGAGAAAGCAGTGTTTACGAGAAAATAGTGCGCTTGCACGGAAAGAAATAGAAAAAGATAAGGAGGAACACATCATGTTTTTTCCAAAAGATAATACATACAATGACATTAGAGATAAGTCATTGAACCAGTGGCTTGATGAGATGGAACAGCACGAGGATGTTGCAGTCCGCGGTGGGGTCAAATTAACACGCGAATACATGCAGTATTTAAAAAGTGAAATCAAACGCCTTGAGGAAGAGAATGAACTCAAGAATCAGTATTTGAAAAAGATGTCGCGCTTCCAGCCACAGAAAAAATAGAAATGCCACAAACGAAAAGTATTTGAAAAAATTTAAACAAAGCGTGCTATTGGACATATAAGTATATATTTTTTAAAATTGTCCGATTTTGATTGATTTTATAGCCGCTAGTTTACATAAAAAAGGGTTTTTGGATAATAATGTATGACTTGAAAAAAATTATCCAGAAAACCCGTTTTTTTTACAAAATTTTGGGCAAATTTTTAAATGTTCGTCGCATTTATCCAAAACAAATAAAATGGTTTACATAATATGGATGATTCGAGTGGTTTTTGGATAATTTTTCAACAGAAACGTTCTATTTATAAAATAGAATGTTTCCACCTCTAGTTTTTTGTACCATCCCCCATGAAAAACAAAGTTCTAACTTCTTCTCTGTCTCGAACATTAGAAATATATCTAATGACTTTCACTTGACATTAGAATTAAATTTAATATAATAACAGATATAAGAAGTATATCTAACAAACCACTAGAAACCTATTTGATATTAAGAAACACAGGAAATGTACTATCAAGAAAAACATAGGTAATGCAATATCAAGAAAAACACAGGTAATGCAATATCAAGAAATACAGGTAATGCAATATCAAGAAACACAGTGTAACAAACAAATCTATACAAAAGAGACAGGAGAAAACAGTGATGGAAGAAGCTAAAAAGATAGGATACCGCGGTGTCCTGAAACAAAAAGAATACATGAAGTCCACCAGTGCTTTGGTGGTGAACCGCTTTGGGGATGCAATCGATGCAATTGCATCGACCTGGATTGTGTACGAACTGACAGGAAATGCGATGTGGTCAGCACTTATCTACGGAATGAATACCCTGCCGACCGTTTTGATTACGCCGTTTGCGGGAGCATTCGTGGAAGGGAGAAATAAAAAGGCGATCATGGTAATAACAGACCTGATTCGCGCACTTTGCGTAGCTTATGTGGCGACCGGATATTTGTTTGGGATATTACAGGCATGGCACCTTGTACTTACAACATTGATGATCTCAACAGTAGAAGCGTTCCGTACCCCGGCATCTACGGCAATCACCCCAATGATTCTGGAAAAAGAATACTACGACTATGGAATGTCACTATCCGGTGCATTAAGCACCGTTGTGGAACTGATTGGAACCGGACTTGCAGCAGGAATCATCGCCGTGATTGGAACAAGCGGCGCCATCTATCTGGATATGGCAACGTTTGTGATTTCCGCCGGCATTATTGCAACCATGAATACCAGGGAAGAAAAGAAGGCACACCAGAAATTCGATGCAAAAGAATATGTTGAGACCTTAAAAGAAGGGTTATCCTATTCTTTTCGGAAAAAAGCAATTTTACTCCTTTGCATGATTGCCCTGTTTTTAAATGGAATTCTGGTTCCGTTAAACAGTTTACAGGCACCATTTATCAAAGAAGTACTAGGTGGCGGTGCAGCAGCATTGTCTGTTATGGGGGTAAGCATTTCCCTTTCCATGCTGGCAGGTTCTGTGCTATATCCAATGATTCGTTCTAAGGTGTCTGGAAAAGCACTGTGCGTATTCTGTGGACTGGCAATCGCAGCTTTTTATATTGGAACGGTGGCATGTCGTCCACTATACGCCTCTGAACTGGCGATGTATGTGATTTTTGCAGCCTTAACATTTTTGCTGGGAATCTCTGCGGCACTTGCGAGTGCATTTACCTCCGTTGAAATGTTAAAAGTGGTAGAGGAAGGTTATCTTGCAAGAGTAGGTGCTATTTTTGCAGCGTTGACGGTTGCGGTCAATCCAATCGTATCGTTTCTCCTTACCGCAGTCACCAAAGTGATGGGAACTGCAACTATCTTTTTGATTGCAGGTGGACTGGCAGTAGCAGCAACTATTCTGATGCTCGCAAATAAATCCCTCAACGAGGTGTAGTTGTGTTATACTAGACGTACATCTAATAACAATTTAGAAACAGAGGTACGCGATGGCAAACGGAATTCAAAAAGAGATAAGACCACTCACAGAGGCGATGAATCTTTTGAGTATGGCTGCATCCCAAAAGACGTTAGAAGACTATAAAGAAGAAATTGCGAAAAATGCAAAACGCAACAAACGGTTTGAATCGGTTTTTTCTATTTTAAAAGAGATTGACGCCGACACGAAAGCAGTGTTAAAAGACAAGTGGGAAGATGTTTTGTTTTATTTCGGAGCAGAAGACTGGGGAGGAGAGCGTCTGACCCATATCCTTTATCTCTGGGAAAGCAATCTCCCACTCTGGTATGCAACACCGAAGGAATGGTCAGATTCTATCTTAAAGATGGAAGAGAGCGAGTATTACAAAAACGTGTATCATCGCCTTTGCGTTTACAATAATTCCGTTCAGGACGTTGTTGACGTAAAATTTGGTGAAAGTTTAGCGGAGGTTATCTCTTTTATTTTGAAGATGGATATTCCAGATGAGAAAAAACTGGCACTGCAGGATATCATTTTAAATCGCGAAACGCATTTTGAAAAAGTAAACCAGTTATTGGAGCGTGCGCTAAACCAGATTACAAAATACCAAAAGCAGATACAGGAATGGATTTCTATTTTTGGTGAATATTGGACGGAAGAACTGGGTGGCAAAAGCTTCCCGGATTATATGGAAGAGATTTTTCATTTTAAAGAGGATATAGAAAGACCCATAGAGGAATGGACGCTGTGGCCATGTATCTTTGTGCCGACACGAATGGGTGTCACATTCGATATGGACCCGGAAACCGGAAAAGTAAATGGACCATGTGTAGGAACGGCAGGCATCTTATTTGGGGAAGGATACACAATTAGAGATTGTTACGAATCGGAGACAACCCTCTCGGATGAGCAGGCACTTAAGACATTACGACTCATCAGTGAAAAAAATAAATTTGAAATTTTATCGCTTACCAAGGAGGCATCGGCGTACGGAAGCGTGCTGGCACAGCATTTAGGACTGACGACGGCAACGATTTCCCACCACACGAACGAATTGTACGAAGCACATCTTCTGAATTTAGAGAAAAAAGGAAACCGAATCTATTACAGTACAAATGAAGAAATGCTAAGAAAGCTGATTCGATATTTAGAAGGAAAGCTGACCTAAAAAAAGACGATAGGTTTACATAATACAAATAAAAAAGCTATCACAATCTGTGATAGCTTTTTTAGCGGAGACGGCGGGATTCGAACCCGCGTGCCGGTTGCCCGGCTAACTGATTTCGAGTCAGCCCCGTTATGACCACTTCGATACGTCTCCAAATGTATAAAAAACACCTATCTAGTATATCATATTTTGGATAAATTGCAAGCATTCAAAAGCGAAAGTAGTGAAGTTTTGGGTTGTTCAAAGTGATAAAATATATTATAATGTACACGAATATGTGGAAGGGAAGGTGCTGTCAATGAAAAGAATCGGAATGTTAACAAGCGGTGGCGACTGCCAGGCACTGAATGCAGCGATGCGAGGTGTGGTAAAAGCGTTAAGTGAGAATGTAGACGAGTTAGAAGTTTATGGATTTTTAAACGGTTACAAAGGGTTGATTTACGGTGATTACCGTTTGCTGACGGCGAAGGATTTTTCCGGGATTCTGACAAAAGGCGGTACGATTTTAGGCTCTTCCAGACAACCGTTTAAGCTTATGCGCACACCGGATGCGAATGGGTTGGATAAGGTCGCAGCAATGAAGCAGACTTATTATAAATTATCCCTGGACTGTCTTGTGATTCTTGGTGGAAACGGAACGCAAAAGACAGCGAACCTGCTTCGGGAGGAAGGCCTCAATATCATCCATCTTCCAAAGACAATTGACAATGATATTTATGGAACGGATGTGACGTTTGGTTTCCAAAGTGCCATTAACATTGCAACCGACGCCATAGATTGTATTCATACAACAGCGGCTTCCCATAACCGTGTGTTTATTGTGGAAGTAATGGGACACAAAGTCGGATGGCTGACGTTATATGCAGGAATCGCAGGTGGCGCAGATATTATCCTGCTTCCAGAGATTCCGTATGATATCGATAAGGTAATCGAAGCAATCGATAAGAGAACACGCCAGGGAAAAGGTTTCACGATTCTTGCAGTTGCGGAAGGCGCAATTTCCAAGGCGGACGCAGACCTTTCCAAGAAGGCATACAAGGAGAAAAAGGCGAATGCCAAATATCCATCCGTCTCCTACGAGATTGCAGACCAGATTTTGCAAAAAGCCGGCGTTGAGGTGCGTGTGACCGTTCCGGGGCATACACAGCGTGGAGGAAGTCCATGTCCTTACGACAGAGTTCTTTGTACAAGACTTGGTTCGGCAGCCGCAAAAGCAATTCTTGACGAAGATTATGGTTATATGATTGGTATGGTCAATGGAAAGACCAAAAGAATTCCACTCGGCGATGTAGCCGGAAAATTAAAAATGGTGGATCCGGACAGCCAGATGATTAAAGAAGCAAAACGCACCGGAATCAGTTTTGGTGATTAAAGATATTGTTTAAGAAAGATAAAGGTTAGGTGAAAAAGCATGTCATACACAGCGTTGTATCGAAAATTCCGACCGCAGGAATTTGAAGATGTAAAAGGTCAGGATCATATCGTAACAACTCTTAAAAATCAGATAAAAGCAGACAGAATCGGACATGCTTATCTTTTTTGTGGAACAAGAGGAACCGGTAAGACAACCATCGCAAAGATTTTTGCGAAAGCGGTCAACTGTGAACACCCGGTGGACGGAAGTCCCTGTGGGGAATGTCCGACCTGTAAGGCGATTGCAGCAGGAACCTCGATGAATGTCATCGAGATTGATGCCGCTTCCAACAACGGTGTCGATAATATCCGTGAAATCCGCGAGGAAGTTGCATACCGGCCAACGGAAGGAAAATACAAGGTTTATATCATAGATGAGGTTCATATGCTTTCCATAGGGGCGTTCAATGCACTTTTAAAGACATTGGAAGAACCGCCGGCATATGTTATTTTTATTCTGGCAACCACGGAAGCACATAAGATTCCGATTACGATTTTATCCCGTTGCCAGAGATATGATTTTCGAAGAATCTCCATTGACACGATTGCAGCAAGATTGCAGGAGCTCATGGAGAAAGAACAGGTTGACGTAGAAGAGCGGGCAATCCGTTATATTGCAAAAGTAGGCGACGGCTCCATGCGAGATGCGTTAAGTCTGCTTGACCAGTGTATTGCCTTTTACCTTGGTCAGAAACTGACATACGACAAGGTGTTAGAGACACTGGGGGCAGTGGATACCGAAGTGTTCAGCCGCCTGCTTCGCCAGATTCTCGAGAAAAATGTCACAGGCGCGATTGCAACCATCGAGGAGCTTGTGATTGAAGGACGTGAGATGGGACAGTTTGTCACAGATTTCACGTGGTATTTGAGAAATCTTTTGCTGGTACAAAGTTCCGATGATATGGAAGATGTACTTGACATATCGAGTGAGAATCTTGCATTATTAAAAGAAGAAGCACAGGTGGTAGAACCGCCCGTGCTGATACGATACATCCGTATTTTTTCGGAGTTAAGCAATCAGATTCGTTATGCTTCACAGAAGCGTATCTTAATTGAGATTGCAGTGATTAAGTTATGTAAACCAGAGATGGAAAAAGATTACGAGTCCATCATCGACCGAATCGATTCTCTGGAAAAGAAATTAGCATCAGGTGTTATGATGGCGGCACCGGAAGGGGCTTTGGGGCAAGCAGCCGGTAATGTCGCGAATGCGGCAACACCCACTCCGGTAGCAGAGTTTCCAAAGGCAGTCCCGGAGGATGTGCAGCAGGTAGTCACAAACTGGAATTCGATTCTGTCTGAGATGGCAGGAATCTCAAGAACCTATATGAAGAAAGCGATTCCTTCATTAGGAGCAGGCGGTACATTGCTGCTTGCATTTGATGATCCAAATGCTTACGAATATATCGAAGAGAACCGTGCAGGCTGTATGGATGAATTCAAGGAGCTTGCAGCCAACCGGATTGGTAAGCAGATAGAAGTACTTGTAAAACTCAATGACAGCGGTCGCCCGGGCAAGGAAGTTTATCCGGATTTACGCGAGGCGATACAGTTTGACATAGAAATAGAAGACATTTAAGGAGGATTTTAAAATGGCAAAAAGAGGTGGATTCCCAGGCGGTATGCCAGGAAATATGAATAACCTTATGAAACAGGCGCAGAAGATGCAAAGACAGATGGAAGAAGCGCAGAAAGAGTTAGAAGAAAAAGAAGTGACAGCAACAGCTGGTGGCGGGGCTGTGGAAGTTACCATTTCCGGTAAGAAAGAGATTACAAAAGTAAAATTATCCGAAGAAGTGGTAGATCCAGACGATATTGAGATGTTAGAAGATTTGATTATGGCAGCAACCAATGAGGCACTTCGTAAAATCGAAGAAGAATCATCCAATTCCATGTCCAAAATCACAGGCGGATTAGGCGGTTTGCCATTCTAAAACAGCTACATAGGGAGGGCAAAGAAGATGGATTATTATAGCAAACAGATTAGTAAACTGATTGAAGAATTGTCCAGCCTTCCTGGAATCGGTGCAAAGTCCGCACAGCGTCTGGCGTTTCATATTTTGAACATGCCAAAGGAACAGGTAGAAAGTCTGTCACATGCGATATTAGATGCAAAAGAAAATGTCAGATATTGCAAGGAATGTTTCACTCTGACCGATGAAGAGCTCTGCCCGATTTGCAGGGATGCAAGCCGAAATCACAAGGTTATCATGGTGGTGGAGAACACAAGAGATCTTGCAGCGTATGAGAAGACAGGGAAATTTGACGGTGTCTATCATGTGCTCCACGGAGCAATCTCGCCGATGCTTGGAATCGGACCAAATGATATCAAATTAAAAGAATTAATGCAGCGTCTCCAACAGGATGTGGATGAGGTTATCATTGCGACAAACTCCAGCCTGGAAGGTGAGACAACCGCAATGTATATGAGTAAACTGATTAAACCGACAGGAATCAAGGTGACAAGAATTGCCAGTGGGGTTCCGGTTGGAGGAGATTTGGAATATATTGATGAGGTAACTTTACTCCGCGCATTGGAGGGCCGAACAGAACTATAATTGTAGTTTGGTTTAAAATGTCAGGAGAAGGTATAAAGAACAGGCTCCCTAAAAGGAACCAAAGGAAAGGAAATCATGATGACGAATTTAGAATTACAAATCACTGCAAATGAGATTCGTAAAGGTATTGTCTCATCTGTACACAGTGCAAAGGCAGGACATCCAGGTGGATCACTGTCAGCAGCAGATATTTTTACATATCTGTATTTTGAGGAAATGAACGTAGACCCAAAGAACCCGAAGATGGCAGACCGCGATCGTTTTGTATTATCAAAAGGTCACGTTGCACCAGGTCTCTATGCTACATTAGCAGAGAAAGGATTTTTCCCAAAGAAAGATTTACTGACACTTCGTCATACCGGTTCCTACTTACAGGGACACCCTGATATGAAGCACATCCCAGGTGTAGATATGTCAAGTGGTTCTTTAGGACAGGGACTTTCTGCAGCAGTTGGTATGGCAGCAGCAGGAAAATTTGACAAAAAAGATTACCGCGTATATGCACTTTGCGGAGACGGTGAGATTCAGGAAGGCCAGATTTGGGAAGCAGCAATGTGGGCTGGTTTCAAAAAATTAGACAACCTTTGTGTTATTGTAGATAACAACAACCTTCAGATTGACGGAACAATCGATGAAGTATGTTCTCCATACCCAATCGATAAGAAGTTTGAAGCATTCAACTTCCATGTAATCAATATTGATGGTAACAATTTTGATGAGATTCGTGCAGCAATGAAAGAAGCACGTGAGACAAAAGGAATGCCAACCGCAATCATCGCGAAAACGGTAAAAGGAAAAGGAGTTTCCTTCATGGAGAATAACGTAGACTGGCATGGAAAAGCTCCAAACGATGAACAGTATGCAGTTGCAATGGCAGATTTAGAGAAAGTAGGTGAAGCATTATGTCAGAAGTAAAGAAAATCGCAACAAGAGAAAGCTATGGTAATGCTTTAGTTGAAATCGGAAAAGAACATGAAGACTTAATCGTTTTAGATGCAGACTTAGCAGGCGCAACCAAAACTGGTATTTTCAAAAAAGCGTTCCCGGAACGTCATTGGGATATCGGTATCGCAGAGTGTAACATGGCTGGTATCGCAGCAGGTCTTGCTACCTGTGGAAAAGTACCATTTATCAGTTCCTTTGCAATGTTTGCAGCAGGAAGAGCATTCGAGCAGGTTCGTAATGCAATCGGTTATCCACATTTAAATGTAAAAATTGGTGCAACACATGCCGGAATCTCTGTTGGTGAAGACGGTGCAACACACCAGTGTCTGGAAGATCTTGCATTGATGCGTACGATTCCGGGAATGGTAGTCATCAACCCTGCAGACGATACAGAAGCAAGAGCAGCAGTCAAAGCAGCTTATGAGTATGTAGGTCCTGTATACCTTCGTTTCGGACGTCTTGCAATTCCGGTTATCAATGACCCGGAAACATACAAATTCGAGATTGGAAAAGGTGTTGTGTTAAAAGAAGGAACAGACGTTACCATTTTTGCAACAGGTCTTGAAGTAAGTGAATCCTTAGAAGCTGCGAAACTGTTAGAGGCTGACGGAATCAATGCTGAGGTTATCAACATTCATACCATTAAACCAATCGATGCAGAATTGGTTGTAAAATCTGCTACAAAGACTGGCAAAGTTGTCACAGTCGAAGAACATTCCGTCATCGGCGGACTTGGAAGCGCTGTATGTGATGTCTTAAGCGAGAAAGCTCCAACCAAGGTAATGAAGATTGGTGTCAATGATGTCTTTGGAGAATCTGGCCCGGCTACGGAATTAATTCAGAAATACGGATTAGATGCAAAGAGCATTTACGAGAAAGTAAAAGCATTTGTAAGAGCTTAGGCGATTCTTTCTTTTACAAAATAACAGTATGTTTTTTCAAAAGCTGTCGTATTTGATACGGCAGCTTTTTTTCTTGCCCAAAAGGAGCGTCTTCTGTCGAAAACTTTTTGAAAAATCCTCCATAATCCACCAAAAAAAGAAAACGATTTGTGCTAAATTTTTCCTTAGGATTCCCAGATATAACAACAAAGAGCGGGAATGGAATTGCGTAAAGAAAGGACAGGTCTGTGGCATGATTGAGATTATTCAGGAAGAAAAGGAGAAAGAAAAAGGACTACCAAAGGAAATACGCCAGATTGGAAATGCAGATATTGGTGACCGGATTTATGTAGCGGAAAATGTGTATCAATATTTACACCGCAAGGTGGCATGGAGCGAGGAAACATTCGAGGAACGGAAAGTTTTTGTGTTGCTTGGAAAATTGGAAGATTTTCAGGAGCAAAAATGCATTTTTGTTGAGTATGCGCTATCACTAGAGACGATGCCGATGCAGGAGGGGCTTCCGGTCTGGAGTGATTCCACCTGGGGATATGTCTTTAAGAAAATGAAACACTTTTCTGAGGAAATGATTGTTGTCGGCTGGGCATTTGATTTAAAAGGAGGAACGCCAGGAATGGTGCATCGCCTGACACAGTTACATATGACGCATTTTGGAGGACGCCATCAGGTGTTGTTTTTAATGGATTCTGTGGAAAAAGAAGAGAATTTCTTTTGCAATCGTCACGGAGAACTTTCTATGCGGGAAGGCTTCTATCTGTATCATGAGAAAAAGGCGCTTGCATTAGCAAAAGAGAAGGACAAGCCGGCAGAGGTTACGATAGAGCATGAAAAAGTATCGAAACAGGAAGAAAATAATAGGATGCGGTTTTCAAAGGCAGCACCTGTGAAAGAAAAAAGAAAACGTTTTTCGCCGACATACGCATTGGCAATTGCAACACTGGTGCTAATTTTTGCCGCTTATCGGAACAACGTGCGGATGAAAAATCTGCAGGAAACGATTTCACAGATGAATACAGCACAGACGGTGTTTGCGGAGACAGACAGTGAGCAAAAGGTTGCAATCGAAACCTTAAAAGGAAATGTCGAAAAGAAAACAGAGACATCGGACGCCCAGCCTGCGACAGAGACTACGGTTCAGGCAGACGAAACTGTCCAGCCGGATGCTGCACCGGCAGCGGACACGACAACCCAGGCAGCATCTGCGCGGCCGACGGATGCTGCAGCACAGCCCGATAATGAAACACAGCAAGGTGCCACAGTTCAGTCGGATAACACCGCCCAGCCGGACGCCACGACTCAGCCCGATAATGCGCCGGCATCCCAGCAGACGGCGACAACAACCGCTGCAAATATTTCGCCGGAGGCAAAGGTGTATTTAAATCAGGGGTATTATGTAGTACAAAAAGGGGACAGCCTTGCCGGAATCTGTATGAAGCTATATCAGACCAATGCGATGATGGATAAGCTGTGTGAGGTAAACGGCATTGAAAATGCAGATCAGATTTATGAAGGACAGTGCTTAACCCTTCCACATTAAAAAGAGATGAATTCATTTGACTGATATGTTATACTGATACCGACAGAGTTCAATGATACAAAGGAGTCCAGATGGCAGATACGAAGAAAAACGGTTTCCATACAGTGGA
>NZ_CP135162.1:2290000-2525000 GCF_001940165.2 Roseburia sp. 831b | reverse complement strand
CCGCAGAGGGTGAAAGCCCCGTAAGCGAAAGGAGAATTGACATGGCGGTATCCAGAGTACATCGAGACACGAGAAACCTTGATGGAATGAGCGGGGACCACCCCGTAAGCCTAAATACTACTTAGTGACCGATAGCGCATAGTACTGTGAAGGAAAGGTGAAAAGGACCCCGGGAGGGGAGTGAAAGAGAACCTGAAACCCTGTGTTTACAAGCTGTGGAAGACCCTTATGTGGTCAACCGCGTACTTTTTGTAGAACGGTCCGGCGAGTTACGGACACTGGCAAGGTTAAGTGCTTAAGGCACGGAGCCGAAGGGAAACCAAGTCTTAACAGGGCATAAAGTCAGTGTACGTAGACCCGAAACCGGGTGATCTATCCATGTCCAGGTTGAAGTTGCCGTAAAAGGCAATGGAGGACCGAACGCACATCCGTTGAAAAGGGTGGCGATGAGGTGTGGATAGGGGAGAAATTCCAATCGAACCCGGAGATAGCTGGTTCTCCTCGAAATAGCTTTAGGGCTAGCCTCGTTTTAGTCTTATGGAGGTAGAGCACTGAATTTCCGCGGGGGCGTCAAAGCTTACCAAAGAATATCAAACTCCGAATGCCATGTAGATGATGAACGGGAGTCAGACTGCACGAGATAAGTTGGGTAGTCAAAAGGGAAAGAGCCCAGACCACCAGCTAAGGTCCCAAAGTGTGTGTTAAGTGGAAAAGGATGTGGGATTTCGAAGACAACTAGGATGTTGGCTCAGAAGCAGCCATTCATTCAAAGAGTGCGTAACAGCTCACTAGTCGAGAGGTCCTGCGCCGAAAATGTCCGGGGCTGAAACACAACACCGAAGCTGTGGAATGTAGTAATACATTGGTAGAGGAGCATTCTTAATACCGACGAAGCTGTACCGGAAGGAGCAGTGGAGGGATAAGAAGAGAGAATGCCGGAATGAGTAGCGAGAGGAAGGTGAGAATCCTTCCGGCCGAATATCTAAGGTTTCCAGAGTAAAGCTGATCTGCTCTGGGTAAGTCGGGGCCTAAGGCGAGGTCGAAAGACGTAGTCGATGGATAACAGGTTTAGATTCCTGTACTGCGTATCATCAGAAATGTGGGGACGCATGTGGAAAGCACGAGCCGGGAATGGAAAGACCGGTACAAGCGAGGGAGGTGTACGGCTGGCAAATCCGCCGTATAAGCCAAAAGCGTGAAGTGGAGCGAAATAAAAGTAGCGAAGCGTGTGAGCCATGTGCCGAGAAAAGCCGCTATTGTGTGATATGTACCCGTACCGCAAACCGACACAGGTAGATGAGGAGAGAATCCTAAGGCCGACGGAAGAAGTATTGTTAAGGAATTCGGCAAAATGTCCCCGTAACTTCGGGAGAAGGGGAGCCCACGAGAGTGGGCCGCAGAGAATAGGCTCAAGCAACTGTTTAGCAAAAACACAGGTCTATGCGAAACCGAAAGGTGATGTATATGGGCTGACGCCTGCCCGGTGCTGGAAGGTTAAGAGGAGAGGTTAGAGCAATCGAAGCTTTGAATTTAAGCCCCAGTAAACGGCGGCCGTAACTATAACGGTCCTAAGGTAGCGAAATTCCTTGTCGGGTAAGTTCCGACCCGCACGAAAGGCGTAATGATTTGAGCACTGTCTCGACAATACATCCGGTGAAATTGAAGTACCAGTGAAGATGCTGGTTACCCGCGCCAGGACGGAAAGACCCCATGGAGCTTTACTCCAGTTTGGTACTGGGATTCGGTACTGCATGTACAGGATAGGTGGGAGACTAAGAAACTTGAACGCCAGTTTGAGTGGAGTCGCTGTTGGGATACCACCCTTGCAGTATTGGGTTTCTAACCTGTCACCGTGATCCGGTGAAGGGACAATGCCAGGCGGGGAGTTTGACTGGGGCGGTCGCCTCCGAAAGGGTATCGGAGGCGCTCAAAGGTTCCCTCAGAATGGTCGGAAACCATTTTAAGAGTGCAAAGGCAGAAGGGAGCTTGACTGCGACACCGACGGGTGGAGCAGGTAGGAAACTAGGACTTAGTGATCCGGTGGCATAAAGTGGGATTGCCATCGCTCAACGGATAAAAGCTACCCTGGGGATAACAGGCTTATCACTCCCAAGAGTTCACATCGACGGAGTGGTTTGGCACCTCGATGTCGGCTCATCGCATCCTGGGGCTGTAGCAGGTCCCAAGGGTTGGGCTGTTCGCCCATTAAAGCGGTACGCGAGCTGGGTTCAGAACGTCGTGAGACAGTTCGGTCCCTATCCGGCGCGGGCGGAGGATATTTGAGAGGAGCTGTCCTTAGTACGAGAGGACCGGGATGGACGAACCACTGGTGTATCTGCTGTCGACCAACGGCATGGCAGAGTAGCCAAGTTCGGAAGGGATAAACGCTGAAGGCATCTAAGCGTGAAGCCCCCCTCAAGATGAGATATCCCTCCTTCGGGAGTAAGACCCCTTGAAGACTACAAGGTAGATAGGGCAGAGATGGAAGCATGGCAACATGTGTAGTTGACTGTCACTAATAGGTCGAGGGCTTGACCAAAAAGTTTCTTAGAAATCTGTATGAAGTTTTGAAGGTACAACCTTCTAGTGAGAAATCACAATGGCCTAATGGCTCAGTTGGTTAGAGCGCCGCCCTGTCACGGCGGAGGTCGCGGGTTCGAGTCCCGCTTGGGTCGTTCATACTTAAATAGTTGTTATGGGATCTTAGCTCAGCTGGGAGAGCATCTGCCTTACAAGCAGAGGGTCACAGGTTCGAGCCCTGTAGGTCCCATTTTTATACTGTATGTTTAAGTATCGAAGATATGCCGATGTGGCTCAATTGGCAGAGCAGCTGATTTGTAATCAGCAGGTTATCGGTTCGAGTCCGATCATCGGCTTTATACAATTTCATATTGTATAGAAATGGGCAGATTCCCGAGTGGCCAAAGGGGACAGACTGTAAATCTGCTGCAATTTGCTTCGGTGGTTCGAATCCACCTCTGCCCATTCTTCTTTTAGAAGTAATTAAATAATATCGCGGGATGGAGCAGTCTGGAAGCTCGTCGGGCTCATAACCCGAAGGTCATAGGTTCAAATCCTATTCCCGCAACTCAATGCGAAAGCATTTGCCCAGTTAGCTCAGTTGGTAGAGCAGAGGACTGAAAATCCTCGTGTCTCTGGTTCGATTCCGGAACTGGGCATTTAAATCGAAAATATTATGGGATATTAGCTCAGTTGGTAGAGCACTTGACTTTTAATCAAGTTGTCCGGGGTTCGAATCCCCGATGTCTCATTCGTTAAAAGTGTGGAAGTACTGATTTTATCAGCACTTCCGCTTTTTTTCGTTTTTTTAAATTGTGTTACTCTGGTGTTACACCCTTATTTATGAAGTTACCTCATTGTGCTGGAATGGTGAGGATTAAAAATAATAGATAATAGGAGAAAAAGAATTTGCAAATTAAGAAAAAAGAACAAATCAAAACAGAGCGCCTTGTCATAAGACCATATTCGTTGCAGGATGTAGATGGATTAGTGAATCTTCTTACAAATTCTGAAATTACAAAAACATTTATGGTTCCAGAGTTTGATTCCCTAGAACAGGCAGAGAATCTTGCGAAGAAACTCGTTTCATTTAGTCAGGTGGAAGATACCGGGCATTTAGAATATGGAATTTATTTGGATGGGAAAATAATTGGCTTTATCAATGAATGTGGAATTGAGGAAGAGGAGATTGAGATTGGATATGTGATTCATCCAGATTATCAGGGACATGGATATGCAACGGAGGCTGTGAAGGCAATTCTTCTTGAATTACAAGAAATGGGATTTCAAAAGGTTACTGCCGGTTATTTTTCAGAGAACAAGGCAAGTTACCATGTTATGAAAAAGTGTGGAATGACGCAGACAGAATACACGGATGAAGAGGAGTATCGGGGAGAGCGGCATCTTTGTCGTTATTGTGAGATTCATTTCAAAAAGGATTAATCAACTACAAATGTAGCGAAAATAATAGCAGGTCGTGTTATATTTTCTTGAGAAGATTTATGGAGGAGATTGAATGATGAATTTTGATATGGCAAGGAAATTTATTTATCGCAATGCAAGGCCGCCTGTTTTGTAGAATTATTTGAGTATTTACGAGAATGTGAAGCACTAGAAATTGATTTGTCAGAGTTTGAAAAATTATTACAGCTGCAGATAAAACATTTGCTGAGTGGAGATACGTCTGTATGGGCGACTGAATATGTGTGCAAACCGTCCCTGTTCATTCATTGTCGTGACAGTCGTTTTTATGAGAACAATAAGGAACTTTGTGATTTTGAGTGTCAGTTTCTTTCTAAGACACAGCAGGAAGACGGAACTTGGGCGATTACCTGGGACTGGGGCAGTTATCCAGAACAATGGCATATCAGCAAGAATTGGTGGAAATCGGATTGGATTATTAAAAACCTGAATTTTTATCAGAATATGTGTATGTAAAATGTGAAAAATCCTCCAAATGTAGAAGGGACATAAAATCTACATTGGAGGATTTTTTTCTAATGCAGCAAGTAAACGAGATATCCGAAGTAGCAGAGAAGCATTAGGATACCACAGGGGCGTTTCAGCTGCCTGGAGCGAACCGTGCAAAGAAAAAGTAAAATGCCGGCAAAAATAGCAATGACGGAATCCACAATAAAGTTGGATTCAAACGGAACCGGACAAATCAGAGCGGTTGTTCCAATGACAAACAAAATATTAAAAATATTACTTCCTACGATGTTACCAACTGCGATATCGGAGTTCCCCTTTTTGGCGGCAGTGACGGAAGTGACGAGCTCGGGGAGAGACGTTCCGAATGCGACAATTGTAAGACCGATAAAGCGGTCACTTAATCCAAACATTTTGGCAAAGGCGGTCGCACCGTTGACAGTCACATTACTGCCTAAAATAATAAAAACGATACCAGCAATGGTATAAAGTAAAAGCTGTGGGACGTGTTTTTCTTCTAAGACAGGTTCCTCTTTTCCATTCCGGGAAAGAAGGTAAAGATAAACCAGATATAATAGGAAGAAAAACCACAAAATTGCACCTTCTATTCGATTCACAATTGAGGAAGTGTAACCAAATAGAAGCAGTAAAATCGTAATTGCAACCATATAAGGAATTTCATAGTGCAAGGTCGAAATTTGAATTTTCAAGGTTGCAATGATACAGGTAATTCCAAGAATAATAAGGATGTTTAAAATATTACTTCCAACAACATTTCCAATAGAAATCCCGGCATTGTGCCGCAAGGCAGCGGTAATACTGACCGCCGCCTCAGGCGCACTTGTTCCCATGGCGACGATGGTAAGTCCGATTACAAGCTGTGGTATTCCAAGTCTGCGAGCAAATCCTGCAGCTCCATCGACAAACCAGTCGGCGCCTTTCATGAGTAGAAAAAATCCGGAAATCAACCAGAATATGTTCAGAAGAATGGTCTGAATGTTACTCATACAAAATCCTTACCTTTCGTCGGAATCATTTTTTCCGTGGTGTTCCAACCACCAGCACCATGCACCGGCAGCGAGAGCGACAACACACATAACAATAACAAAAATATCTCGAATCATAATTTCCTCTTTCTATAAAATATGTAATTTTGGGTACAAAAAACACACCTATGGGTACATAGGGAAGAAGTAAGATTCATTTTTTGCCATCTTCGTTATGAATGTAACGGATTGTAGTGATAATACTGTAGACTTCGTGAGGATAAAAAACAGATTCCCACGAAATTAGAAAAAGCAGTCCTGCCAGAAAAAACAGTAGGACAACAAAAACAGAACTTGTAGGCTCTGTGATGCGCCGTGCCATCAGATTTGGATTATGACAGGCTGCAAGCTGTGGTGTCTGTCCAAGCATTTCCAGTGTGCAAGGTGCAGAAGAGGTGAACTCTTCCGATGCTGTAAGACAGATGGTAGGGGAAGTGGTATTTGTGGCATCAAAAAAAGAAGATTCGGCTTCAAGCTGATTGAAACCAATCCCGGAAAAAAGTAAAACAAAAATTGTAAGAATCGAAGTATACTTTCTAACTATATTTGTAAATACTTTCATGCGAAAATGCCTGCCTTCATTGAAAAATGAATTCCCTACTGTCCGTATCATAACAGAAGAGGGGGCAAGATGCAATGCCAGAAAAAGAGAAAACTGTCATAAAATGTCGAAAGCAAAGAGGAAAATAGAAGCAAAAACTTTAATGTGAAAAAAAGAAATAGGAGCAAAATCTCAATGTGAAAAAAGGGGTGAGTAGAAGTAAAACAATATTGTGGAAAAAGAAAACAGAATCAAGATTTCAATGTACAAAAAAGAAAATAGAATCAAGATTTCAATGAGAAAAAAGAGGAAAGTAGAAGCAGAATCTCAATGTGAAAAGAAGAAAGTAGAAGTAAAACTTCAATGTGAAAAAAGAGAAAAATGGAATAAAATAGAATGTAAAAAGAATTAGAATATATAATTGCTAATAGATAAAAATAGATAATATGGAAAGAAATGTCAAGTAAACGTCTGAAAATAAAGGAAAATATTGCGAAAAAAGCAAAAATTTGCAACAAAATGCTTGCGTACATTTGAAGTTATGTTAAAATATAAGTAAGAGGGTAAGGTATCTGATATACCAGAATTCCAAATAAAATGACGGGGAAGTTGATGCAAATGATTAACATAGCAATCTGTGAAGATAATAAGATTGATCGCGCTCTTTTAGTAGAGATTGTGAGACATTTGATTGAGGCAAAAGGAAGCCAGGCAACGATTTCTGAATTTGCAAGTGGGGAAGAGTTGACCGAGAAGTTCAAGGAAGAAAAATTTGATCTGGTATTTTTGGACATCATGATGAATAACATGAACGGTATTGAGGCAGGCAAGATTATACACAGTCTGGATGCAAAAGCAGAGATTGTATATTGTACCTCAAGTTCCGATTTTGCAATTGAGGCACACGAAGTGCATGCGATGGGATACCTTTTGAAACCGTATGATCCGTTCCGCATTGAGGCAATTGTAGATTATTATCTGCAAAAATATCCGGAACAGAATCAGAAGTATATCTCTGTAAAATCAAAGTGGAAGACCTACAACATTTTCTACAAAGATATTGTATGTGTGGAATCTGAGAATAAGGTTGTTAATTTTTATACGCTTACACAGGGAACCATCAAGGTATATGGTAAATTGGATGAGTTTGAGACTCAGTTAGATGATAATATTTTCTTACGATGTCACCAGAGCTATCTGGTGAATCTGCGTCACGTAGTGGGATGTACCGGAACGGATTTCATTACACTGAATCAGCAGCTTGTGCCGATTCGTAAGAGTGGCAGGAAAGCGATTATCGAGCGCTTTAATGAATACGAACTCCAGGAGCGTCAGAAGAATATTATGAATATTGAGGAGAACCTCTCCATGCTCGCCAATGCAGGAAAAAGCATTCCTAAAATAGGTTAAACTCAGCATAGAAAAAGAGATTTGCGAAAAAATGACCATTAAGGTCATTTTTTTGTGCGATAAGCTTGACGAAATGCGTAGAATGATTTATTATGCTATTAGCACACATTAATGCGTCAAAGTGATAAAGCATACATGAGGAAGTGAAACATTATGAATTCCTGGTTGAAAAGTATGGTAGAATGTGTGATGGATAGCTTTTAGAGTAAGGAGATTAAGAAATGGATATGGAATTTTTAAGAAAATTGCCGACCCCACAGGAGTTAAAAGAGCAGTTTCCTGTTAGCAATAAAGTAATGCAGATTAAGGAAGAACGTGATAAGGAGATTCGCGATATTTTTTCCGGGAAATCAGATAAGTTGATTTTGGTGATTGGACCGTGTTCTGCGGACCATGAGGATGCTGTTATCGATTATATTTCCAGACTTCGTAAGGTGCAGGAGAAGGTAAGTGACAAGATTTTCATGATTCCACGTATTTATACCAACAAGCCAAGAACCATCGGTGTAGGATATAAGGGAATGCTTCACCAGCCAGACCCGGAGAAGGAATCCGATATGTTAAAGGGAATCATTGCAATCCGTCAGCTTCATAAGAGAGCAATCGAGGAGACGGAGTTTACCTGTGCGGACGAGATGCTCTACCCGGAGAATCATCGTTATTTATCTGATTTGTTATCTTACGTTGCGGTTGGTGCACGTTCTGTGGAGGATCAGCAGCACCGTCTTACTGCAAGTGGAGTAGGAATCCCGGCTGGTATGAAGAATCCGACAGGCGGAGATATTTCGGTTATGATGAATTCTATCATTGCAGCACAGAGCGGCCATACTTTCCTATATCGTGGATGGGAAGTAAAGACAAAAGGAAATCCTTATGCACATGCAATTTTAAGGGGATATGTAGATAAATTTGGACGCAACATTCCAAACTATCATTATGAAGATTTACAGCATCTGTTGGAGCAGTATGATGGAAAAGATTTGCAGAATCCGGCCGTTATCATTGATACCAACCATTCGAATTCCGGTAAAAATTACTTAGAACAGATTCGAATCAGCAAAGATATCATGCATAGCTGTAAGGTATCTCCAGAGATACATAATCTTGTAAAAGGCTTGATGATTGAGAGTTACATTGAGGACGGCAACCAGAAGGTTGGTGACCATTGTTATGGAAAATCCATTACAGACCCATGCCTTGGCTGGGAAAAAACAGAACAACTTATTTATGAATTAGCAGACTTATGGTAAGATGGTAAGGAAAGCGGCTCCAAAGAACTGGAAAGCAGTTTTTGGAGCCGCAATTTTGTGAATCCGAGGAATGCGTTATGTATAAGATTTTTATGGTGGAAGATGATGAAATCATAGCAAAGAGTGTGAAACAGCATCTGGAAAGCTGGAACTATGACGTGCATTGTGTCAAAGATTTTTCCAATGTCATGTCAGAGTTTGTTTCCTGTGCGCCGCAGCTTGTGTTGATGGATATCAAGCTTCCTTTTTTTAATGGATATCACTGGTGCACCGAGATTCGGAAAGTATCAAAGGTGCCGGTCATTTTCCTGTCATCGGCATCGGACAATATGAATGTTGTCATGGCGATGAATATGGGAGGCGATGATTTCATTGCAAAACCGTTTGATTTTGATATTCTTACAGCAAAGATTCAGGCGATGCTGCGCCGCAGTTATGATTTTATGGGAACGGGCAGTATTTTAGAGCATCAGGGAGCCTTGTTGAATCTCACGGAGGCAACACTGAGTTATCAGGATGAAAAACTGGAATTGACCAAAAATGATTTAAAGATTTTACAGGTACTGATGGAGAATAAAGAAAAAGTCGTTTCGAGAGATACGCTTATGACAAAATTGTGGGAGAGCGACAATTATGTGGATGAAAACACGCTGTCCGTCAATGTCAACCGTTTGCGCAAAAAGTTAGAGGGAATCGGACTTACTGATTTTATCGTGACGAAGAAAGGAATTGGGTATCGAATCGGATGAGACACTTATTTTCCTATTGCAAAAGACAATGCTTATGGATTGTGATGTATGTATTGTGTGTATTCACGATGACATTGCTGCTCTATTTGAACGGAATTGCAGCAGATGAAGTTCTATATGGAATTTTTCTGATGGGATTCTTTTTCGTATTGTTTGTGGCATTTGACTTCGTAAAATATAATCATAAATGCAAACAATTGGAACAATTAAAACAACTAAAACAATTTAGCCTTCAGAATCTCCCGGAGGACACAGACACAGTCGAGACTGCATACCGGGAGCTTTTGGAAAAACTTTTGATTGAAAATGCGGGTAAGACAAATGAGTTAGAGAACAAACGCAAGGACATGACAGAGTATTATTCCATGTGGGTTCATCAGATTAAAACCCCAATTGCGGCGATGCGCCTTTTGCTCCAGGCATACGAATCCAGGCAGGCAATGCTCGATGAGGATGAGAAGAAAAAAGCGGATGCGGCAAGGTTGGATGAATTGCAGCAGATGTGCATGGAAGAAAGAAAGGAAATCGAAGAAGAACTTTTCCGGATTGAGCAGTACGTGGAGATGGCGCTCCAGTATCTAAGGCTGGATGCCGAGACAAACGATTTTGTATTTCAGAAATGTCCGCTGGACAAGATGGTAAAAGAGGCGGTGCATAAGTATGCGAAGCTTTTTATCCGTAAGAAGATTGCACTTCATTATAAGGAATTGAATCAGGAGATTCTTACCGATGAAAAGTGGACGGAATTTGTCTTAGAGCAGGTGTTATCCAATGCCGTAAAATATACGCAGACCGGCAGTGTCACAATCTCGACGGAGGAAGAGAAGGAGGCCGTTTTTCTACTGATTGAGGATACCGGAATTGGAATCCGCAAGGAGGATTTGCCAAGAGTCTGTGAAAAAGGTTACACGGGCTACAATGGGCACTCTGATAAACATTCGACCGGAATTGGATTGTATCTGTGCAGCCGTATTTTGAAAAAATTGGGTCATACAATAGAAATTACATCCGTAGTTGGAAAGGGCACCACCGTAAAAATTGGGTTTTATACTGGAGGAAAGGATGTGTAAGATATGATAAAAGTAGATTTGGTAACCGGTTTTCTGGGTTCTGGGAAAACAACTTTTATCCGTACCTATGCGAAATATTTGATGGATGCGGGAAAGAAAATCGGAATCATTGAAAATGATTTTGGCGCAATCAATGTGGATATGATGATGTTACAGGACCTTGAGGGAGACCAGTGTGAGCTGGAGCCGATTGTCGGTGGAAATGTGGTGGAGGACTGGAAAAGAAGATTCAAGGCAAAGCTTATTTCCATGGCAATGCAAGGATATGACCGCGTGATTGTGGAGCCATCTGGAATCTATGATGTCGATGTCTTTTTTGATATGCTTTATGATGAGCCGTTAAGCAACTGGTTCGAGGTTGGAAATATTTTTGCGATGGTAGATGCAAAGTTGGATGTGCGCATGTCGGAGCAGGCGGAATATCTGCTGACTTCGCAGGTGGCAAACGCCGGCAAGGTGATTCTTAGTAAGGCAGAGGAAGCAAGTGCGAAAGAAAAACAGCAGACGGTAGAAAAACTCAATGCTATTTTGGAAAAATATAACTGCAAACGTAGTTTTAAATTAGGAACGGCAAAATGGGAGGATGACCAGGATGTAGTTTTGGCAAAGGACTCCGAGATACTTGGAAAAGAACAGCTAGAGGGACTTTTGCATTGCGGATATGTGAATGCGGACCATAAAAAGCTATGGTTTGACAAAAATGAGATGTTTACTTCCCTCTTTTTTGTAGACCAGAAGCTGACAGAAGAGACACTTCAGGAGAAGATAAAGGAACTGATGCAGCAGGAGCGTTTTGGAACAGTTTTTCGTGTGAAGGGATTTCTTCAGAAAAAAGATGGCAAGTGGCTTTCTTTTAATGCGACGCACGACCAGATGCATGTTCAGACGATGGAACAGGGGCAGGATGTTTTGATTGTGATTGGAGAGCATCTTGCAAAAGAGGAGATAGAACAACTTTTTAAGTAAAAATACGGTGGAATGGAGAGCGTTATGAAAAAACGAAATGACCTGTTGTGCAGAAGGCTAGGCGTTGTCCTGGTATGTCTGCTTGTGGCGGGAGATGTTACCGGCTGCAAGAAGGCAAAGACGCAGGAAACGGCAGCGGCGAATGAGGAACAGGAGCAGCAGGTGCAGCAGGAGACAGAAAAAGAAAGCCTGGCAGAAGTTAAGAATGAGGAACCAGATACGATAGAGCTTGTCATGGTAGGAGATATGCTTATGCATATGACTGTTGTGGAAAAAGGACAGCTTGCCGATGGAAGCTATGACTTCCGTTATTTGTTTGATCATGTAAGGACACAGATAAAAGAGGCAGACCTTGCGATTGTAAACCAGGAAACAATCCTTGGAGGAGAAGAACTTGGAATCAAAGGATATCCTTGTTTTAATTCGCCCTATGAGTTGGGGGATGCGGAGGCAGATGCGGGGTTTGATGTGATTTTACATGCGACAAATCATGCGCTGGATGCCGGAAAAGCGGGACTTCTTAACTGCATGAATTTCTGGGAAGAAAACTATCCGGATATTGCGTATCTTGGAATTCATAAGAGAAAAGAAACTCAGGATAACAATATTTTCTATTATGAGCAGAATGGGATAACGATTGCAATTTTAAACTATACGTATGGAACCAATGGAATTTCCACACCGGCGGATATGCCTTATGCGGTTGATTATCTGGAGCAGGATAAGGTGACAAGCGATTTGCAAAAGGCGGACGAGAATGCGGATTTTGTGGTGGTCTGCCCGCACTGGGGAACGGAGTATTCTCTTGAAGTTTCCAGTGAGCAGGAATACTGGACCAATCTTTTTTTAGAAAATGGCGTTGATTTAGTGATTGGCACACACCCGCATGTGATTGAACCGATTGAGTGGGTGACGGATGACGACGGAGACCAGATGCTTGTCTATTATTCCCTTGGAAATTATGTAAACTCAACTTCCGGGACAGGACCGGGAACATCGAACCGTATGGTAGGCGGAATGGCGGATGTCACAATTGGAAGAAACGATGACGGTGAGGTTGTTGTCGAAGATTATGGTGTGATACCGCTTGTCTGCCACTGGGGCGAAGACGAGGTTACCACTTATTATCTGGAGGACTATACACAAGAGCTGGCAGCACAGAATCATATCCTAAAACAGGATGGAGCGTTTTCCCTGGAGTATTGCGAAAACCTGACCAGACAAATCTGGGAGGAGGATCAGATTTTAAGTCCCAAAAGATAACATACACTTTGGGCAAAATGTATGTTGCAAAATTCTGGAAAAAAAGTAATATGGAATAGAGAAAAGGAAAGGTGTGGTAAATAGCATGAATAATTTATTACTTTGTATCCCGTTTGCGGGGCTGTTGCTTTGCATTGCAGTGATGCCGCTGATTAAGCCTGAGTGGTGGGAAAAGAATCAGGCAATTGCAGTCATCGTGTGGTCACTTTTGTTTGTGATTCCGTATGCAGTGTTAAATGGTGCTGCGGGGGCAGCAGAAACTGTATTGGAATGTATCGTCAATGATTATCTGACATTTATCGTGTTATTATTTGGACTGTTTTGTGTGTCCGGTAATATCACGCTTGAGGGGAATCTGGCCGGTTCGCCTGGCGTAAATGCGCTGTTTCTGGCAATCGGAACCTTACTCTCCAGTTGTATTGGTACAACCGGAGCAAGTATGCTTTTAGTTCGTCCAATGATTAAGATGAATTCCTGGAGAAAACGTAAGAGCCAGATTATGATTTTCTTCATTTTCATGATTTCAAATATGGGTGGTTCTTTGACACCAATTGGAGATCCGCCTCTGTTGATGGGATTTATGCGTGGAGTTCCATTTTTCTGGAGTTTCCATCTGTTCCCGATTTTACTTTTTAATATGGCATTGCTTCTTATTATATTTTATTTCATTGATCGTCGCAATTACCGGAAAGATATCGCAGAAGGTATGCACCCGGATATCAGCAAGCCTGGTGTTGAGATGAAAATCGTTGGTTTACATAATGTAATTTTCTTGATCATGATTGTAGCAGCTGTTATTTTAAGCGGTACTTTGCCAAGTCTTCCGGCATTCCAGGATGCGTCCGGCAATGTGTTGGGAATCCCGATTTTTGAGTCCGTAAAATTAACATTCCCGGCATTGATTGAGATTGCAATCATTTTGCTGGCAGCGTTATTGTCCTTTAAGACAACAGATGCAAAAGTCAGAACGGAGAACCATTTTACATGGGGAGCAATCAAAGAGGTTGCCGTGTTATTTATCGGTATCTTTATCACGATGCAGCCAGCGCTTATGGTATTAAAGGAAAAAGGACCACAGCTTGGTATCACGAAACCATTCCAGATGTTCTGGGCAACCGGTCTGCTTTCCAGTTTCTTAGACAATACACCGACCTATCTGGTATTTTTAACAACAGCGGGAACGCTTGGTTATACCAGTGGTATCTTAACAACAGTAGGTACAGTATCAGTCAAAGTGTTAATGGCAATTTCCTGTGGTGCTGTCTTTATGGGAGCAAATACATACATCGGTAATGCACCAAACTTTATGGTGAAATCCATATCGGACGAAAACGGTATCCGTATGCCATCTTTCTTTGGCTATATGGGATGGTCTTTTGGAATTCTGATTCCGGTATTCATCATCGATACGTTCGTATTTTTCCTTTAGGAAAGACAGTTACTTACAAATGTAGTTAGAAAGGTGTTGAAATTATGGAAAATAATCGTGAAAATTGTTACGAAATTGCAAAACAAATTTATCACTTAGATGAAGAAGTATATAAATGTGTCGGTTCTTCTTTGGGAAGAACGTACACGGGTGATGAGGCAACCTGCGTGGAAAATATCACAAAACTTTTGATTACAAGACCGCAGGGACATGAAATCAGAAGTGAGATTGCCTTGATCGGAAACATGGCAAGAACCATCAAGAACAAAGAAGATCATCACCGCATGATGAAAGAATACAATGATATCTTGAAAAAGGTGGAAAAGATTCCGTCCAGTTTTGGAAGCGTGGATATCATCAATGAAAACCTTGCAGCATTGAATTCCTCAAATTTGCGCCAGCATTTTTCGCCGGAGGACCATTTGATTATCTGTATCGGAAGAACGCACGGAAGTGCGGGAACCGATATTGGATTTGCATTGGCAGATAAACTGAAGATTAATTATTATGACGCTGAGATTTTCAAACAGGTGTTAAAGCGTCTCGACGCTGAAAAAGAACAGGTTGTAGACCATAGCGATTACAAGACTGAACTTCGTGAAAAAATTCACAAGAACACCAACATTGGAAAATTCTTTGAGAACTTCAACCGTTATCACGGATTGCCAACGCAGGATGCCATCTTTTTCAATCAGAGTGATTTAATCTGCGAGATGGCAAAAAAGGAAGATTTTATTGTAATGGGAAGATGTGCGGATGTAGTTTTAACCAATCACCGTATTCCTCATATCAGCATTTTTATTACAGCTTCCTTCGAGCAGAGAGTGCATCGCATGATGGAACTGCACAATTTGAACTATAAACAGGCGGTTTTGTTACTGACGAAATTAGACCGGAAACACGAGCGTTATTATCGCCATTACACTGGGAAAAAATGGGGCGATGCCGTCAATTATGACCTCTGTATCAATAGCGCAAGTTACGGAATCGAGGAGTCAGTGGAATTGATTGAACGTATGATTAATCAGTACCCGAACCACGACAAGTAATGACACAGAAAGACAAAGGTACTTTATGCATTTTTTTTCACAATACAAAGGACTCCGAAAGGAGAATTATATCTTATTCTTAGGTAGAATTGTGACCAACCTGGGTTCCATGGTCTGGCCGGTTCTAACCTTAATCTTAAACCAGAAACTGGGGATGAGTGCAACAGGTGTTGCGCTCGTCACCATTGTTTCGGGAATTTTACTCTTGCCGGCAGGGCTGATGGGAGGACGTCTTGCAGACAAATACAATAAAAGAAATTGTATTATTATCTGTGATTTGATTTCCATTTTCTTTTATATCATCTGCGCTGTGATTCCACTTTCTTATGTGACGATTGCGCTAATCATTGTGGCAGCAGCCTGTCAGAGTATGGAGTATCCGGCATACAATGCGCTCATTGCCGATATTACCTACACGAAAGACCGTGAGCGTGCATTTTCCCTGCAATATCTGGGTGCGAATATTGGATTGATTGCGTCTCCTACGATTGCAGGAATTCTTTTTAAAAACTACTTATGGCTGGCATTTTTAATCAGTGGTATTGCAATTGGAGTTTCCACGTTCTTGATTTTCTGGCAGGTAAGGGATATCGAACCTGTCAAAGAAGAGGAGGCAGAGTCTTCTTATCAGGAGAATCGTGACGGGGACAGCCTGATTCAGGTGTTAAAAGACCACAAGGTGATTTTACTTTATATCATCGGAATGGGACTCTATGGTGCTGCATATCAGCAGTATGGTTATCTGATGCCGCTTGATATGGGACGTTTGCATGGAGAAAACGGAGCCGTTATCTTTGGCAGTGTCTCAAGTTTAAATTGTATCGTGGTAGTGCTTTTTACACCAATTTTCACAAAAATGTTTGCAAAAATAACACACACGAAGAAAAATTTGCTTGGTCAGGTGATGCTTTTGGTAGGTTATGCGGTATTCCTTCTTATGTTAGGACATATTCCGGCATATTATGTCGCAATCACGTTGTTTACGTTTGGAGAAATCCTGACTACAATTGTAAATGGACCGTATTTGACAGCACGTATTCCAGCCAGTCACCGTGGCAGAATGAACGGATTCATGACGGTGGTACAAAGCGTTTTGCAAGGTACATTCCTCTATGTGGTCGGAGTGGTCTATGACAATTTGGGATCCACCATGGCGTGGGGGCTGGTAATCGGTGTACTCCTGGTCGCAATTTTGCTGGGGGCGGTTCTGATTGTCTGTGATAAGAAGAAGTATCATGAGTTGTATGAATAAAGAAATATCCAATCTTACAAAAGTGTAAGAAACGAAGGTCAAAATGTAATCTAAAGCGATAGATTCCATTTTGACCTTTTGTTATACTACGTTTGTAAGGTCAGTGATGACGTGAGTTCGCCGGCAGAGCTCCCGGTGAGAAAACTATAAATGTAGTTATAACAGAAAGGAAATTTGTATCATGGCTATTTTGGAAGTTAGCAACTTAAAGAAAATATATACCACACGATTTGGAGGAAACCAGGTGCAGGCACTGCGCAACATTAACTTTTCCGTGGAGGAGGGCGAGTATGTTGCAATCATGGGCGAATCCGGTTCCGGTAAGACCACACTTTTGAACATTTTAGCGGCACTTGATAAGCCGACAAGCGGAGAGGTTTGCCTGAATGGAAAAAACATTGTCACCATCCGGGAAAGAGAAATCTCGGCATTCCGCCGTGATAATCTAGGATTTGTGTTCCAGGACTTCAATCTGTTAGACAGCTTTTCCTTAAAGGATAATATCTTTCTTCCACTTGTTTTGTCGGGAAAGACACCAAAGGAGATGGAACAGCGTCTTGTGCCAATTGCACAGAAATTAGGAATTGCGCAGCTTTTAGAAAAATATCCGTATGAGGTGTCCGGTGGTCAGAAGCAGCGTGTCGCAGTGGCACGTGCACTGATTACAAATCCACAGCTGATTTTGGCGGATGAGCCGACCGGAGCGCTTGATTCCAAGGCAACCGACAGCCTGCTTGATTTGTTTAATCAGATTAATGAAGAAGGTCAGACGATTCTTATGGTAACACACAGTACCAAGGCTGCCAGCCATGCAAAACGTGTGCTTTTCATCAAAGATGGTGAGGTATTCCACCAGTTATATCGCGGAAATATGACAAATGAAGAGCTGTATGCAAAAATTTCAGATACACTTACGATTTTAACGACAGGTGGTGATCAGAATGAGTAATTTATATGTTGGTCTTGCGAAAACAAGTATGAAAAATGGCCGCCAGTTTTATCTTCCATATTTTTTGACAGGTGCATTAACAGTTGCCATGTTTTATATTATGGTTTATCTTGCAAGTAATCGTGGCCTATCCAGCATACCAGGCAATACGAGCCTTGCGGCTATTTTGTTCTTAGGCTGTATTGTCATCGGTATTTTTGCGTTCATTTTCTTATTTTACACGAACAGTTTTATTATTAAGAGAAGGAAAAAAGAACTAGGTCTTTATAACATTCTGGGAATGGAGAAAAGACACATTGCAAAAGTCGTATTTCTGGAAACCTTATTTAATGCAGTGCTTTCCATTGCAGGTGGGCTTCTTTTTGGAACCGTATTTAGTAAATTATTGACAATGTTTCTTTATAAGTTAGCTGGATTATCAGAGAGCATTCAGTTTTATGTGTCAGTGCCGGGAGTGATTGGCAGCATGATTTTGTTTGGCATTATCTATGCATCGACACTGATTTATAATCTGATTCAGATTGGAAAGGCAAAACCGATTGATTTGCTCCACAGTGAAAATGCAGGAGAAAAAGAACCGAAGACAAAGATTTTAATGACAATTGTAGGTGCGTTGTGTTTGGCAGGCGGTTATTATATTGCCGTCACAACTGAGAATCCAATCAGTGCGCTTTCTCTTTTCTTTGTGGCTGTTGTACTGGTGATTATCGGAACCTATTGTCTTTTTACAGCAGGAAGTATTGCAGTATTAAAGCTTCTTCGAAAAAATAAGAATTTTTACTATAAAAGCAATCACTTTACCGCTGTTTCCGGTATGATGTACCGGATGAAACAGAATGCAGTTGGCCTTGCCAATATCTGTATTTTATCCACAATGGTATTAGTTATGGTATCGACAACGGTTAGTTTATACTTCGGTGCGGAGGATGAACTTAGTGCACGCTATCCAAGCAGCATCAATGCAACCATCCGATACACAGAGGAATTAGGAGATGCAACACCTTTGGTAGAACAGTTCCACCAGAAGATTGCGGAATCAGGCAGAACCATCACGGGAGAATACAGTTATTCGTCCCTGATGTTTATGGCATCGCTTCTTGGGGATGGCACTTATGATTACTCTGACAATGCTTATAAAAATGGGGTCAGTAATATTGCAATCATTACATTTATGACACGTGAAGACTTTATCAAAATGACACAGAATGAGGACAATATAGCGCAGATTAAAAAGGTAAAAGAGGGTACCGTAGAAGTAATTGGTTTTCCAAAATATCAGAAGGACACCTTTTCTGCTTTTGGAAAAGATTATCCGGTGTCCATGTCCTATGAAATGAACAAGGCTGATATGAGTTCAATTGAGGGAGTCGCAGACCAATGCTATTATGTCTTAGTGGACAGCCAGGATACACTGCAGCAGATTTTTTTCGCTCAAAAGGAACAGTTACAGGATTATGCGTCTGATTTGGTTCAGTATGTCAACATCGACATTGACGGTACGGAAGAAGAAAAATTAGCGTGTGAAAGTCATTTGTATGAATTGAATGCACAGCATATCGATGGACCATGGAAATCTTTTTACATGGAATGCCGTGATATGAATGCAAGTGAGTTTTACGGTCTCTATGGTGGTCTTTTCTTCCTGGGTCTGTTCCTTGGAACCATGTTTTTGATGGTGACTGTATTGATTATTTTCTATAAGCAGATTTCAGAAGGTTACGATGACAAGATGAGATTTCAGATAATGGAAAAAGTAGGCATGAGCAATCGTGAAGTGAAAAGGAGCATTCGTTCCCAGGTTCGAATTGTATTTTTTCTGCCACTTGTTACGGCAGCAATCCATGTAGGCTTCGCATTCCCGATGATTAGCAGAATCTTAAAAATCTTTGGATTGACTAACATCATATTATTTGTAGAATGTATGGCCGGAACGATTCTGATTTTCGGAGCAATCTATTATTTTGTATTTAAAATGACATCTAGAACTTACTATAAGATTGTAGGAAATCAGATTAGATAGAGTGTTTTCCCCTTGCTAAGATGTTTTTGCGCATTTATAATGAAAGGTACAAAAAAGCAAAGCAGGGGGAAAAAGCATGAAATTTCCAAAACATTTGAGCAAAAATGGAACCATCGGATATGTAGCACCATCGTTTGGATGCTTTATCGAGCCATATCATACAGCCTTTGGGGCAGCATTAGAGAAATTCAAAGAATTAGGACATGGAGCGGACCTTGGTCCGAACTGCTGCGAGGGCAGTGGACTTGGAATCAGCAACACGCCGCAAAAATGTGCAGACGAACTGGTCGATTACTATTGCAGCAATAAAAACGAAGTCCTGATTTCCTGTGGTGGTGGAGAGTTGATGTGTGAGATTTTAGAATACATCGATTTTGAAAAAATAAAAAATGCGGCTCCGAAGTGGTTTATGGGATATTCGGATAATACAAATTTTACATTTTTGCTGGCAACCATATGTGATACAGCAGCCATCTATGGACCATGTGCGTCAGAATTTGGAATGAAACCGTGGCATCCTGCGGTAGAAGATGCATATCGTGTGCTATGCGGTGAAACTACAACTGTACATGAATACGGGTTATGGGAAAAGGACGAGATAAAAAGCCCGGAGAAACCGTTAGCGCCGTACAATGTGACAGAACCAGGAAAGTTACAGGTTTATACACAAGGCACTTATTTTATCAAAGAAAATCAGGGAAAACATCCAGATGTGCATATGCAGGGACGCTTGTTAGGTGGTTGTATGGACTGTCTGGTGAATCTGCTTGGAACGTCTTTTGATTATGTGGCAGAATTCAATGAGCGCTATAAGGAAGAGGGTGTCATCTGGTTCTTAGAGTCCTGTGATTTGAATGTCATGTCCATTCGAAGAGCAATCTGGCAGATGGAGCATGCCGGCTGGTTCCGGTACACCAAGGGATTTCTGATTGGACGTCCAGGAGTTCATGGACAAGAGCTGATGGGACTAGATCAGTATCATGCGGTTTGTGACCTGCTTGCAAAATACAAGGTGCCAATTATTATGGACCTTGATATCGGACATCTCTCACCGATGATGCCACTCATCTGCGGAAGTTTCGCCGACGTCACCGTACAAGGCAACCACATCACAATCGAGATGAACGAAAAATAGGTTCCTAGAAAAGTCGTATAAAAAATTAGTCTATTAAATTCACCGAAAATACAACTTCAATTTTCTGTTGTGCAAAACATTGCGATAAACCTCTTAAAGCGAAAACCGTGTTCAGCAGTGGCTTCCACGGTTTTCGCTTTAAGAGGTTTATCTCCATTGCCCATAAGAAAATTGGAGTTGTCTTTTGTGCAATCTAATAGACTAATTTTTACAGCGTTTTTTCTAAAAATTTATTTTTGTTAGAGCGATAGGTCTACGGATTGACCGAGTCCGGTCAGTAGAGCTTCTTTCTGTTTGAGGGACTGCTCAATGATATCACTTTTGTAGGCTTCCTCAGATTTTTCCTCTAAGTGTCTGGAGTATTGGAATGCCTTTGTGGAGAATTCACTTTCTTTGGAAAACAGCTTCTTAATCTTTGAGACGGAAGCACTTTTCAAAAGATTGGAATTGGCGGTTAAGGTACCGTCCTTATTTACTGTGACACCGATATCCTCAAGTTCATCTTTATGATTATTCACAAGGGACTTTAACTGTTTGGCATAACGTCTCACCGATAAATCGGAGGAATCCTTACAGGAATCCATCGTGTGATTGTAGGTTTCTAAAAGTGCGGATACTCCGGCATGAAGATTCGAATTGTCATCGTCCGTGAACTTAAAACTCCGAAGCTGTTTGACTGCCTTATGTAAGGCATCTGCGTCTGCCTGGGACAGGCGGTTCGGCTCTAGTTTGCTTCGTTTGGATGTTTTAGAAGCATCCGAACAGTTTTTATAAAATTTTCGTAAGTAGAAGCTGGAAGAAAATGTAGTTCCAACTCCGCTGGCTGCAAGGCTCATAGCTGCCTCCTTCCGATTACGTTCTATTCTAAGGTTCAGTTATGTTATCGGCATAAAATGAAAAAAATGAAGAATAAATGGGAAAATAGGAGAAAGACTTTTCAAAAGAAGGTTGTGCCGGAAACGCAAATCGAATATAATAAGTAGAAAGAGAAAAATAGCTACAAGAGAGGAACAGGAGGAGTCAGATGGCAGCAATAATCTGGATTGCGTTAATTATTATTTTTGCAGTTGTAGAAATTATCACGGTTGGACTGACCTCAATCTGGTTTGCAGGTGGGGCAGTAGTCGCTCTTATTTTAAATTTACTTGGATGTAACGAAGTGGTACAGGTGGTAGCATTTTTACTTGTGTCAATTGTATTGCTTTGCTTTACAAGACCATGGGCAATGAAATATGTTAAGCCGAGACTGGTTCGCACAAACTATGAGGAAGCAATCGGACAGAATGTCTGCCTGACGGAAGCCGTCGATAACCAGAAAGGAACCGGAACCGCTGTTTTAAAAGGACAAGAATGGACCGCACGTGCAGCAGTAGATGGTGAGACTTTCGAGGCGGGCGAGATTGTATTGGTGAAGGAAATCCGTGGTGTTACTCTTTACGTGGCAGCAAGTGCTACAATGCCGGGAAAAGAAGTGTAGCAGAAAATAGAAAAAGTCTGAATGGATAAGAGGCTGCCTTATGACAGCTTCTTTTTTGCGGAATGTGTCAACTGGATTCTGCGTTAGGCAATCATGACGAAAACAGGGATAAATTCAACGTTTTTGGGGGATATAGTGTATTTATAAAATGTTACAATGATAGCGGTAGAACTTTTTGTGCTACTTCTTTAGCAGGGAAAAGAACGAGATAATAGAAATGTCTGTGGGATGGGGAGCGTGCATACAGAGATTTCCAAGAAGGAGAGATAGAAAAATATGAAAAGAAAAACAAGAAAAATGCCAATTGGGTATAAGATGATATTACCTGCAGATCTAATCATTTTTATTGTGTGTTCTTCCATAGGAATGATGATGACAACTCGCAGTGCAGATCAGATGACAGAACTTGGCAAGCAGCAGGCACAGCTTATCGCACAGATTGCAAGTGAGATGTTAGACGGTGATACCGTAGAATATGCGATGGAAAGCCATGATGAGGATGCGGCTACGGAAGTCATTTCGTCCATGCAGCGGATTCGGGACGACTGTGATGTGCCGTATTTATATGTCATTTACACAGATGGAAATAAAGTTTATTATGCGCTGGATTCGGACGACACCGCAAACCAGGTCTCCTATGGGGAGGAATTTGAAGTGTCTTATGAGGAACTTAAGCCTGTATTTTCCGGTGAGAAATATGTCGAGAATCAGATTTTAAGTACGGCAGATGGAAGTCTTTTGACAGCGTATGTGCCAATTTACGATTCGAACAAGCAGGTGATTGCGGCATTGGGATGTGACTACGATGCTTCCTATATTGTGCGAAGCAAGATGATTAATATCAACTGGGTAATTGCGATTGAGATTTTCTGGATAGCAGTCTCTATTTTTATCTTAAGCATGATTGTGAAGAAAATTGCGAAGAACCTTTATCTTGTGGATGATAAGATTTACGAGATTGTAAATAACGAAGGGGACTTAACGCAGACGCTGCATGTGACAACTGGCGATGAGACAGAACTGATTGCCAATAATGTCAATGATTTAATTACTTACATTCGTGGAATTATGCAGAATATTTCAAGTTATTCCGAAAATCTGAACAATTCAGCCAAAAAGATTTCGACTGACTTAAACGGTGCAGAAGATAATATTTCGGATGTTTCTGCAACGATGGAACAGATGAGTGCGGCGATGGAAGAGACGAACGCCTCCCTTACGCAGATAACCGATGCAATAACCGATGTCTTTGAAAAGATTGAAATCATTTCCAAAAAGGCAGCCGATGGAAATCAGATGACCACAGAGATTCAGAAAAAGGCCACAGAGATTCAGAAAAATGCAACGCTTGAGCAGGAAGATGCAAAACGGCATGCGAAAGAGATGGAAGAAAAGGTAAAAGAGAAGATTGAAAAATCAAAAGAGGTAGAAGAAATCAGTGCCTTGACCGAGAATATCATCAGTATCACCGAACAGACGAACCTGTTGGCGTTAAATGCAAGCATCGAGGCTGCACAAGCAGGTGAGGCAGGAAAAGGATTTGCAGTTGTTGCGGGTGAGATTGGAAACCTTGCAACCAATTCTGCCGAAGCAGCAGTCAGAATCCAAAAGGTCAGCACAGAAGTAATTACAGCTGTAAATGAATTGGCAATGGAAGCGGCAGGGATGATTTCCTTCATCGGAGAGACTACCATGACCGGATATACGAAGCTGCTGGATTTAAGTGAGGGATATGAACAGGATGCTTCCGAAATCAACGGAATGATGCAGCAGTTTGCAGAAAATTCCGCCAAACTTGCGGATGACATGAACAACATTTTAGAATCTGTCACAGCTGTCAATTCTGCTGTGGAGGAAAGTGCAAATGGAATTACCAATGTTTCTGCGATAACGACAGACCTTAGTACAGAGGTACAAAGTATCGGTCAGGAGGCAAGTGGCAACCTTGAGATTTCCGACAAATTAGGGGTTGAAGTTGGTAAATTCAAATTAGAATAAGATTCGTTGAAACGGAATTGCTATTTCGGTGGAAAAAGTGTTATTATAAAACACAAAGCGAGGTGTTTTATGATGAAATTAGGAATGACATGTGAAGGTGGTGCCAACCGTACCATTTTTTCCTGTGGCGTGTTGGATGCTTTCCTAGAAGAAGATTTACTGCCAGATTATTTTATTGGTGTTTCTGCCGGAATTGCCTACGGGGTATCCTATCTGTCAAAGCAGAAAGGACGTAATCTAAAGTTGATGGAGCAGTTTATGGCAGACAAACGTTATATGGGAATGCGCCATTTAATCAACCGAAAGACAAGAGCCTATTATAATATACCATTTGTGTTTGAGGAGATTCCTGATAAATTACTGCCATTTGATTACGACGCACTTGCAGCATTTCCGGGCGAGATTGAGGCAGCAGTGACTAATATTCATACCGGAAAAGCAGCCTATGTTCCGGTGCCAAGAGATAAAAGCATGGAGGATGTTCTGGTGGCAAGCTGTTCCCTCCCGATTTTGTTTCAGCCGGTGAAGATTGGAAAACACTACTATTTAGATGGCGGACTTGCGGATTCCGTTCCATTTGAACATGCGATGGAAAAGGGATGCGATAAGAACATCGTTGTTTTGACAAGAGCGCGTGGTTATCTGAAAAAGACGGACCGTGTCACGAAAATGACTGAAAAACTTTACAAGAAATATCCGAAAATTGTGGAGTCGCTTGATACAAGAGCAGAACGCTACAATGCTTGCATGAAGAAGCTCTATGAGCTCGAAAAAGAAGGCAAGGTGTTTATCATTGCACCGGATGATACTTATGGGGTAGGACGTACTGAGACAGACACGAAGCTGCTTGGAAAGCTTTACCAGGAAGGCTACGACATTGCCAAGAGAGAGATGCCGAAGTTAAAAGAATACTTAAAAGGATGAGAAAAGATGAAAATCGTTTTTTTAGATGCAAAATCAATTGGAGAGGATATCGATTTATCTGGATTTGAGGCGTTAGGAGAAGTTGTAAGATATAATTTTTCTACCCAAGAAGAAGCATCAGAGCGTACCAAGGATGCGGATGTTGTGATTGTCAACAAAGTGGAAATCGACGAATCGAGCATTGGCAAGGCGAAGAATCTGAAGCTGGTCTGCGTCACAGCAACCGGAACGAACAATCTGGATAAAGAATATTTAGAGCAAAGAGGAATTGCATGGCGTAATGTTGCAGGATACTCCACCGAAAGCGTGGCACAGCACACATTTGCAATGCTTTTTTACCTATTGGAAAAACTACCTTACTATGACAATTATGTAAAAAGTGAGCAGTACATTGCGGACACCATTTTCACACATTTTGCAAAGGTATTCCATGAATTGCATGGCATGACCTGGGGCATTATCGGGTTAGGTGCAATCGGACGCCGTGTGGCAGACATTGCAAAACTGTTTGGCTGTCATGTCATCTATTACTCCACATCGGGACGCAACAATCAGGAAGGCTATGAGCGGGTGGATTTGGATACCTTGTTAAAAGAATCTGATATTGTATCTGTACACGCACCGCTTACGGAGGATACCCATCAGTTGATGGATGAGCAGGCATTTCATAAGATGAAAGAGTCTGCAATCTTTTTAAATGTAGGAAGAGGACCGATTGTGGTGGAGGAAGCACTTGCCAATGCGCTAGAACAGGGTGAGATTGCGGCAGCAGGACTGGACGTTTTATGCGTGGAACCGATGAGCCCGGACAACCCGCTTCGTAGAATCAAAGACAGTGAAAAGCTTTTGATTACGCCTCATATTGCATGGGCGAGCATCGAGGCAAGAACACGCCTGATGGAGATTATTTTAGAGCAGATAAAAGATTTTTTTGCAAAAAAATAAATACGCAAAAGGTTTACATAATGACATTTAAAAGATTTCGTAAGAACACAAATACCCCGGATTTAAAAGTCCGGGGTATTCTTTATGTGCGCCTTGCGGCGCACGTCGCTAATGGATGAAAGTTCCTAATCCGCCCTAGTAGTGGGAAGGATACAGCCAAGACCAAGGGTGTCCTGTTCATAGCAAGACTATGATTAACGTGAGGGGAATCTGAAGGAAGGTGGAGGCAAATCTCTGGTCTGACGAACAGAAATCACATGAGGCTATAGTTAAGGATAAGGCTGCATAACAAGTCAAAGTCCAATAACTACTCGGAATTAACTAAAGTAAATGTGGCAGATATATGGAGAGAAAGTGACGTGTGGTACCAAGGGAGGTCTTGTCAGCGGATGGAAACAGAGTATGAAATCCGTCAGTAACAACGAATGGCGAGAAGTCAGCAGAAGCCATAGTAAACCGATGGCTTAAGACATCGGCGAAGGGCTGAACTTTAGGAGACACAAGCAATGAATGTAACTGAAAGTAGATTTAAGAACAGACAACTTCATATGGAAGACTATCTGCAAATGGTATCTGCGGAACAGAAAGAGTATGCAGAAGTGTTCGACTACTCTAAGATTACTGAAAAGAGCGGTGTCATCACAGACTATTGGACGAACAATCTTCTGGATCTGATTTTGCGAAAAGACAATCTTAACAACGCCTATAAGCAAGTCAGGAAAAACAAAGGAAAAGGCGGAATCGATGGTATGCAGGTGGATGAACTTCTGCCCTTCCTTAGAGAAAACCAGGAATCCTTAATCCAGGAGATAAGGGAAGGAAAATATAAACCTACCCCGGTTCGAAGGGTAGAAATACCCAAGGAAACAAAAGGCGAGTTCAGAAAGCTTGGAGTTCCAACTGTTGTTGACAGAGTTGTACAACAGGCAATAGCACAGGAACTCTCGCCAATCTATGAGGAGCAATTCTCAGAGAACAGTTTTGGATTCAGGCCAAAGCGAGGAGCACACGATGCCCTTAGACAATGCCAAAAGCATGTAAACGATGGTTATGTATATGTGGTAGATATGGACTTGGAAAAGTTCTTCGACACCGTATGCCAGAGTAAGCTGATAGAAGTATTGTCAAAAACCATCAAAGATGGCAGAGTGATATCTTTAATACACAAATACCTGAATGCGGGAGTAATCGCAAATGGAATGTTTGAACGTACAGAGGTCGGTATGCCGCAAGGTGGTCCGCTTAGTCCGTTACTTAGTAATGTAATGCTAAATGAGTTGGACAAGGAACTGGAACGTAGAGGACATAGATTTGTCCGCTATGCAGATGACTGTATGATTTTTTGCAAAAGCAGGAAAAGTGCAGAAAGAACCTTAGAAAACATTATTCCGTTTATAGAAGGAAAACTATTCCTCAAAGTTAATCGGAAGAAAACAGAGGTGGCACACATCAGCAAGGTCAAGTATCTTGGCTATTCCTTTTATAGACATAAGGGAAAATGCAGATTAAGAATACATCCAAAGTCGGTAATTAAGATGAAAGACAAAATCAGAGAACTCACCGACCGAAATAAAGGCATTAGCAATGAAGTACGTGAGAAGAAATATCAAGAGTATGTGCAAGGCTGGGTGGAATATTTCAGGCTGGCAGACATGAAAGGACTTCTCATAAAAACGGATGAATGGGCAAGACGGAGAATCCGAGCAGTCTATTGGAAACAATGGAAGAGAATCAAGACAAAATATCGAATGCTGAAAGCGCTGGGGCTAGAAGATTGGAAAGTCAAGGAACTTGCTTATAGTAGAAAAGGTTACTGGAGAATGGCGAAAGCCTTGAACCAAATCTTTTCAAAGAAAATAATAGCCAAGCTGGGATATACATCCATGCTTGACTATTATCTAATAGTTAGTGAAAACTAAAGAACCGCCCTGGTACGGAACCGTATGCCGGGTGGTGTGGGAGGACGGTAAATAAAATAATTATTTACCTCCTACCCGATTGGCAGTCCGCTGTGGAAGGACAAATCACCATAATCTGATAAAAAAGCCTGCAGATTACGCTGTGCACAGTCCGAATCATCCGGGCAGCGCAGGTAGGCATTCAGAAGATGGATACGTTTGCGATAAAGCACAACGGCTTTTTCGTAGAGGTCAAAAAAGGTCTCTTCCGAGGTGAACTCCGGGTTCCATGGATTGCGCCATACATCATGCTTCATATTAAAAGGGTCCTTACAAAACTGGAGCGTATCACTTGGCACAAGCGGGGAAAAGTTTGGAAAACCTAATAATTTTCCCTCAATAAAACGTGCGGCCACTTTTTTCTGACCGGTCGCATCATGCAAAAGGCGAAGCCCAATCTGCATCGAGTAAATGCCAAGAATCATGGTGCTAAGGCGGATTTTGTATTCCGGGTAGGTGCGTTTGTAGGCAAAGTAAAGCATCCGTGCGACCACATGACGCTGGCGTGGTGAGAGGATAATGGTGTTTGCCTGGTGAAATTCGCTTGGCAGTTTATGAAGCTTGGAATAAAGCAAGGCACTGTCAATGTCGACCTCTAAATAGGCATGTTTTCCAAAGTAGTCTTTCTTATTTCCGGTATAATTGGTTCTTGCATAAATATAAGGATGACAGATGGTGTCTAAGGTGTAATGCCCCAGGAAACCAATCAGATATGCATCGCAGATTTTCCGGTCTGAGGAGCTGACAAACTGGTTGCGGCTTTCGATAAGGTTGTGGTAAAACTCGCCGGAACGCTTACAATGTGCAAGTGCACCAATGTTGCTGCCGTGAATGGCATAAGAAGGTAAATAATAAAAGAAAATATCCGGCCCCTGAAGTCCAAGCGCATAGGCGGCACGGTTATAATATAAATTTCGTTTTAAAGGGGTGCACTTTAAACTACGGTAAGTGTCGGAACCAAAAAGATAATGGGTTGTAAAACCGGGCATATTTCGTTCCTCCTTTGTAACATAAGTTCTTTCGTATCCTTTATTATATCCAAAATCAGGTATATTGAACAGTATTTCGGATAATAATTAAGAAAAAATGCAGAAAAAAGGAAAGAAAAAAAGCAAAGGAAAAAAGAGCAGGTGTTGACGGAAAAGAAGAATGTGATATAATACGTAGTAATTAAAACTATGTCACGTGGCATATACTTCCTTTTCATAGGGTATATAATATACAAATTGGGCAAAATGTATATTTGAGAACGACACCAAAAACAGTTTGCATATTTAAAAATAAGATAAATATTTTTATACTACGTGTATAGACAGAAAATGTGTAAGAACAACGGAGGAATGATAGAATGGGAAAGATAGTACAGACAGTAGAACGAAAAGCATTCGGTGTTGCAGTCGATGCAGCATTAAAGAATCTGAACAAGGACCGCGAGAAAGCATTATTACAAATCGTAGATCTTGCAGAGAAATTTATGGGAGACAACTTTAGCAAAGAGTCTTATGATGGTGCAAGAGCAATGATTCAGAACCCAGACCATAAATGGATGCGTTATGTGAATCGTTTGTTAGATGAGACAGACCCACACGTTGCAAAAATGACAGCTTTAAATCTTGGTTTCCAGGCTGCATTTTTAGGAACAAAGACAATCCGTAAAATGAGAGAAGAACATGATTGTAATATTCCATGGCTGATCCTGATGGACCCAACCAGTGCCTGTAACCTGCACTGTACCGGATGCTGGGCAGCAGAATATGGTAATAAATTAAATTTGACATTTGATGAGTTAGACAGCATTGTAACACAGGGAAAAGAACTTGGAATCTATTTCTATATGATGACAGGTGGAGAACCATTGGTTCGTAAAGCAGATATCATCAAACTTTGTGAAAAACATAACGAATGTGCATTCCATTGTTACACCAATGGTACACTGGTAGACCAGGCATTTTGTGATGAGATGAAACGTGTCGGAAACCTGTCCTTATCCATCAGTTTGGAAGGATTTGAAGAGGCAAACGATTTCCGTAGAGGAAATGGTGTCTATGACAAGGTTATCCATGCAATGGATCTTCTTCATGAGAATGGATTGATTTTTGGTAATTCAGTATGCTATACTTCTAAAAACATGGATGTTGTAACATCAGATGAATTCTTTGATTTATTGATAGAACATGGAAGCCGTTTCGCATGGTATTTCCATTTAATGCCAGTCGGAATGAAAGCATCACCGGAACTGATGCCAACCGCAGAGCAGCGTGAATATATCTATCACAGAATTCGTGAGGTTCGTGCAAAAGAAGGCGGAAAAGAGATTTTCGTTATGGACTTCCAGAACGATGGTGAATTTGTAGGCGGATGTATCGCCGGAGGTAGAAACTACTGCCATATTAATCCAAAGGGTGATGTAGAACCATGTGTATTTATTCATTACTCAGGTGCAAACATTCGTGAGAAATCCTTACTGGAATGTTTGAAGCAGCCATTGTTCATGGCATATCGTGATGGTCAGCCATTCAACGATAATATGTTAAGACCATGTCCAATGCTTGAGAACCCGGAACTTTTACAGAAGATGGTAAAAGAATCCAAAGCACATTCTACCGATGTAGAAGAGGCAGAGCCAGTTGAACACTTATGTGGAAAATGCGAAGCTTATGCCTGTGCATGGAAGGATACTGCGGATAAACTTTGGAAAGAACATCCATATGAACAAAAAGGCTATACCAACTTTAAGAAAAAATAAAAAGTGACGGTGCTTTTGTGCTGTTACAGAAGGATATGGTGATATTATCAGTAAAAAACAAAAGCAGATTTTAAAATGGTTATTTGTAGTAGTCATTGTGGGTGCGATTATTTATACGTTCCGTGATTCGGCAGCCCCAATTCTTGCACAATTGAAAAAGACTCCATTGTGGGTGGTACTTGCAATCTGTATGTGTGCGCTTCTTTATGATGTGGTGGAAAGCGTAATTACATATATACTTGCAAGGCAGTATAACCCGGATTTTAAATTTGCAAAGGCGATGGGAAATACATTTTACTGTGCATTTTACCGCGTAGCGACACTTGGCAGCGGAGCTGGTGTGGCAGCAGTTTATTATCTCAACGAGAATGGAGTTGCAGTTTCACAGGGATTTGGAATGTATATGATTGAATATGCACTTCATAAGATTAGCATTGCGATTTTTTCGGGAATCTTTTTCCTGCTTAACTTTGGCTGCATGTGGGAGCACTTTGCAGATTATACCTGGCTGATGGTAGCAGGATATGCAATTACAATTATAATTACAGTGGTACTGGTACTGTTCTGCTCGGCAAAATGGTTTCACGATTTGCTTTTGCGGTTCTTGGGACTGCTAAACCGAAAGGGAAAGCTGGATGTCCTGATTGCGCAGTTGACGGAGCAGTGTATGATGCTGGAAGATGCTGCAAGGAGACTGCTGAAAAAGAAAAAACTGGTGATAGAGACCATTCTTTTAAACCTGTTGAAAGCTGCTTTCTGGTATGGAATTCCATATCTGATTTTTGTCAGCCATGCGCAGGTGACGATTACCGAGACGATGGCAGTCACGGCAATGTCTGTGATGCTTGCAGCAGTCATTCCGTCGCCGGCAGGAATCGGTTCAACTGAGTTTGTGTTTACGGCATTGTTTGCTTCCATTGTTGGAACCGGACTTGCAGGCTCGGCATCCTTGCTCTATCGCTTTGGAACGTTTGTGTTCCCATTTTTGATTGGAGCCGTCGTGGTAATCGTACGCAGAATTTTGATAAAAAGAGCATCGAGTGATTTATAAAAATATCATAAATTTTTCATGGAATTCCCGGTTGATAAGCCGGGAATTTTGTTGTATAGTAGCACCGAACAGACTATTTTAGAAAAAGAGACGGATAAAAAATGAAGGTCACATTTAAATTGCAAAAGGGGACATGGCTGGCACTTGCCGTAGTCATGATAATAGCAGCGGTCTTACTTGGAAAAGTAGGGTATGCCTGGTGGGTACTGCCATTGTTTGGAGCAGGGTATTTCCTCATAAAAAATATAGAGGTTACGTTAAATGACAAGCTGCCATGGCTTTGGACATTACTTCTGTTTGGGCTAAGCAGCCTATTTTCTGCGTATCTGGTGCAGTATCTGTTACTGGATGCAGAACTTCGTGCCAAAATAACAACGGATAAGATGCTGCTGAATATATTGTGCTGTCTGGCATTTTATTTTTTCATCCAGATATTTACGAATAATACGGGACTGACTTGTATCATTTCCCATCTTTTTTTCATGATACTTGCGGGAACGAACTATTTTGTCTATCTGTTCCGTGGAAATGAACTGATTTTCAGTGACATCAAATCCGTGCAGACCGGTCTTAGTGTGGCATCGAATTATGATTTTGTGTTAGAGCCACGGGCTGTGTATGTGATTTTTTTAACAATCCTGTACGTGGCATTGATTCGGAAATTCCATGTGAAATTTCAAAAAAGAATCTGGATGGCAGTGCTTTGTACCTCTGTTGCCGTGCTGCTTTCCGTTTACATTGGAAACGCAACACAATATACCGTGACGGAGACTTGGGAGCAGAAGGGAAGCTATCGGAACGGCTATGTTTTAAACTTTATATTAAGCGTGCGGGATTCCTTTATTGCAAAACCGGATGGTTATTCGAAAGAGGCGGTGGAGGAGTTAGAGCAGCAGTATGAAAAGACGGCTGACTCAGAGGCGGATTCAGCATCCAGCTCAGACACGACGGCAAATTCCGATTCCAATCAAAAGAAACCAACTATAATTGTAGTTATGAATGAATCCTATGCGGATTTGCAGGTGGTTGGAAATTACACGACCAATATGGATGTGACACCTTTTTACGATTCCCTTTCGGAAAACTGTATCAAAGGACATGCACTTTCTTCCGTTTTTGGAGCAAAGACGCCGAACTCTGAATGGGAATTTATGACGGGAAATTCGATGGCATTTTTGCCGAGCGGTTCTGTTGTTTATCAGCAGTATATCGGGGATGAGCCGTCCTCCATTGTTTCCAATCTGAAAAATGTCGGGTACACTTGTGTAGCGATGCACCCTTACTATGCGACAGGCTGGAGCCGGAATACGGTATATCCAAGCCTTGGCTTTGATGAGATGCATTTTATCGATGATTTTGACCAGACAAAGCTGCTTCGTGATTATATTACAGACCAGGAATTATATGAAAAAATTATCGAGCGGTACGAAAGCAAACCGTCGAATGAGAATCTTTTTATCATGAGTATCTCCATGCAAAATCATGGAGGTTATACGGAAAGCTACGATAATTTTAGGCAGGATGTACGGTTATTGGGAATGAGTTTTTATGATGTGAATCAGTATCTTTCTTTGCTCCACCGGAGTGACGAGGCACTCGAATATCTGATTTCCTATTTTCAGAATGTGGATGACCCGGTTGAAATTGTGTTCTTCGGTGACCATCAGCCGAGTCTGTCAACGAGCTTTTATCCATACCTGAATGGGAAAGGTTTGTCAGGACTAACCGAGAATGAATTAGAAGACCTTTATACGGTACCATTTTTCATCTGGACGAATTATGACAGCGAGGAGGAACAGGTGGACATCACAAGTCTGAACTACCTTTCCACACTGGCATTAGAGCGTGCAGGAATCGAACTTCCGGCTTACAATCAGTTTTTGGCAGATATGCAGGAGGAGATTCCGGCAATCAATTCCAGAGGATATTATTCAAAAGCAAATGGATGCTTTGAACATATTGAGGATGCGGCCGGAGAGGAAGCAGACTGGATTCACAAGTATCAGATTTTGCAATACAACAATATGTTTGACAAAGACAAAAGTACACTTTTTTTCCCATATAAGGAGGAGCAATGATGGAATATGTTACATTAGGAAGCACCAATATTACAGTGAACAAGAATGGATTTGGGGCACTTCCAATTCAAAGAGTCAGTGCGGAGGATGCCGTTGCCCTGGCAAGAAAAGCGTTCCATGCGGGAATCACGTTCTTTGATACCGCAAGATGGTATTCGGACAGTGAGGAAAAATTGGGAGAGGCATTCGAGGGAATCCGCGAACAGCTTTACATTGCAACCAAGACCGGAGCACAGAATGCGGATGATTTCTGGAAAGATTTAGAGACCTCTTTAAAAATGCTTCGCACCGATTATATTGATTTGTATCAGTTTCACAATCCATCGTTTTGTCCGAAACCGGGAGATGGAACCGGACTTTATGAGGCGATGTTAGAGGCAAAGGCACAGGGGAAAATCCGCCATATCGGAATCACCAATCACCGCCTTGCGGTCGCAAAAGAAGCGATTGAGTCAGGACTCTATGAGACTTTGCAGTTCCCATTCTGCTATCTTGCAACGGAAAAAGATATGGAGCTGGTTACGCTATGTAAAGAACACAATATGGGATTTATTGCGATGAAAGCATTATCGGGAGGACTCATCAACAATGCAAAAGCAGCGTATGCGTTTGAGGCACAGTTTGAAAATGTACTTCCAATCTGGGGCGTGCAGCGTGAAAAAGAACTGGATGAGTTTATTTCCTTTATCGAACATCCACCGGTGCTTACCGCAGAGATAAAAGCCATTATCGAGCATGATAAAAAGCAGCTGAGCGGAGACTTTTGCAGAGGATGCGGGTATTGTATGCCCTGTCCGGCGGGAATTGAAATCAATAACTGTGCCAGAATGTCTTTGATGCTCCGCCGTGCACCATCTGCGTCTTGGTTAACCGAGGAGTGGCAGATGAAAATGAGCAAAATTGCAGGCTGTATGCACTGCAACAAATGCATGAGCAAATGCCCGTATGGATTACATACACCGGCTCTTCTTGCAAAGAATTACGAAGATTACAAGAAAGTACTTGCAGGAGAGGTTAGTGTGAACTAATTCACATGTTTGATGGCGGAAAGGATGGAAATGAGATGAAACACTACAAAACAGCGATTTTTGATTTAGATGGAACATTGTTAAATACCTTAGAAGATTTGACAAACTCAGTCAATGCAGCACTGGAAAAAAACAACAAACCACAAAGAACAATAGAGGAAGTCAGAAGCTTTGTCGGAAATGGAATCCGTCTTTTGATTGAGCGTGCCGTTCCGGCGGGAACGGAGACAGCGGAGACTGACCAGATTTTCGCAGATTTTAAAGCACATTATGCCGTTCACTGCAACGATAAGACAAGACCGTATGACGGAATGCCGGCTTTATTAGAAAAGCTTTCCAAAGAAGGCTATCACCTTGCAATTGTGTCCAATAAAGCGGACAGCGCGGTAAAAGAACTGAACCAGATTTATTTTAAAGATGTGATTACCGTTGCAATTGGTGAGTGTGAAGGAATTCGGAAGAAACCGGCACCGGACACCGTCAACCAGGCGTTCCGTGAACTCGGCGTCACAAAGGAAGATGCCGTTTACATCGGAGATTCCGACGTGGATGTTATGACAGCCAAAAATTCTGGACTCCCATGCATTTCCGTATTGTGGGGATTCCGTGAGAAGGAATTTTTAAAAGAAAACGGCGCAACTGTATTTGCAAAAGATGCGGATGAGTTAGAACAGCTTTTATAGGTATTTTAGGAGCTTTAGAAGGAAAAAATCAGTTTTATAAGAAATCCAGAAGAAAATGTGAAAGAAATCTTAATTAGTTTTAAGATTTCTTTTCTTTTGCAGTTTTTTTGAAATTAGGTGCTATAATTCCCACTGTAAAAAACGTAAGAGAAAGAAAATCTTGTGAAAATAGAGGGAACAAGAGAGTAAGGAGAACGGCATGGATATTTTAAAAGAAATACGAGAGACTGCAAAAGAGCATGGAGAGCGAATTGCGATTAAGAGTGAAGAAGAGTCCCTGACATATGCGCAGCTGGAGGAGTACTCGGACCGTCTGGCGGTATGGTTACAGCAGAACATGCCTGATTCAAAAACACCCGTAGTTGTATATGGACATAAAAATCCGTATATGGTGGTCTGTTTTTTGGCATGTGTGAAAGCAGGAAGAGGATATTGTCCACAGGACATTTCGATTCCAATGATTCGTGTTATAGACACCATTGAGAGTGTGAAACCAGATGTGGTGTTTGTACTGGAAGGAAAATTAGAACTTTCTGAGATTCAGACTGTGAATCTTGCAGAGTTAAAAACAATCCTTGAGAAAACAACAAACGTATATGAGGAGCGCTGGAACAATAAACCGGAGGATGTGCATTATATTATTTTCACTTCGGGCAGCACTGGAAAGCCAAAAGGAGTACAGATTACAACGGATTGTCTCAATCACTATCTGGACTGGTCCGTGACTTTGGTGAAGGCAAACGAGCAGGAAGAACCGCTTTTCTTTTTGAATCAGGCACCGTTTTCTTTTGATTTGTCGGTCATGGATTTGTATACATCATTAGCTTGTGGTGGAACACTTGTGACGATGAACAAACAGACACAGAAAGATTATGGAAAGATGTTTTCCTTTTTCCAGCAGGAAAAATTGAACGTCTGGGTGTCAACACCATCTTTTGCAGATATGTGTCTGGTTGACCGCAATTTTTCAGAGCAATTGCTTCCGGAACTGCAGACCTTTTTGTTTTGTGGAGAGACATTGACAACGTCGACGGTGGAACGTCTGATGGAACGTTTTCCAAAGGCGAGAATCATCAATACATACGGACCGACGGAATCGACAGTTGCCGTAACGAATGTGGAGATTACAAAGGAACTCCTGGAAGAGAACGTAAAAGAGGGAAAATCACTTCCGGTTGGACATGAGAAACCAGGAACATGGATTGAAATCTGGGATGAAAATCATCAGATAAAAGAGGACGGCGAAGTTGGCGAAATCGTCATTATCGGAGATACGGTCAGCATAGGCTACTATCAGCGTGAGGATTTGACGAAGAAGAGCTTTTTCACCTGTGAGAGAGAAGGAAAGACCTATCGTGGTTATCATACTGGGGATGCCGGATATAAAAAGGACGGACAGCTTTTCTACAATGGAAGAATCGATCTGCAGGTAAAACTACACGGTTACCGCATCGAAATTGAAGATATTGAAAATAATATGATGCGCCTTCCACAGATTTCGCATGCGGTTGTCATTCCAAATGTAAAAGACGGAAAAGTGAAGAGCCTGACCGCATTTGTAACCGGAAAAGAGAAGGAGGCATCTAAGACGGAATTCTCAAGGCAGATTAAGGAAGAGTTAAAAACCTTTTTGCCAGCCTACATGATACCGAAGAAAATACTTCCTATCGACAGTATTCCGATGAACAATCATGGAAAAGTTGACCGGAAATACTTAGGAGGACTTCTGGCATGAGTTTTTATAGCGGGATGCAGTTTTTCCTGGTACTGCTGTTTGTTGTTCTGGGAGCATTGCTGATTGGAGTTCTGGAGAAAAATTTAAAATGGTACAGCCTGTTCTTTTCAGGTGTGATTACAATTTGTATTTTGGCAAAAAGTAAAGAGCAGTTATGCTATTTTATTGCGTATTATCTGCTAGAGCTTGCTTTAGTCAAGGGGTATGAAAAGCTTCGAAAATCAAAGGGGCGCATCACCTGGCTGTACCGGTTGACCGTTTTTCTTACGATAACACCACTTATATTATGTAAACTATGTGACTTAAAGGTATTCGAGGCGATGAGCTGGTTTCAGTTTGTCGGAATCTCATACCTGACGTTCCGCGTGGTGCAGATTGTGATTGAACTTTATGATGGTGTGATAGAAACCGTGAGTGTTTCAGATTTTACCGCATTTTTGGTATTTTTCCCGACGTTTAGCTGTGGACCAATCGACCGGAGCAGACGATTTTGTGAAGACTTGCATACCACTTATAAGCGGGAAGAATATCTGGAATTGTTTGGAACAGGCCTTTGGAAGCTGATGCTTGGGATTTTATATAAATTCGTGATTGCGGAGTTATGGTATCAGCTTTTGAATATGATTCCGAACGATGCACTGCCGTTTGGACAAAAGGTTTTAGCAATGATTGGATATGCTTATTGCTATGGATTTTATATGTTCTTTGATTTTGCGGGGTATTCCCTGATGGCAATCGGAACCGGATATATGCTTGGAATCCGGGTGCCGGAGAACTTTAAACGGCCATTTGTCAGTACCGACATGAAAGACTTCTGGGCAAGATGGCATATTTCTCTGTCTGAGTGGTTCCGGGATTTTGTTTTTTCCAGATTCATCATGCTTTCGATGAAGAAAAAATGGTTTCGGACAAGACTGACAGGCGCCTCCATTGGATTTCTTGTAAATATGCTCGTCATGGGATTGTGGCATGGATTGACGCTTCATTATATTCTGTACGGTCTCTATCATGGCATCCTATTAGCAGGTACGGAGATTTATCAAAAGAAATCAAAGTTTTACAAAAAATATAAAAAGACAGGCTGGTATCAGTTTATTTCCTGGTTCCTGACCTTACAGCTGGTTATGTTTGGATTTCTGATTTTCTCAGGACATTTCATACAAAATTAAATGCGGATGTGATGGCACCGGATGAAAATAAAACAACAGATAAAATACAAGTAGAGGAAGGAGAACGTGTAGAAATAAAATTTCACACGGAAAAATACGATGGAAGAAAAATTATTAGAAATTTTAGAGGACATTTGTGAGGATGATGTGGTAAGAGAGGAACGCGATTTGGATTTGTTTGAGGATGACTTGTTAGATTCTCTCGGATTCGCGGAATTGTTAGTAAGAATTGAGGATGAACTTGGGATTGTGATTTCACCGTCTGAGGTAACAAGAGAGGATTTGAATACCACAAATAAGATTTTAGAGCTGGTTTTAACAAGAGCGAATGCGAAGTAGTAAGGATGGAGAAGAATGAGAAATATAAAAGCTTTTTTGGTGGCACTGCTCATCTTTTGCATCACGGTGCCAATGTTTCATTTTGGAATCAAAAAAGAGTTGCCAGGTTATGAACTTTCCTATGGAACCTGGATTAATGAGGCAAAATTTGCAAGCGCGGATGGACTGGATAAAATGCTTGCAAGCAGTCAATCCATTCCCATTTTTGGTTCCTCGGAGCTGCGCCACGGGCAAAAATCGAAGTTTCATGCAAACACAATTTTTAAAAACGCAGATATGGAGCCGGTTTTCATCGGGCAGGCAGGATATCAATGTCTGACACATGCCACCACGTTAGGTGCCCTTGGTGACAACTTAAAAGGTCGAAAAGTTGTGCTAATTGTATCCGAACAATGGTTTAAGAAAAAAGGAGTGCGTGAGGATGCATTTGGTGCAGCCTTTTCCGAAGATAACTACATTCGTTTTCTGGAAAATCCAACAATTCGTCAGGAGACGAAGGAATATGTGATGGCGCGTACAGAGAGACTGACAAGCAGCAATGAGGTCATGAATGAGCGTATCCTACGGGATAATGAGTGGTATGGAGAAAAAAGCGAGGATGCATTATCAAATGCACAGGCGAAATTTTATGCCCTCTATGTCAAAGAAAAGGCGCAGACAAGGCTTTTATCTGAAAGTATGTTATTCGGAAAAGGAAAGAACAAATCGAAAGAAGATACGACTACAAACGTAGTCAGTGATGAGGATTGGGCGGACTTATACCGTGCAGCAGAGAAAAAAGGCGGAAAGATTGCAGGTGGAAATGAGTTTGGCATGTGTAATTCTGCATACACGCATTCCTACCAGGAGGTTGTAGAAAAAGGAAGTGTGAAAAGACCGGGTTATACCACAAATTCAGTTGAGTTTGATGACCTGGAGTGTTTCTTAAAAATCTGCAAGGATGAGAAAATCACACCGTTAATTGTCATGCTGCCATTCAATGGTTACTGGTATGATTTTGCAAATTACGATAGCAGTAAGCGCGAGGCAATCTATCAGAAGGTACGGGATCTTTCCGAGCAGTACGGAGCTGAATGTGCAGATTTATCCGGGAACGAATATGCACAGTACTATTTTGAAGATAACTCACATCTTGCATTGAAAGGATTGGTGGATTTAAATGAACACATTTACCGTTTTTACCAGGAAGATGAAAACGTTGCGCAAAAAGATCAGGCAAAATAAAAAAGCAGATTTCTGGTGCAGAGTCGCATTCTTCTATCTGATTTTTGTCGCATTTTTTGTCTATCAGATTCTATCCAAGGACTCCGCTGCACCAACCTTTATCTATGAAGCTTTTTAAGACGTTTCTGTTTTCGGTCAGAAATCTAAAATTTTCGAAAATTTATAAACAAAAACACCTTTTTATGGTAAGATACCGTTATAGTTGGTACTACCACATAAGAGGTGTTTTTTCTTAGTGGAAACCACAGGAAAGGCAGGAGAAAAATGGACTTTAAGAAACGTAGAGAAGAAATTTTAAATAGAATGGAAGACAACTCCATCCTGATTTTATATTCTGGGATTGAATCTCATGTGAGTGCGGATGAATACGCACCATTCGAGGCAAACCGTAACTTCTTTTATCTGACGGGACTTCGCCGCGATAACATGATTTTGGTGTTGGATAAGGCAGCAGCAAAACCGGTTGAGAGACTTTACATTGAGGAAGCAGATCCTACGATGGAGCGCTGGTATGGCAAGAAAGTGACCGTTGAGGAGGCAAAAGAGGTGACTCAGATCGAACGCGTTGGTTTTCTGGATGAGTTCGAGCCGGCGATGGACATGATTTTGACAAGAGAAGATGTGACAACGGTTTATTTTGATACCTATCGTCATCAGTATCAGGATTTGCCGGATTACAACGTGGTAAAGGCAAATGAATTCGCAGCAAAATATCCAGGAATGAAGATTCGTAACTGCTTCCCGATGATTGCAGAGATGAGAATGCAAAAAGACGAGGATGAGGCAGCTTTGATTAAGGATGCGATTGCACTTACAGATGAGGGACTTAAAAATGTCATGCGCAACCTTACTCCGGGAATGAAGGAATATCAGGCACAGGCAGATTTTGAATACAGCATTAAAAGAAACGGCGCAGACGGTGTTTCTTTCCCGACAATCGCAGGAAGTGGCATGAATGGAACCATGCTTCATTATGAGACCAACCAGGAGACTTGCGAGGATGGAACACTTTTATTGTTAGACCTTGGGGCAAAATACAAAGGATACTGTGCAGACATTACCAGAACCTATCCGGTAAATGGTACTTACTCCAAACGCCAGAGAGAGGTATACGATATTGTGCTTGCGGCAAACCGTGAGGTCGCAAAATCTGCAAAGCCAGGCATGACTACGTTAGATTTGAACAATATCTGTAAAAAGGTGTTAGCAGAAGGCTGTATCAAATTAGGTTTAATTGAAAAAGAAGAAGAAATCGGTAAATACTACATGCATGGCGTTTCCCACCACCTTGGTATTGATGTCCATGATGTAACCGTTGATTCCAATAAAAAATTACGTCCGGGCGCAATCATTTCGGATGAACCGGGACTTTACATTGATGAGTGGGCAATCGGAATCCGTATTGAGGACGACCTTATGATTACAGAAGACGGATGCGTGGTATTATCGGAAGCAATCATGCGTGATGCGGATGAAATCGAAGCCTTCATGAAAGAACACAGAAAATAAGAAAGAGAAAAGAAGAGGAACAGTATTATGGTAAATCCAGCAACCCTTATGAAATTGATGAGTGCAAAGAATAAATTTGATTCCAACCACCCGAAATTTTTAGCTTTTTTAAAGGCTGCATTTGGAAACGGGATTGTAGAGGACACGATTATTGAAATCAGCGTGACCAAGCCAGGATGTGACACGATTACTTCCAATATTAAAGTAAAACAGTCCGATCTTGATTTGTTACAGGAGATACAAGAGTTAGCAAGACAATAGGGTACAACGAAGAAGGTTCAAAGGAATTTCAGGTGTGAAAACTGCCTGTAATTTCTAAAATGTAATTGGGAAAGGAAGATTGCGATGGAAAAATTAGGGAAAAGAGTATCGTATCAAAAGGCAGGACAGCAGGTACAGATTCAGTTTGAAAAAGGAACGGCATTTGTAAATGTTCTGACAGACCGGATCATGAATGTGTTTCTTCCGCTAGAGACAAAAGACCACCGTTCCAAGGCGATTGAAGGAGACAAGGAAGTTCCGACAGAATTTCAGGTTGCTGAAGCGGAGGGTGCACTTGTAATTTCAACTTCAAATGTAGTTGTAAAAGTGTATGACGACTTTTTCGTAGATTTCTATGATAAAAATGGAAAACTTCTCTGTGCGGACAGCCGTGACGGACGAGTGTTCCAGTCACAGATTAGCGAACGATTTATTGAATTTTTAAAGGCGGAGGGACACGAGGTACCGGATGCAACCGATTTTGATTATCCGGTTCAGGTAATCAAAAAGATTCAGGGAGACGAGAGTTTCTACGGACTGGGTGACAAAACCGGATTTTTAAATAAGAGACATTACGAATACGAGAACTGGAATTCCGATATTCCACAGGCACATACCGACAGTTATAAGGCACTGTACAAATCCATTCCTTTCCTGATTACATTAAGAAATGATTGTGTGTATGGGTTGTTTTTCGATAACACATACAAATCTTATGTAAACCTTGGAAAAGAAAATGAGGGATATCTCTATTATGGAGCAGATGCCGGAAACCTGGATTATTATTTTATCGCAGGGGAGACAATGCCGGAAATCGTAGAAGGATACACCTATCTGACAGGTCGTACACCACTTCCACAGCTTTGGACACTGGGCTATCAGCAGTCCAGATGGGGCTATGAGTGTGCCGGAGATATCCGCGATATTGCAGAGCATTACAGAGATTTGAAAATCCCATGTGATACGATTCATTTTGACATTGATTATATGGATGGCTATCGGGTGTTTACCTGGGATGATAAGGCATTTGGAAAGCCGGGTGCCATCATCGATGAGATTGGAAAACAAGGTTTTAAGGTAGTTACCATTATCGATCCGGGTGTAAAATTAGACCCAGGGTATTCCAAATATGACGAAGGAATCGAAAACCACTATTTTGCAACGACTCCGGAAGGGGAAGTCTATGTCAATGCCGTATGGCCTGGGGATGCAGTTTATCCGGATTATGGAAAACCAGAGACGAGAGCATGGTGGGCAGACAATCAGAAATTTTTATTAGACCTTGGAGTACGCGGTGTCTGGAACGATATGAACGAACCGGCAAGTTTCCGGGGAGAGCTGCCAGAGGACGTTGTGTTTACAGATGAGGACAGACCAATCAACCATGCAAAAATGCATAATGTCTATGGACATCTGATGTCGAAAGCAACCTACGAGGGCTTGAAAAAATATGATGGAAAACGTCCATTCGTCATCACAAGAGCCTGCTACGCAGGAACACAGAAATATTCAACCGTCTGGACCGGGGATAACCAAAGCCTTTGGTCACATCTTCAGATGGCAGTGCCACAGTTATGTAACCTTGGTTTAAGTGGTCTGGCATTTGCAGGAACAGATGTAGGCGGATTTGGTGCAGACTGTACACCGGAACTTTTATGCAGATGGGTTCAGGTCGGCTGCTTTTCACCGTTGTTCCGAAACCATTCCTCTAAAGGAAGTACCTATCAGGAGCCTTGGCGGTTTGACAAGCAGACCATCGATATCAACCGCAAATTCGTAGAACTGCGTTATCGTCTGCTTCCATATTTATACGACTTGTTCCGTGAATGTGAGAAAACAGGACTTCCAATTATACGTCCGCTTGTGCTTCATTATGAAAAGGATGAGGAAGTAAAAAATCTGAATACAGAATTTTTATTTGGAGAGCATATTTTAGTAGCGCCAGTCTTAGAACAGGGTGCAACGAAAAAGATGGTATATCTGCCAGAAGGAACCTGGTATGATTTTGAGACTGGAAAAGAATATGCGGGCGGACAGTACTATCTTGTGGATGCGCCACTTGATGTATGCCCGATGTTTGTAAAAGCAGGCAGTGTGATTCCAACCTATGATGTCGTGCAGTATGTAGGAGAAAAACCATACGATACCTTAAAACTTCTTACTTATCCGGGAAAAGGAAGTTATGTTCATTATCAGGATAATGGAGAGGATTTCAAATATCAGGATGGGGAATATGCTTTGTATGAGTTCCACAACGAGAATGGTGTGTTGACAGCAGCCATGAGTCATGCAGGCTATCGCCCTTACAAAAAGATTACAAGTACAAATGTAGTTACGAATGAGACGACAGAAGTAGTTGTGGCAAAATAAAAACAGGTGCATATGTTATAGAGATGGGAATGATAGGAGCAGTTTGTGGACTATAATCAGGAACATTTGTTTCGAATGCAACAGTATGATGCACCAAGAATGCCGTTTTATATGAGTTATCCCATGCAGAATCTGTATCTGACAGAGATGGAATATGAAAAAGATATGGAACGGATGAAGGAACTGTATCCGCGCAGTGTAAAGAAAGTGTTAGAAATCGTTGAGGACGAGTGCGACAAGATGGAATATGAGGGAAGCCTGATGTTTGATGAATATCCGGATCGTATGAGGATAGAACGTCTGGCAGACCATATTTATGAGCTTGCAAAGCAGGAGATGGGGGCGGTTCAGGAGCAGGAGTATCAGCAGGATATTGTAGCTGAGAACCGCAGGCCGCCAATGCCGCCACCAGGACCAAGACCACCAATGCCACCGCCACCAGGGCAAAGGCCGCCAATGCCGCCAGGACCGAGACCACCGATGCCACCGCCACCGGGACCACGGGATGATTTGCGTGATCTGATTGGTGTTCTTTTGAACAATGAGATGTATAAAAGAAGATGTAGACATCGCAGATGCCGCAGATGGTGGTAAAGATTTTCTTAAAATAAGTAGAGAAACGGAAAATAAGGTTGCAGTTTCGAAAAAAAATGCATACAATATAGCTATCGCGTTTTAGCGGTAGCTATATTTATGATGTGGAAAAAGACCAGTCATTTGGGAAAGGAACGATAGAGATGTCAAAAGGTGCAATCAAAGCGCTTGTTTTAATAGCAGTATTTTTTGTGACCATAGGAATCACCGGGGCACTGACCAATCAGGATAATGAGGATTTAACAACGGAGATGAAGGAGGCAACGCTGCCACTTGTGACGTTGTATGAGGATGGAACAGCCATCAATGAACTGCATGGATACACAGAGGAGATGCAGTCACAGTACATGAGGGATACCATCACTCCAATCGGAGAGGATCGTATGCTTCCAATCAGTATCCAGTGTTTCCAGACAAAGGTGGATGCTATTTCCTATGAAATCCGAAGCCTCGATGCAAAACGTCTGATTGCAAACGCAAAGGTAGAAGATTATAACCAGAATGGAAGTACCATCTCCACACAGCTTGAGATACAGAATTTATTAGAAGAGGGAAAAGAATATCTGCTTTTGATTCAGGTAGAAAGCAATAAGAAAACGATTTCCTATTATACCAGAATCATTCAGCCGGTAGACTGCCATGTCAAAGAGTGTGTGGATTTTGTGACAGATTTTTCCGCGACCACATTCAACGATGAGATATCCAAGACGTTATCCACTTATGTGGAGTCGAATACCGCCTCGGATGATAACCTTCATTATGTCACATTGAATAATTCGCTCAGCCAGATTACCTGGTCGGATTTCGGAGGGGAGCGTCTGACAACGCCGGTTGCCTCTATCAAGGAAATCAACAGCTCTTATAATGTAATTGTGTTAGATTACGTTGTGACTTCGTTGGGAGAGAATGGAGAAAGCGAATACTATAACGTAGAAGAATATTATAGAGTACGCTATACAGAGAGCAGAATGTATCTTTTAAATTTTGAGCGTACGATGAACCAGATTTTCAGAGGGGAGAACAGCAGCTTTTCTGAGAAAAATATTCAGCTTGGAATCCGTTCAGATGAGGTAGAATATCAGTCTAACGGAGCCGGAACCATCACCTGTTTTGTACAGGAGGGGGAACTCTGGAGTTATGATTCCACAAAAAATCAGGTTGCAGAGGTATTCAGTTTCCGCGGATATGAAGGAATTGATGCCAGAGAAAATTATAATCAGCACGATATCAAGATTATCAACATCGACGAGGCCGGAAGTATTGACTATATTGTCTACGGATATATGAATCGTGGAGAACACGAAGGTGCCGTTGGAATCAGTGTTTATCATTACGATGCTGTTGCAAATACCAACGAAGAGGAATTGTTCCTTCCTTCGACACAGTCCTACGAGGTCATGAAAGAGGAATTAGGCCAGGTCATGTATGAAAATGAAGAAGGAAACTTCTACATTATGATGTCAGGCAGCCTTTACGAAATCGATTTAAATACGCTAAAGAGCAAAGAGATTGTGAAAAACTTAACAGATAGCAGATTTACAGTCTCCAAATCCAACCGTTATTTTGCGTGGGTGGATGATGATAATAAGAATTCCTCCATACATTTTATGGATTTTAAGGACGGAAGCACCTATGAAATCAAGGAAGACGATGCAAGCTATGTGAAGCCGCTTGGTTTCATGGATGAGGACTTTATTTACGGAAGTGCCAATATTTCAGATGTTGTCGTGGATGCAGCAGGAAATACCATTTTCCCGATGAACAAAGTAAAGATTATGGACTCCTCTTCCGAAAAGCATGAAATTTTAAAAGAATACCAAAAGGCGGGTTACTATGTATCCGGAATTACCATCAGCGATTATACGATTTACCTGAATCGAGTTCAGTTCAATGGAACCGCGTATGTGGATGCAGATCAGGATACAATCATGAACCGGGAAGGTGAGGAAAAGGATGGCGTTTTGGTGGCAACCTCAAAATCTGAGGTAAAACAGACTCAGGTTCAGCTTACATTGCCAGACCCAGTCAGCGAAAAGAAAGCAAGACTTTTGACACCGAAGCTGATTATCAGCGAAGAAGATCACACGTTATCGATAGATGACCAGATGCAGCAGGCACGTTATTATGTTTATGCAAAAGGAAAAGTTGTGCTGTCCACAGACAGTGTGACAGAGGCAATTATGTCCGCAAATGAGAGCATGGGTGTTGTAATTGGAGATGAACAGCAGTATATCTGGAAGCGGGCGAGAAAAAACGCACAAAGTGCATTGAGTGACATTACAGTAGGCGAAGAGGATGCAGGCGCAGGAACGGTGATTCAGTGTATCAATGCCATGTTGGAAAAAGAAGGCATTAATATTAGTGTCAGTGCGTTGATTAAAGAGGGGGCAACTCCGAAGGAAGTATTGACAAACACCATGAAAGATGCAACGGTATTAGATCTGACCGGATGTGGTGTGGATGAGACGCTGTATTATGTAAACCGTGGAACACCGGTATTTGCCATGACAGGAAGTGACACAGCGGTTTTAATTGTCGGCTATGATGCAAACAATGTAATCCTTTTTGATCCGGCAACACTCGCGACATCTAAGATGGGAATGAACGATGCCGATACCCTGTTCCGCAATGCAGGAAATGTATTCTTTACCTATTTAGCGAAGTAAAGCTTGACAGGATGCTTTAATATGTTAGAATAAAATAAGAATCTCAAAGAAGAGACAACGATAAAGCCGTTGTCTCTTCTTTTTTTACAAAGATTTTGAGAACGGGAGAAAGCGTGTTTTACAGGGAAATGGAAGTTCGAATGAAACAGAAGAAGAGACATAAGATATGGGGAAAGGATTGGTGATGGAATGGAAAGATTCGCAGAGATATTAAAACAGATTGATGATGTGGTGTGGGGGCCTGTGATGCTTGTTTTGCTTGTGGGAACCGGAATTTATCTCACCGTGCGTTTACGGTTTCGCACCTGGCGCAATTTAGGATATGCAATTCGTTCTACCTTAAGTAAAGAGGCACGGACAACCAAAAGAGGGGACGGCGATATTTCCCCGTTTTCTGCATTGACAACTGCGCTTGCAGCTACAATCGGAACCGGAAATATTGTCGGGGTTGCAACCGCCATGGTATCCGGTGGACCGGGGGCACTTGTGTGGATGTGGATTTCCGCATGCTTTGGTTTGTCCTCGAAATTCAGTGAGTGTATGCTGGCAATCAAATACCGTGAGGTAAATGAAAAAGGTGAAATGTCCGGTGGCCCGATGTACACCATGAAAAAGGCATTTCACAACAAAAAGGCCGGAGCGGTATTAGGCTGGCTGTTTGCGCTATTTGCAGTCATTGCCTCTTTTGGTATAGGCAATCTGACGCAGGCAAATTCCATATCGGACGCAATTCATGCAACATTTCAGGTGCCAACCTGGGTGACCGGTCTTGTAATCACCGTTTTGGTTTTATTTATCATTGTCGGTGGAATTAAAACGATTTCCAAAGTATCGTCCGTTGTAGTTCCGTTTATGGCAATCTTTTACGTTCTTGCAGGGCTGCTTGTAATACTCATAAATATTAAAAATCTTCCGGCAGGTGTTGCGATGATTTTTAAAATGGCATTTTCGTTCCGTGCAGCAGGAGGCGGTCTATGTGGAACAATTACAGCATCCATCATGAATGCGGTTCATTTTGGGGTGGCGCGTGGTATCTTTTCCAATGAAGCTGGAATGGGTTCTGCCGCAATCACTGCAGCGGCAGCAACAACAGATCATCCTGTACGGCAGGGCTATATCAATATGACGGGAACATTTTGGGATACGATTGTAGTGTGTACCATAACAGGACTTGCAATCGCAAGTTCCGGTGTGTTAGGCATGGTGGACGAAACGGGAGCGTATGTCAAAGGTGCAGCACTTACGATTGTGGCCTTTCGAACTGGTCTGGGAAATGTCGGCGCATATCTTGTGACAGGAGGAATTGCGCTGTTCGCATTTTCGACAATTTTAGGATGGGAGTATCATGGAGAAAAGGCGTTTGAATATTTATTAGGAACGCATAAATATAATATGGTGTATCGAATTGTATTTTCATTGATTGTATATGTTGGTGCCACAACAGCATTTGACATTGTCTGGGATTTTTCGGATATCGCAAATGCATTGATGGCAGTTCCGAATCTGATTTGTTTATTAGTGTTGAGTGGTGAAATCGCAAAAGATGTAGAAGAATTTGAACACATTTTGAAGAAGGAACGGCAAAAATAAAAACGAAACAGAATGCATATTGGGTAAAAAAATGCATAAATTTTAAAGGTGTAATCTCATTCATTCGTTAAGAATAACGGTTTTCCCTAAAATGTATTGCAAATTTTAGTTAGATAGGGTATATTTTGAGTTGTACTTTAAGACGAGGAAGTGGAAAATATGAGTAGGAAAGAAATTATTGTATCGAATGTTTCTGAACAGCATAAAAACCCAATTGCAGAGTTAGTACAGGTTGCATGTCGTTTTGATAGCAATATTACATTAGAAAGCAACAATCGTAAGATTAATGCAAAAAGTATTATGGGAATTATGGCATTTAATCCCTCTTCTGGCATGAAAGTAGACATCGTGGCAGAGGGAAGCGATGAAGAAGAAGCATTAGTAGCAATGGAGAAGTTTTTAGTGTGTGAGTAGTTTTTTGATTTTAAGGAGGGATTCTTTATGCAGAAAAAGACAGTAGCAGCAACAAAACTTAATGAGACTAAGGCAGTGAGAGTAGTGGTAGAGCCTAAGCCTGTTGAAGTGGAAAGTACTGTAAAAGTAAGTGATGTAACCCAGACAGCCAAGGCAGTAGTGGCAGACACGAAGGAAGCAGCAAAAGAGACCGGAGCAAAGGTCGCAGCCAAAGTGGAAGAAAAGAAAGAAGCAGTGAAAGCAGTGGCAAAGAGCGCAGCAGCGAAGAAGAAAGCCACAAAATCAGCAGAAAAGGAGCCTCTGAAACCAGAAGTATTCATACAGTTCCAGGGACGTGAAGCAGTGATTGATGATGTTGTGTCAAAGGCAACTGCACAGTATGTAGCAGAAGGACACAGAGCATCTTCCATTAAATCGCTTCAGGTTTACCTAAAACCAGAAGATTACGCAGCTTATTATGTGATTAATCAGAAGTTTGCAGGAAAAATTGACTTGTTTTAGAACTAAAAAAAAGACTTGAATCTACATAAAAAATCAGGTGTACCTGTTTTCTTGGAAAATCGGTACACCTGATTTTTGTTTTGTAAATTAGTTGTTCTGTTCTTCTTTGTAAGCAGATACAAGTCTCTGGATACGATCGTAAGGATCTAATAAATCACTGATGGAAGAATCATGATTTAAAGTATCAATGATATAAGCGATGTATTTACTCATATCACAGTTGATGTAATATTCTCTGGAAAGTAATTCCGGTGTCTGGTAAGTTAAGTTTGTTGTTACTACTTTGTAGATAATTCCGTCTGCAACAGCCTTGTCAAATTTTGCAAGTCCGTCTGTGAAAAGACCAAAAGTAGCGACTACGAAGATTCTTCTTGCTTTTCTCTTCTTTAACTCTGTTGCAACGTCAATCATACTTTCGCCGGAAGAAATCATATCATCAATGATGATAACATCTTTTCCTTCTACGGAAGTACCAAGGAATTCGTGAGCAACAATTGGGTTACGTCCATCTACAATTTTGCTGTAATCACGGCGTTTGTAGAACATACCCATATCGACACCCAATACGTTTGCGAGGTAAACGGCACGGTTTGTACCACCTTCATCCGGGCTGATAATCATTAGGTGATCGTTATCTAGCTGTAAATCTTTGACATGGCGGCAGATACCTTTGATAAACTGGTATGCAGGCTGAACAGTCTCGAATCCTTTGAGAGGGATTGCGTTCTGAACACGTGGGTCGTGAGCGTCAAATGTGATGATGTTATCAACACCCATTGCAACCAGTTCCTGAAGTCCAAGAGCACAGTCTAAGGACTCACGGGAAGTACGTTTGTGCTGACGGCTTTCGTAAAGGAAAGGAATGATAACAGTAATTCTTCTTGCTTTACCACCAACAGCAGCGATAATACGTTTCAAATCCTGGAAGTGGTCGTCTGGGGACATGTGATTTTCGTGACCACATAAGGAATAAGTTAAACTGTAATTTGTGACATCCACCATAAGGTATAAGTCATAACCACGGACAGATGCTTTGATAGATCCTTTTGCTTCACCGGAACCAAAACGTGGGACTGCAGTTGGGATAATATAAGAGTCACGTTTGTAATCCTTGTATGCAAGGCTTCCACGGTGTTCATGTTCTCTTTTCTCTCTCCAGCCGACCAAGTATTTGTCTACTTTGTCACCGAGTTCTTTGCAGCTCTTTAATGGGATGAGTCCAAGAGCACCGTCTGGTAAGGTTTCTAAGTTTCTTTCATCGTTTGGCATGAATGATTCCTCCATAAATGTTTTGCATTGATCTATTTCATTAGAAAAGATAGGGTGATCTTTATCTAGTGAAGTCTTTTTTTCATACGGATATCGTCACCGAAAAGTTTGATAAGCGTATAGCTGTTTGAAATACGGGAAAGAACGCGCTCTGAATAAATATCAGCAAGCTGAGGTACATTCAGATTGGTTGAAATAACCGTGTGTTTCTTTCGAAGGGCACGTTCATTGATACATAAGAAAAGCTGGGAAGCTGTAAAAGAATTGGCAAGTTCTGTTCCCAGGTCATCAATGATCAAAAGGTCGCAGTCAAAAATATTCTGGTTTGCAGCAATGGCATCTGCGTCCTTGTCAAAAACATTTTTCCCTAATATATCGAATAATTGAAAAGCCGTAAAATAAATGACAGAGTGACCACGGTCCAAAAGTTCTTTGGCGACACAGTTGGAAAGAAAAGTTTTCCCAACGCCAGTGTCTCCATAGAAATAAAGATTCGAAGAATCCTCATCAAAATGGTCAATAAAGTAATGACATTCTTTTACGGCATTTTTTACAGTAGCAAGAGAAGAAAGACCGGTTGCCGGATTCACTTCTTCATCTGAATAATATGCAAAAGAGAACGTAGTAAAATTCTCTTTTGCAAGAATTTCTTTTAAATTGGATTGTGTATACACGAGGTCAATCGCCGCCTGCTTGAAGCAGTGACAGCGTTTCCCGTCGATAAAACCTGTGTCCTTACAGTCAGGACAATCATAGACAGGGTCAAAATAATCGTCAGAATAGCCAAGAGAAGTTAACAATGCCTTCTTCTTAGCTCGAAGTTCTTTTAACTGGGATTTCAATGCGTCAAGCGCACCGGCATCACCATCTAATAATTTTCTTGCCTGCGCAACTGAGCAGGAAGCAATTGCATCATCAATTTCTTTTAAAGCTGGTGTCTTTAAATAAGCGTCGCGAACACGCGCCTCATGCAAACGTTGGTTTTTCAATTGTGTTGCATTGTAATGACGAATCAGTTCGTCATACTGTGAATTGTTCAGTGACATAAAGACACTCCTTTGAAAAATTAATGTACATTTGTAGTTAAAAGCATTTTCTCCAGCTCATCATAGTTGTAAGAACGCTGGGTAAAGTTGTTGAATTTATTTTTGGAAGCACCGTTCTCGGTGGAAGCCTGTCTGGTTGCAGAAGCAGATTTCTTCTTCTGGAACGCCTCATCGGAACGCTGCACATCTTCCAGGGTTGAAATGTTATTTTTCCGCCAGCTGGATAAGATACTGTCAGTATATTCAAAGCTTGGCTGATGGATTGCCTGCATGGTTCTGCGGCATCCCTCCAGAATCAGTTCGGATGAAAATCCGTATGTATTCTTCCATTTGTCAATATAACCGCTCTCAGCGGCGACCAAGTTACGCCCGGAGATTCCAAAAGCCTTCAGTACAGCGAAATAAAGTTCACTGTGTAAATTTGTGGATTTCTTGGCATCCTCGACGGTCTTTACCTTGGATTCTGCCCAGGCAAGTGCAACCTTGTCCATGTAACGGACACTCATGTGTCCCTTTGTGACACAATATTCCACCAGATATTCAATCAGGTCTGTGGAAAATCCAAGTTCGTCAAACCAATAAAGTAAAGCATTGGTGTCGGTCGATGTCAGTGGTCGTCCAAGGTATTTTTCCATGATAAAAATCAGTTCCGCAACATCGTCATTTTTCTGGAACACCATAATCTCGTCGGCACTGTACTGTTTGCGGTTTGAAATCGAAGGGGCAGGAGTGGCAGGTGCTTTTTCTAAAGCTGCATCTTCTTCCATATCCACAGAGGAAGAACTCTCCATACTTTCCGATTCAGAGGATTCATTGGAATCCACAAAACAGACACCGGTCAGATTCTTCTCAGAATCGTATTCCAGTCGGAGTAAATGCATGCGCTCCCAATAATTCAAGGCTCGCTTGATGTCTTTCTCGGTATGTTCGAATTTATCTGCCATAGCTGAGATGGAAAACGTCGCATCGGACGAATTCATGCAGCGGAGCAGATAAAGATAAATCTTTACAAATTCTCCATTGGCATTCGACATGTATTCATCTATAAACACATTGGAAACACTGGTGACGGTTGTTTCTCTGTCACTGTGTAATGTAATCTTTGCCATGTATGACTCATTTCCTTTCAAGTCAGTAAAATAAGAAGAATCCATAGTGGAAAACTACTGACAACAAATTCTAACATGATATGATAAAAAACTCAAATCGAAAATAGAGTTTCCACGGAGAATCCATAAAAAGAACCGTTTCCTCCTATCATGCGACTTGAATTATAACACAAGAAATTGAAATTGAGAAGAACAATTTTGGTGATAAATCCAAGTAAATTCAAGGGTTTTTGAAGATGTTGAAAATGTGGATAATGTGGAAAAGCAAGGGGGCTATATTTTTATGGAAACTGCCGAAAATGAACGAAACAGTTATAGAACAGGACTTTAGGAGAAAAACAGGAAAAATATTATGTAAATTAAAAATCCACATTCCTTCGGGGAAAGTTTTCCCCAAAAAAATGTGGATAATGTGGATAACTATTTGCCAAGCAGGGATTCGCCCACATTTACAATGTCTCCGGCACCCATGGTTATCAACAGGTCACCGTTCACACAATTTTCTAGTAAAAAGTTTTCAATTTCGGAAAAAGAAGGGAAATAATAACATTCTGTTCCCTTTTCTTCCAGTTTCGTAAGAATATCCTTGGAACTGATTCCAATGGTATTTTTTTCTCTTGCGGCGTAGATGTCAGCTAAGACGACAACATCTGCCATAGAAAGAACATCCGCAAAATCATCTAAGAACGCTTTGGTTCGAGAATAAGTGTGCGGCTGGAATACAAGAACCAGACGTTTGTGTGGATATTTTTCTGCTGCTGTTAAGGTAGCACGGATTTCGGTTGGATGATGGGCATAATCATCAATAATCGTAACGCCGTCCACGCATCCTTTGTACTGGAAACGTCTGTCGGCTCCACCAAATGCCGAAAGTCCTGCGAGAATACTCTCATCGGAAATCTTTAAATCTTTGGCAAGTGCAATGGCTGCAAGAGAGTTTGTAACATTATGCATGCCAGGCACGTTTAAGGAGACCGTCATCAGCTTTTCGCCGCGGAACATTGCGTCATAGGTTGCACAGGCTTTTTCGTTGAATGTAATATTTTCCGGGTAAAAATCACTGCTTGCTGTCTTACCAAAAGTAAGAATGGCTGGGGCAAGGTCTTTTACCAGTTCTTCGTAATGTTCAATATCGCCATTGATGATGATGGCACCGTTCTCCAGAGTATTTTTTGCAAATAAGTGGAAAGAATGACGGATGTCTTGAATATCTTTAAAGAAGTCAAGGTGTTCTGCTTCCACATTTAGGATAATGCTGTATTTTGGGCGGAAATTCAAAAAGCTGTTGGTGTATTCGCACGCTTCGGTGATGAATACATCGGATTTTCCAACACGAAGATTTCCGTCAATTGCTTTTAAAATACCACCAACAGAGATGGTTGGGTCACATTTCGCCTGAAGCAGAATCTGACTAATCATGGAAGTTGTGGTTGTTTTTCCATGGGTACCGGCAACGGCGATGGACTGTTTGTAATTGTCCATAATCTGTCCGAGCAGCTCGGCACGGCTTAACATAGGAAGTCCCACTTCTTTTGCACGTGCAAATTCCGGGTTGGTTTCAGAAATTGCAGCGGTGTAAACGACAAGGTCGATGCCGTCGATGATATTTTCTGCTTTCTGACCGTAGAAAATTTGTACACCCATATGCTCTAAGTGTCTGGTCAAATCAGATTCCTTTGCGTCGGAACCGGACACGGTAAAATGCTCTTCCAAAAGAATCTCAGCAAGACCGCTCATGCTGATACCGCCAATACCAATAAAGTGGATATGTATTGGCTGATTAAAATTAATTTTATACATGATAAATACCTACCTGTTTTTTCATTGGCACTTGGTTACATCTTAGGTTTCTTCCATATTAAGATGCACGTAAAGTGACTACGTTTCATTATAACCATATATATGAATTTTGCAAATTTTATTTCGAAGAAAGTCTTGTTTTTTCTGTCTTTCCAGAAAATGTAAGAAAAACGATAAAAAATTTCAAGTAATGAAATTAACTGAAAATTTTCGGTACAAGAAAAAATATAGGTTGCGCAAAGGGTTGCGCATTAGGAAAAGTGGCAAATGTGTAATTTTGTATCAAAATTAATTATATTTGTTTAAAATGACAAAAATATGCGAAATTTGACGAAAAGATTGTGAAAAAAGATGTACATAAAAAATGCAGTATGTTATAATTTTTATGTAGCAAGACTAGAAAGTGACGAGAGGTGAGTGACGTGATTCGAAAAGAAATGATAGCAATGCTATTAGCTGGTGGACAGGGGAGCCGCTTAGGAGTATTGACAGCAGGAGTTGCAAAACCGGCTGTTGCGTTTGGTGGAAAATACCGTATCATCGATTTCCCACTGAGCAACTGTATCAATTCGGGGATTGATACAGTAGGGGTACTAACACAATATCAGCCACTTCGACTCAACACCCATATTGGGATAGGTATTCCGTGGGATTTGGATCGAAACAATGGTGGTGTAACTGTATTGCCTCCATATGAGAGAAGCGATAACAGTGAATGGTATACAGGAACTGCAAACGCAATTTATCAGAACATGAATTACATGGAGCAGTATAATCCGGAATATGTCCTGATTTTGTCAGGAGATCATATTTACAAGATGGATTATGAGGTTATGTTGGATTTTCATAAGGAGAATCATGCGGATGTCACGATTGCGACGATGCCGGTTCCGATAGACGAGGCAAGCCGGTTCGGAATTGTGATTGCGGATGAGAATAAGAAGATCCAGGAATTCGAGGAGAAACCGGAACATCCAAGAAGCAACCTTGCATCCATGGGAATCTATATTTTTAGCTGGAATGTTCTGAAAGAAGCATTGCTAGCCATGAAGGATCAGGGCAGCTGTGACTTCGGAAAGCATATTATTCCGTATTGTCACGAGAAGGGACAACGTCTTTTCGCTTATGAATACAATGGTTATTGGAAAGATGTTGGAACACTTGGTTCTTATTGGGAAGCCAATATGGAATTGATTGATTTGATTCCGGAATTTAATTTGTATGAAGAGTATTGGAAGATTTATACCAAGAGCGATATCATAGAACCTCAGTATCTTTCCGAAGAGGCAGTTGTGGAGAAGAGCCTTGTAAGTGAGGGGACTGAGATTTGCGGAGAGGTACATAGTTCCGTCATTGGCGCAGGCGTCACAATTGGCAAGGGAAGCGTTGTGCGGGACTCCATCATTATGAAGGGAACCACGATTGGCGAGAACGTTACCATTGACAAGGCAATTATTGCGGAGAATTGCGAGATATGCGATGGGGCGAAGCTTGGAGTTGGAGAAGAGGCTCCAAATAAATTAAATGAGAAGATATATTCGTTTGGACTTGTGACGATAGGGGAAAAATCTGTTATCCCTGCAGGCGTAGAAGTAGGCAAGAACACAGCAATCTCTGGTGTGACAGAGCTTTCGGATTATCCGGACAAGAGACTGGAGAGCGGTGAAGTAATCATTAAGGCAGGTGACACAGTATGAAGGCAGTAGGAATAATTTTGGCTGGTGGTAACAACACAAGAATGCAGGAACTTTCGAATAAACGTGCAATCGCAGCAATGCCGATTGGAGGAAGTTTCAGAAGCATCGATTTTGCATTGAGCAACATGAGTAACTCACATATCCAGACGGTCGCAGTACTGACACAGTACAGCGCAAGGTCTTTGAACGAGCATTTAAGTTCATCGAAATGGTGGGATTTCGGAAGAAAGCAGGGAGGTCTGTTTGTATTCAATCCGACGGTTACGGTGGACAACAGCTGGTGGTATCGTGGTACCGCAGATGCAATGTACCAGAACATTAGTTTCTTAAAGAAGTGTCATGAGCCATACGTTATCATCACAAGTGGTGATTGTGTATACAAGCTCGATTACAATAAAGTTTTAGACTATCACATTGAGAAGAAAGCAGATATTACCGTGGTTTGCAAGGACATGGAGCCAGGGGAAGATGTCAGCAGATTCGGTGTGGTACGCATGAATGAGGATGCACGGATTACAGAATTCGAAGAGAAACCGATGGTTTCCAGATCCAATACCATTTCTACCGGAATCTATATTGTGCGGAGAAGACAATTGATAGAGATGCTGGAAAGAAGCGCACAGGAAGACCGTTGGGATTTCGTAACCGATATTCTGATTCGTTACAAAAATATGAAACGTATCTATGGATACAAGATGAAGGAATACTGGAGCAACATTGCGACCGTAGATTCCTACTACAAGACCAATATGGACTTCTTGAAACCGGAAGTCAGAAAATACTTTTTTAAAGAAGAACCAACCATTTATTCCAAGGTGGATGATCTTCCACCGGCGAAATACAATGCAGGTTCAAGTGTGAGAAACAGCCTGATTGCAAGTGGCTGTATCATCAACAGTAAGGTGGAGAATTCCATTTTATTTAAGAAGGTATTTGTCGGTAAGAATTGTGTGATTAAGAATTCAATTATACTAAACGACGTTTATATTGGTGATAATACTCATATCGAGAACTGTATCGTAGAAAGTCGGGATACGTTAAAGGCGAACACGTATTATTGTGGGGACAATGGTGTGAAGATTGTCTTCGAGAATAACGAGAGATACGTTCTATAAATAAGACAAAAGGGGGACATAATGTCATGCAGATTACAGATGTAAGAATTCGAAAAGTAGAAAAAGAAGGAAAAATGAAAGCAGTTGTTTCTATTACCATTGATGAGGAATTCGTGGTACATGATATTAAAGTAATTGAAGGTGAAAAAGGATTGTTTATCGCAATGCCAAGCCGCAAAGCTGCAGATGGAGAATATCGCGATATCGCACATCCAATCAATTCCGATACAAGAGAGCGTATCCAGAATCTGATTTTGCAGAAATATCAGGAGACATTGGCGGTAGAAGAATAACAGGATTTGTAGCAAAAATGAGAGAAAGAGTCGTAACATTTATGAAAATAGGTGTCACGGCTCTTTTTGTGCGAGTGGCGAGGTCACAACAATCGCACTATACAAATGGAAGAATTTTGGTTAGAATAGATAGGAAGTCGCACACAGAAAAGGCGAGACGAATAGAAAAGAAAAAAGAGAATAAGTTAAGATAGAAGGAGAATAGATATGAGTAAATTAAAAGCAGTCATCCTTGCAGCAGGAAAAGGAACCCGAATGAAATCCGACCTTCCAAAGGTCGTTCATACCATTGATGGAAAATGCCTGGTGGATTATGCAATTGAGGCAGCAAAGGGAGCAGGAGCTGATGAAGTATGTCTGGTTGTCGGATATAAGAGCGATGTGGTAAAGGAAAGCATCCAGAATAAAGATGTTGCATTTGTCATGCAGGAAGAACAGTTAGGAACCGGTCATGCCGTAAAATGCGCAAAAGATTTTATGGGAGAAGACGGACAGACTATGATTTTGTTCGGAGATACTCCGCTTATCACCGCAAAGACATTAAAGAACCTTGCGGATTACCAAAAGGAAAAAGGAAATACCGTCACCGTGTTATCGGCGATGATGGAAGACCCAACCGGGTACGGAAGAATTATCCGTGATGAAAAAGGAAATTTTGTCAAAAGTGTGGAACACAAAGATGCAAATGAGAAAGAGTTAGCATCCCACGAGGTGAATTCTGGAATGTATGTTTTTGACACAAAGGAATTAAAAGAAGCATTAGAAAAAATCACACCAAATAATGCACAGGGAGAATATTATCTTCCAGACACGCTCACCATTATCAAAGAAAAAGGTCTCCGTGTGGATGCCTATGCATTAGATAATCCAGAAGACATCACCGGAGTCAATGATCAGGAACAGTTGAAGGCTGCGACTGAAATTATTCACGCAAGAAAAGCACAGTAAAAAACATAATGAACTCAAACTTCGCACATTTTATTTGAGATAATGAAATAGGAGGAATACCATGTTTTTAATCGTTGGATTAGGAAATCCAGGAAAACAATACGAGCATACACGCCACAACGTCGGATTTGATTGTCTGGACGCACTGGCAGATCAATATAACATCAGCATTTGTGAAAAAAAACACAAAGCACTTGTCGGAAAAGGAGTCATCGAGGGAGTGAAAGTGGTACTGGCAAAACCACAGACCTTTATGAACTTAAGCGGGGAAAGCGTGGCAGAGCTTGTCAATTACTACAAACTTAACCCGGAAGATGAGATGATAGTGATTTTTGACGATATCAGTCTTGCACCGGGGAACCTTCGCATCCGCAAAAAAGGAAGCGCAGGCGGTCACAACGGAATCAAAAATATTATCGCCATGACCGGAACACAGAACTTTATGCGTATTAAAGTCGGGGTCGGCGAAAAACCAAAAGGCTGGGATTTGGCAGACCATGTGTTAGGTCATTTTAATAAAGAAGATCAGGCTAAGGTAGAAGATGCCATAAAGGATGCAATCTGTGCAGCCGGCATGATGGTTCAAGGGGAAGTGGACCGCGCCATGAATGATTTTAACAGTAAAAAGCAGGAGGCTTAAGTGAAAGCATTTACCGAGTCCCTAAGCGGTTTAAGGGAATTTGAGGAACTGGAACAACAACTGAAAAAAGAAAAGGGAATCATCCAGGTTTCAGGCTGTATCGATGCACAAAAGGCGCATTTTATCAGCAGCATCAACAATGGAAAAGGGAACCGGATTATCGTAACGTTTCAGGAACAGCGCGCCAAAGAACTTTTGGAGGAGTACGCATTTTTTGACAAAAATGTTGCATATTATCCGGCAAAAGATATTCTTTTTTATCAGTCCGATATTCGCGGAAATGTGTTGACAGCAGAGCGTATTCAGGCACTAAAACGTATTGCAGAGGAAAAAGACTGCACCATTATCACGACGTTTGACGGTCTGATGAATCCTATGCCACAGCCCGAACGTTTTATCCAGTCTGTAAAACGGATTGCAGTTGGCGACACACTGGATTTGGAAGCGATGGTAAAGAGCCTGGTGGAACTTGGCTACGAGAAAAATTACCAGGCAGAGTCGATGGGACAATTTTCGGTGCGTGGTGGAATCCTGGATATTTTTTCGCTTACGGAGGACAATCCATTCCGAATTGAACTGTGGGGAGATGAGGTGGATTCCATCCGTTCTTTTGATCCGGAAAGCCAGCGCTCCATTGAAAATTTAGAGGAAGTGCATATCTATCCGGCATGCGAGCTTGTGCTAACCGAGGCGGAAAAACAAGCCGGTATTGAGAAATTGAAAAAAGAAGCGAAGCAGGTTTCCGAAAAACTTCGAAAAAAGATGAAAACCGAGGAAGCGCACCGCGCGATGCAGGTGGCAGAACAGGTTGCAGAAGAGATTGGAGAATTTGGAATCGTTGCCGGAGCGGATGCATTTCTTTCCTATTTTGTGGAGGAACGGGTTTCGCTGCTCGACTATTTTTCAAAGGAGAATACCATCCTCTTTTTGGATGAGACCAATCGTAGTATCGAGCGCGGAATTGCAACGGAGACCGAATTTTTGGACAGCATGAAGCAGCGCCTGGAAAAAGGGTACATTCTTCCGGGACAGATGAAAGAGCTGATTCCATATAAGGAGATTCTGGGAAAAATTGAAAACCAGCGGTGTGTTGCGCTTGCAACGCTTGACTTAAAGTGCAATTACCTTGAGATTACGGAACACTTAAACATCCAGACTAAGACGGTAAACCCTTATAATAACAGTTTTGAACTTCTCGTGAAGGATTTGGTACGTTATAAAAAGAATGGATATCGTGTGATTTTACTTTCGGGTTCGAGAACCAGAGCGAAACGTCTTGCAGAAGATTTGATGGCAGAAGGTTTAAACGCTTTTTACACCGAAGATTTTGAACATGAGGTAAAACCGGGCGAAATCATGACGGGATATGGGAAACTGAAAAAGGGATATGAGTATCCGATGATTCAGTTTGTTGTCATCTCAGAGAGTGATATTTTTGGTGGAGAAAAGAAAAAGAAGAAACATCGCAAAGCCTATGAGGGAGAGCGAATCGCAAGTTTTACGGACCTTAATGTTGGAGATTACGTGGTTCATGAGAATCACGGACTCGGCATTTACCGTGGAATCGAGAAAATTGAGGTCGACAAAACGGTAAAAGATTACATTAAGATTGAATATGCAAACAGTGGAACGCTATATATTCTGGCAACACAGCTGGAGTTATTGCAAAAGTACGCCGGAGCAGATGCCAAAAAGCCAAAGCTGAACAAATTAGGAAGCCAGGATTGGAGCAAAACGAAGAGCAAGGTGCGTGGTGCGGTAAAAGACATCGCAAAAGACCTTGTCAGTTTGTATGCCACAAGGCAGCAGGAAGAAGGATTTGCGTTTAGCCCGGATACCGTCTGGCAAAACGAATTTGAGGAGATGTTCCCGTTTGAGGAGACGGAAGACCAGGAGGCAGCCATCGCGGACACCAAGCGTGATATGGAAAGCAAAAAAATCATGGATCGTCTTATCTGTGGTGACGTAGGATATGGAAAAACCGAAATTGCAATCCGTGCAGCGTTCAAGGCAGTTCAGGATGGCAAACAGGTAGTCTTTTTATGTCCGACAACCATCTTGGCACAGCAGCATTACAGTACCTTTGTGCAGCGAATGAAGGATTTCCCGATTCATATCGATTTGCTTTGCCGTTTCCGCACACCGGCGGAGCAGAAAAAGACGATGGAGGGTGTCAAGAAAGGACAGATTGATATCCTGATTGGAACCCACCGCGTACTTTCGAAGGATATTGTATTCAAAGATTTAGGGTTACTCATCATTGATGAGGAACAACGTTTCGGTGTGGGACATAAAGAAAAGATTAAGCAGTTAAAAACAAACATTGATGTTTTGACGCTAACGGCAACCCCGATTCCAAGAACGCTTCACATGAGCCTGATTGGAATCCGTGACATGAGTGTATTAGAAGAACCGCCAATGGACCGGATTCCGATTCAGACCTATGTGATGGAATATAACGAGGAGCTTGTGCGGGAAGCGGTTTCAAGAGAACTGGCAAGAGGCGGTCAGGTGTATTACGTGTTTAACCGTGTCAAGGAGATTGAGGACGTGGCGCATCGTTTATCGGAGCTGATTCCAGAGGCAAATGTCGCATTTGCACATGGGCAGATGAAAGAACACGAGCTGGAAAAAATTATGTACCAGTTTATCAACGGTGAGATTGATGTGCTGGTTTCAACAACGATTATCGAGACCGGTCTGGATATTTCAAATGTCAACACGATTTTGATACAGGATGCAGACAATCTGGGACTGTCCCAGCTTTATCAGCTAAGAGGACGAGTCGGAAGAAGCAGCCGGACCGCATACGCTTTTTTGATGTATAAGCGGGATAAAATGTTAAAAGAGGTTGCAGAAAAACGACTTGCCGCCATCAAAGAATATACAGAACTGGGCAGTGGATTCAAGATTGCAATGCGGGATTTGGAAATCCGTGGTGCCGGGAATCTGCTTGGTGCAAAACAGCATGGGCATATGGAGGCGGTCGGTTATGACCTGTACTGTAAAATGCTCAACGAGGCGGTAAAAGAGGCGAAAGGTATTCCGGTGGAAGAAAGCTTTGATACGTCGATTGATATCGATATTGATGCCTATATTCCGATGACGTACATTCCAAATGAGTTCCAGAAACTGGATATTTACAAGAGAATTGCGGATATTGAAACACAGGAAGAGTCCGAAGAGATGCTAGAGGAATTGATGGATCGTTTTGGAGATCTTCCGAAATCCGTCGAAAACCTGCTTTTCATTGCCAAAATAAAAACAATGGCACACTGGGTCTTTTTCACGGAAATTGCGCAGAAAAACAATACCTTAAAGTTTACCTTATATGAAAAAGCAAAGATAAATCCGGCAAAGATTCCAGACTTTGTGGCTGCCTATGATGGCAGGATGACATTTGCAATGGACAAGAAGGCACCATATTTTACCTATCAGCTAAAGGCAAACAGCAGGGATAAGAAGGTAAATATCAAAGAATTGCTGGAAAAAATTTTACAGGATGCGAGGGTGCTTCTGGAAACACCCAACGACGTATGTAGTTGATTTGGCGTAAGGAAAACAGCGGCGTATGCCCTGTGAAAATTGTATGAAAAATATTGCGGCATAGCCCAAAAAGCACTATAATATAAAAAGTGACTGTCCTAAGCCATAAATGGCATTGTTGAAATAAGAGGACAGATGGAATCGCAACAAAAGAGAAGATTCCAGAGAATGGAGGATATCAATGAAGACCAAGAGAATTGCTGCATTACTTTTATGCGGAGCATTGCTTACAACCGGCCTGACCGGATGCGACAGCGTGAAAAAAGACGCAGTGGTAGCGACATTAGATGGAAAAGATATTACGTTAGGAGTTGCAAATTTTGCAGCCAGATTTACACAGGCAAAATATGATGATTTTTATGTGGCATATTTTGGGGAAGATGTATGGTCTTCTGATTTATATAACAGTGGAAGCACAACACAGGACAGCCTCAAAGAGAACATCATTAAGACGGTAGAAGACCTTTACATTTTACAGAATCACATGGATGATTACGGTGTTTCCCTGACGGATGATGAGACAGCTGCCATCAAAGAAGCTGCAGAAACCTTTATGTCAGACAACACAAAGGATGCGTTAGACCAACTTGGCGCAACCGAGGAGATTGTAGAGGAATACTTAACCTTAAATACGATTCAGAGTAAAATGTATGATGCGATTGTTGCAGATGCAGATACCAATGTCAGTGATGAGGATGCCAACATGAGAGGTTACAGTTATGTTGAGATTCCAAATCAGAGCCACACGGATGATTCCGGTCAGTCTGTGGATTATACCGACGACGAAAAAGCACTGTTAGAGAAGAATTCCGAAGCATTGGCAGAAGCATGTAAGGAAGATTTTGATGGCGCAATCACCAATGCCGGATATACGGTAAGTACCGGAACTTATGCAAAAGATGATGATAAGCTTCCAGATGCGGTTGTGGCAGCCTTAGATAAACTTAAGGAAGGCGAAGTTTCAGACCTTGTCACTGCGGAAAGCTCCTATTACATTCTTCGTCTGGATACAGACTGTGACGAGGAGGCAACCGAGACACACAGACAGGAGATTATCAAACAGCGTCAGCAGGATTTGTATGACAGCGTTCTTTCCGGCTGGGAAGACGATGCAAAATGGGAATTAAAAGAAAAAGTATGGGCAACCGTACAGTTTGATAATTTATTCACAACCAAGGTTGATGATACAGAGACAGCAGAGCCAACCGAAGCTGCAACACAGACCGAGCAGGCAACGGAGTCTGTGACAGAGGGAACAGAGACAGTAAACGAAGGCACTGAGACGACAGAAACACTCGAATAAGAACAAAAAAGAAGCATACAATAGACAAAAGAGGTTCCAAAAACATAACCATTTTATGGAAATGCAATGTTTTTCAAAGAACCTCTTTTTTTTTGTCGAAAAATATGTTATTCTTTAAAATAATGTAGACTATTGCGGTAAATGACGCAGACAGTCCACAGGAACTTGAAAATAGACAACAATTTGAAATACGAGGAATGAAAGCCGATGAAGAAGGACAATATAGTATTAATAGGAATGCCAGGCGTAGGAAAGAGTACAGTAGGCGTAATATTAGCGAAAGTCTTAGGCTATCAGTTCGTAGATGCTGACTTAGTAATTCAGGAAGAAGAAGGGAAACTGCTTCATGAGATTATCACAGAAGTGGGAACCGATGGATTTATAGAGGTAGAGAACCGTGTGAATGCAAGCCTTGCAGTGGAACATGCGGTGGTTGCAACCGGAGGAAGTGTGGTATATGGACAGGAGGCAATGGAACATTTGAAGTCCATTGGAACCGTTGTTTACTTAGAACTTCCATTTGAGGAATTAGAGAAAAGACTGCGCGACATCAAAGGAAGAGGCGTGGTTTTGCGCGATGGACAGACGCTGCATGATTTGTATGAGGAGCGCGTCCCGCTCTATGAAAAATACGCAGATGTAACAGTCTGTGAATTTGGATTGAATGTAGAACAAACGATTGATTCTCTGGTGAAGAAGTTACAGGCATAATTTTTTTATGTAATAGGAAATTTTGTTCGAGGACGAATTCAGTCGGAATCATGAAAGTAACAAAAAAAAGAAAAACGAATAAGATATACGAGAGACAATGGAACGAATTGGAAGCCGTAGTAGAAGAAGAACAGCTTGACAAACGTAGTAAAAAGTTACTATAATTATATGTTTGTATAAGTTTGTTCATAGAGGTGTGATATGGAACAGTATGTAATCAAAGGTGGTAATCCATTGGTTGGTGAAGTAGAGATTGGCGGAGCAAAAAATGCTGCTTTGGCAATTCTTTCTGCTGCAATCATGACAGATGAAACCGTTTTAATAGAGAATTTACCAAATGTTAGGGACATCAATGTCCTTTTGAATGCAATCAAGGAAATCGGTGCGAAGGTGGACCGAATTGATGCGCATACCGTGAAAATCAACGGTTCTTTTATCCGTGATTTGAACGTTGACAATGAATTTATCCGTAAAATCAGAGCGTCTTATTATCTGATTGGTGCGTTATTAGGAAAATATAAGAGAGCAGAGGTTGCTCTTCCAGGTGGCTGTAACATTGGCAGCCGCCCGATTGACTTGCACTTAAAAGGTTTCCAGGCAATGGGAGCGCAGGTCGACATCCAGCATGGTCTTGTCATGGCACAGGCAGAGAAGTTAGTTGGAACTCACATTTACTTAGACAAAGTATCCGTAGGTGCGACAATCAACATTATGATGGCATCTGCTATGGCGGAAGGAAAGACTGTAATTGAAAATGCGGCAAGAGAGCCACACGTGGTTGATGTTGCAAACTTTTTAAACAGCATGGGTGCGAATATCAAAGGAGCCGGAACCGATGTAATCCGTATTGTCGGTGTTGAAAAGCTTCACAAGACAGAGTACTCCATTATCCCGGATCAGATTGAAGCCGGTACTTTCATGTTTGCCGCAGCAGCAACAAAAGGTGATGTGACAGTTAAGAATGTCATTCCAAAGCATTTAGAGGCTACCACAGCAAAATTATTAGAGATTGGCTGTGAGGTAGAAGAGTTTGATGATGCGGTACGTGTTGTCGCTTCCAAACCTTTGACACATACCCAGGTAACGACACTTCCATACCCAGGTTTCCCAACAGATATGCAGCCACAGATGGCAGTTGTTCTTGGTATTGCATCTGGAACAAGTACTGTGACAGAGAGCATCTTTGAGAATCGTTTCAAGTATGTAGATGAATTGACCAGAATGGGTGCCAACATCAAAGTAGAGAGCAATATCGCGATTATCGGTGGAGTAGAGCGCTACACAGGTGCGCGTGTAAATGCACCGGATCTTCGTGCAGGAGCAGCACTTGTCATTGCAGGACTCGCTGCGGACGGCATCACAGTGGTAGATGATATTTATTACATTGAACGTGGTTACGAAGAATTTGAAAAGAAATTAGCATCACTTGGTGCACAGATTGAGAAAGTAAGCACAGAGAAAGAGATTCAGAAATTTACGTTACAGGTTTCATAAAGACAAAAAGTCTTATAGAAACGGGGTGTATTTTTCGGAATCAAGTGTCTCGTTAAAGTGCATATAATTTTTAAACAGGACGTATTTTATGAAAAAAGAGTGCCTTAAGAATTTCATTTCTTAAGACACTCTTTTCAGTTATACATAGAAAATTACTATAAAAGAGCCTGAATATGTAAATCGCCTGCGGTTGACAAATTGATACAGCTATTATCGTTAAGCTGAACCATCGGTCTGGACAGATTCTGTTTGTTCAAAAATACGATGTTGGCACTCTGACCATTGCTAAGCAGAACGCGCTGGCTCTGATAGGTATTTGCAATGCGTTCCAGGAAAGTGAGAACATATTTTGGCATATATTTTGATAATCCATCTTTTTCAAAATTCTCAATGACCTGGAATGGACAAAGCGGTGCACGATAGGAACGTGCAGCAGTCATTGCATCATAGACATCGGCAATCGCCACAATCATAGCATAATTATCAATTTCATTTGTAGTCAGATGTCCTGGATATCCGGAACCATCGCAGCGTTCATGATGCATCAGGGCAGCGTTTTTAATATGAGAATCCAGTGGAAGATCTTTTAACAAATCGTAGCTGAACTGTGGGTGCTTTTTCACAAGGGTAAATTCATCATCCGTGTACTTGCCGGGTTTGTTTAAGATAGCATCCGGGATTTTTAACTTTCCAATGTCATGGTAAAGCCCGCAGAGTGTGATGACATCCTGGGTCTTTCTATCAACTTTCAGCCATTTTCCAAAAATTCTGCAAATCAGTGCCACATTTAAGCAATGTGCATAGGTACTGTCGTTGACAGAGCGCATGTTGTGCAGCATGTCAAATAAGTCTATGGTTGTCCGGCAGGATTGATATAGTGTGATGGTTTCCTCTAAAAGCTGTTCAGAAGGTAATGGAATCCCTTTGTCTACATAATTCTCAAAAGCCTCATGTACATGTTGAATCATGACACTGTAATCAATCTGGAAAGCCTGAAATTTTTTCGAACTTCTGATTTTCTGGGAATAAGAGGAATCGGAAGCGTTTGTCTTTGGGGTCGTAGGTTCTTCGCTGTTTTCTTCTTCGACAATCGCAACAGATTCGATGTTGTAGAATCCCATATGTAGAATTAACTGTTTGGTAAGGACGGTGCCTGATTTGGCAATAAGCTGTCCTCCTCTTGTTTTCACGGTCTCAGCAAGAATCATGCCGGGTTCTAAATCTTTGTTTGCAATATTTTTCATTCTTATCCCCCATTTTTCGAAAACTTCTAATATAAGTATAAAATCATCGAAAAATAAAGTCAATAAGAATATGGGTAAAAGGTATTGACAGATGGAAAAATAGGGTGTACCCTACAAAGGTAGATTTGAAAATTCAATATTGTGAAATTTCTCTTATTCAGAGTGATGGAGATACATAGGATCTGTGAAGTCACGGCAACCCCTCTACGGAAGGTGCCTACCTGAGCGAGTAATGCTGTTAATTCAGTTCGAACAATAAGAGGATTTGATTATCTAACATCGTATCAATTCCGCTTGTTCTTCGACAGGCGGTTTTTTAGTGGCAAAAATTGTGGAAATTGCGCGCATAACAATTTTTCCAGAGGAACGGCTTTTCGAAAACAGGCTAGTCAAAGTTTACATAGGAGAGTATAGAATGGAAAAATTATTATTTACCTCAGAGTCCGTAACAGAAGGACATCCAGACAAAATGTGTGATGCAATTTCCGATGCCATCTTAGATGCATGTATGGAACAGGACCCAATGAGCCGTGTCGCATGTGAGACAACAAGCTGTACCGGATTTGTTTTGGTAACTGGTGAAATTACAACAAAGGCACAGTTAGATATTCCTTCCATCGTGCGTAATACCGTAAATGAAATCGGATACAACGATGCAAAGACCGGATTTGATGGTCATACCTGCGCAGTTATGGTTGCATTAGACCAGCAGTCTGCAGATATCGCAATGGGTGTTGATAAAGCATTAGAGGCAAGAGAAGGTGCATTAGAAGATGATCTTGATACCGGTGCCGGTGATCAGGGTATGATGTTTGGATATGCAACAAACGAGACAGAAGAATATATGCCATATCCAATTTCACTTGCTCATAAGTTAGCATTACAGTTAACAAAAGTAAGAAAAGATGGTACATTAAGCTATTTAAGACCAGATGGAAAAACTCAGGTTTCTGTTGAATATGATGAAGCTGGAAAGCCAAAGAGATTAGAGGCAGTTGTTTTATCCACACAGCATGACGAGGAAGTGACACAGGAACAGATTCACGAAGATATCAAGAAATATGTCTTTGATCCGGTTCTTCCAAAAGAATTAGTAGATGACGCAACCAAATTCTTCATCAACCCAACCGGACGTTTTGTTATCGGTGGACCTCACGGAGATGCAGGTTTAACCGGACGTAAGATTATCGTAGATACTTACGGTGGAATGGCTCGTCACGGCGGCGGAGCTTTCTCTGGAAAAGACTGCACAAAGGTAGACCGTTCCGCAGCTTACGCAGCACGTTACGTTGCGAAGAACTTAGTTGCAGCAGGTCTTGCAGACAAATGTGAGATTCAGTTATCTTACGCAATCGGTGTTGCACAGCCAACTTCTATCATGGTAGATACGTTCGGAACCGGAAAACTTTCCGATGAAAAATTAGTAGAAATCGTTCGTGAAAACTTTGATCTTCGTCCAGCAGGAATCATCAAGATGCTCGACTTAAGAAGACCAATCTACCGTCCAACAGCAGCATACGGACATTTCGGACGTAACGACTTAAATCTTCCATGGGAAGCATTAAATAAAGTAGACGATTTGAAGAAATACTTATAAAAAGTAAATACCGGAAATGGCAATAAAGAAGCAGGATGAATCCGTTTTGATTTGAGCGGGGGCATCCTGTTTTTTGCGTTATAAGAAAAAGAAGTCATAAAAGCATTTGTATTTATATTCATCTTTTAGTATAATTATACTTATAGCTAATGAAATTCTGTAAAGTAATTTTTTACGGAAATAATGTCTCTTAATTAATCAAGTATGAATAAGTATGGAGGTAATGCAATGGATTTTGTAAATTTTATTCGTTCCCTTAACGAAACAAATCGAAAAATGGTATATCATGTATTAGCGGAGAATCGTTCTTTTACAGATAATGAATGGAATGATATTTTGCAGGACATTTGTAGATTTAGAGAAAAATTAAATGTTGCCGATGAAATTCAAAATTTACTAACTTATTTAGAGCCTGATGAAAAGAACACCTTCGAAAACATTATTCGTGATAATACAAATTCACCAATTCTTGACAAAATCTATTCTTTTGAAGATGTGCAATCTTTGGATACGGGTATTGTTAAATCGGTTCTAGAATTATTTGATGTAAAAGATTTAGCTGTTGCATGTATGGGAACCTCGCCTCAGAACAAGAAATTTATTTTTACTACATTAAATAATGGCGATTTAGAATCTGCCGTTCTTAGCCATAATCCTATGCCTCTGGCAGAAGTCGAGGATATGCAACAAAAAATATTGGCGCAAATTAATGCTGCTTTGTAAAGCGGATAATGGTAATATCTGAATAAAAAAGAAAACAGGGTTTGTCAGTAAAAGTTGAACTGATGAACCCTGTTTTCGTTAATTTTATAAAATCTTTAGATATTTTTAGATAAAATAAATGGGAATGGAAATGATTCATGATATAATGAGTGTAAGTGAGTCAACATGCTCGCAGCATTAAGGAATAACAAAATTATTGAGTGATGAGATAAATACATAAAGGAAAGTGTGGGATATATGAAGTTTAAGACGAAATTAATCATATCATTTTGCATTATTATTTTCGTCCCGATTGTTTTGGCTGGTTTTACGATTGTGGGATTCCAACAGATACAGATGCGTACAATCCGCCAGACTTACGGGGTGGATACGGATGGATATAATTATTTTGGCAATTCACTTCAACTTCTGAACCGGTATACGAAGGATGACTATGAGAGTTTACTTAAAGTTTCCAAAGAAGAACCTCAGAAGTTTGAAGATGAAGATTATCTGGATTCCATGAACGAGAAACTGGAATCGAAATATTCTTATCTTGTGGTACGTGAAGCAAAAGAGTTAACGTATATCGGTTCGGATTATGATGCGTCCCTTCTTACAAAACTTCCAGAATTTGGGGCTGGGGATGAGAGTTCCGATTTGAATTCTGGTGTATACATGGACGGGGATAAGCAGATTTTAATCAAACAGATTGACTTTTATTGCAAGGATGGCAATGAGTGTTCCGTTTTCCTTATTACAAAAGTTGAGGAAATGGTTCCAGAAGTAAAAAATCTTGTGATTGATGCCTTTGCTTCGATTGTCTTGATTCTGGTTTTAACGGCAGCAATGCTTACAATATGGATTTACAGAAGCCTGATTACTCCGGTCAAAAAATTGCAGGTTGCAACACAGAACATCAAAGAAGGAAATCTTGATTTTGTGATTGAGGTGGACAGCGATGATGAGATTGGAGAGCTGTGTCATAACTTTGAAGAGATGAGACAGCGCCTGAAAGATAACGCCGAGGAAAAAGTTTCGAACGAACGTGAGAACAGAGCTTTGATTAGCAATATTGCGCACGACCTTAAGACACCAATCACCGCGGTAAAAGGATATGCGGAAGGTCTCATGGACGGTGTTGCGGATACACCTGAGAAGCGGGATAAATACGTTCGAACCATCTATAACAAAGCAAATGAGATGGATACGCTGATAAATGAACTGACACTCTATTCGAAGATTGATACGAACCGTATTCCTTACAATTTTGCAAAAATAAATGTCACAGACTACTTTAATGATTGTATCGAAGAGATTGGATTGGATTTAGAGGCAAAAAATATTGGACTTGCCTATTTTAACTATACGGACGAGAATACCGTGATCATTGCGGACCCGGAGCAGCTTAGAAGGGTCATTCACAATATTATTGGAAATTCTGTGAAATATCTTGACAAACAAAAGGGTTTCATCAATATTAGAATAAAAGATGTTGGGGATTTTATCCAGGTTGAAATTGAGGACAATGGACAAGGAATTGCGGCAAAGGATTTGCCATATATTTTCAATCGCTTCTATCGCGCAGATGCTTCTAGAAATTCTGCAACCGGTGGAAGTGGAATCGGTTTGTCAATTGTAAAGAAAATTATAGAAGATCATGGTGGCAAAATATGGGCAACCAGCAAGGAATCGATTGGAACGGTCATGTATTTTGTTATTCGCAAATATCAGGAGGTACCAAATGAGTAAGATTTTGATTGTAGAAGATGAAGAAGCAATTGCAGATTTAGAGAAAGATTATTTAGAACTGAGTGGATTTGAGGTTGAGATTGAAAATACGGGTGACCGTGGACTAGCCAGAGCGTTGTCAGAAGATTTCGATATGTTCATCCTGGATTTGATGCTGCCTGGAATCGATGGATTTGAGATTTGCAAAAGAATCCGTGAACAGAAAAATACACCGATTTTAATGGTGTCAGCAAAGAAAGATGACATTGATAAAATCAGAGGACTTGGTTTAGGTGCGGATGATTATATTACGAAACCGTTTTCGCCGAGTGAACTTGTCGCAAGGGTGAAGGCTCATCTTGCCCGTTATGAGCGCCTGATTGGCAGTAATGAAGTGAAAAATGACATCATTGAGATTCGTGGAATCAAGATTGACAAGACAGCAAGAAGAGTCTGGGTTAATGAGGAAGAAAAACAGTTTACAACAAAAGAATTCGACCTTTTAACCTTCCTCGCAGAAAATCCAAACCATGTGTTTACCAAGGAAGAATTGTTCCGTGAAATCTGGGATATGGAGTCCATTGGAGATATCGCAACCGTAACGGTTCATATCAAAAAGATTCGTGAGAAGGTTGAGATGAATACCAATAAACCTCAATATATTGAGACAATCTGGGGGGTAGGATACAGATTTAAATTGTAACAGTATAATAAGCAAAGATGCTGCGCAGCCGTGCAGCATCTTTCTTTTATGTAATAGGAACGAACAAATATTTCGAAACGGAATACGACACAATATAAAAAGAGGAGAACAGATATGAAGTTAGAGGCAGGAAGACCAAAAGAAGAGACAGGACGTTTGGAAAAGGAAATCAGAACCTATGATTTGTTAGACAAACTTGGGATTTTTTATGAAAGGGTGGACCATGAGGCGGCGATGACGATGGAAGCCTGTAAGGAAATCGATGAAGTGCTTGCACCAGCGGTGATTTGCAAAAATCTGTTCCTGTGCAACAGCCAGAAAACAAGGTTTTATCTTTTGATGATAAGAGATGACAAGAAGTTTAAGACGAAGGAGATTTCACCTCAGATTCCAAGCCCGAGATTATCTTTTGCCCCGGAAGAATATATGGAAAAATTTTTGGATATCACGCCGGGTTCGGTCAGTGTACTAGGTTTGATGAATGATAAAGAACATCAGGTAAAGCTTTTGGTAGATGAAGATGTGCTAAAAAGCGAATATTTAGGATGCCATCCTTGTATCAATACATCAAGTCTTCGAATGAAGGTAGAGGATGTTTTTGGAACCTTTTTAAAAGAGATTGAACATGATTATATGGTTGTGAAGGTATCCTAAAGTACAAAAAAGAAACCATTGGGTCATGGCGTAAATTGTGGTATAATGAATTTTAGTAAGTGTTTTATGTACGATTATGCATAAAAAGCATCCGAAGGCGGGAGCAATAGCAAGATGGAAGAACGGTTGAAGAAACAAATGGAGTTTGCACTTGAAATTGATAAAGAGAAAAATATTTTTCGACAGACCCATTTATCGAATCACGGAAGAAATGAAAATGATGCAGAACATGCATGGCATATGGCAATCATGGCGTACTTGTTAAAAGAATATTCAAATGAAGAGATTGATATTACCAGAACGATGATTATGTGCCTGATTCATGATGTTGTTGAAATTGATGCAGGTGATACCTACGCCTATGACACAGAGGGAAAGAAGACACAAAAGGCAAGAGAGGATGCTGCAAAGGAACGGCTTTATTCGATTCTTCCAGAAGACCAGAAAAAAGAGCTGATGGGAATTTTTGATGAATTCGAGGAAAATAAGACGCCGGAGGCAAAGTTTGCACATGCAATGGATAACCTCCAGCCATTAATGTTAAACAACAGCAATGGCGGTGCGGATTGGAGAGAACACGGAGTTTCTTCCGAACAGGTTTATGGACGACAGGGAAGAACCAAAGAAGGTTCCGAAAAATTATTTGAGTTGACCGATCAAATAATCCAGGAAAACATCAAAAAGGGAAACATTAAGGAAAGTAATAGTAAGGAAAGTACAGATTAAAGTAGGAAAAAGTATGAATTTAGAATACCTATACGAAGATGATGTAATATGCGTGGTAAAAAAGCCAGCCGGTGTTGCAACCCAGACAAAGCGGTTAGGGCAGGCAGATATGGAGAGCCTTCTTAAAAATGCCAGAGCGGGAAAAGGAGAGCCTCCCTATATTGGTGTCGTGCATCGGTTAGACCAGCCGGTTTCCGGTGTGATGGTATTTGCAAAGACAAAAGAGGCAGCAGCAGCTTTAAACAGACAGATTGCAACAAAGGCAGCCGATAAGTTTTATTATGCAGTGACGGATGGTGTTCCAGAGGAGCGAAAGGCAACGTTAGAAGATTACCTTATTCGGGATGGGAAAACCAATACGTCGAAGGTTGTACCAAAGTCAACGCCGGATGCAAAGCGCGCAGAGTTAGCGTATGAAGTGTTAGAGCAGAATGGAAAGCAGGCACTTCTTCGAATTAAACTTGAAACAGGACGGCATCATCAGATTCGTGTTCAGCTTGCGCATGCAGGCTTTCCCATTGTGGGTGACAGAAAGTATAATTTTAAAGAAAATATGCAGCATTTTTCAAATGAATTATGTCTTTGTTCCTATAAAATATCGTTTCGACACCCCAGGACAAAGAAGAAAATGGATTTTGAAATTGACAACCCATTTCGTTTGACATAGTATTAGAGATAGTGAAAAAGAATGAAGGAGTTACAAAATGGCTAAGGATAAGAAATTAGTAGAAGCAATTACATCCATGGAGGATGATTTTGCGCAGTGGTATACCGATGTCGTAAAAAAGGCAGAGTTAATTGACTACTCATCTGTAAAAGGATGTATGATTATAAAACCGGCAGGTTATGCAATTTGGGAAAATATCCAGCATGAACTTGACAGAAGATTTAAAGAGACAGGCGTAGAGAATGTTTATATGCCTTTATTTATTCCAGAGAGTCTTTTGGAAAAAGAGAAAGACCATGTTGAAGGTTTTGCACCGGAAGTAGCATGGGTTACTTATGGTGGATTGAATCCATTGCCAGAACGTCTTTGTGTCAGACCAACTTCTGAGACATTGTTCTGTGATTTTTACAAGAACCTGATTCAGTCTTACCGTGATTTGCCAAAGGTTTATAACCAGTGGTGTAACGTTGTAAGATGGGAGAAAGAGACACGTCCATTCTTACGTTCCAGAGAGTTCTTGTGGCAGGAAGGCCATACTGCACATGCAACAGCAGAGGAAGCAAAAGAGAGAACCATCCAGATGCTCAATCTTTATGCAGATTTCTGTGAGGAAGTACTTGCAATGCCGGTTGTCCGCGGACAAAAGACAGAGAAAGAAAAATTTGCAGGTGCTGAGGCAACCTACACAATCGAAGCATTGATGCACGATGGAAAAGCATTACAGTCCGGTACCAGCCATAACTTTGGGGATGGATTCGCAAAAGCATTTGGTATCCAGTATACAGATAAGGAAAATAAATTACAGTATGTACACCAGACTTCCTGGGGTATGACAACACGTCTGATTGGTGCTATCATCATGGTTCATGGAGATGATTCCGGTCTTGTGTTACCACCAAGAATCGCACCGGTACAGGCAATGGTAATTCCAATCATGCAGCATAAAGAGGGTGTGTTAGACAAAGCGCAGGAAGTATGTGACCGTCTTGGAAAAGTCTGCCGTGCCAAATTAGACAGCTCCGATAAGAGTCCAGGCTGGAAATTCTCAGAACAGGAGATGCGTGGTATTCCGGTTCGTATCGAATTAGGACCAAAGGATATCGAAGCAAATAAATGCGTGGTAGTGCGCCGTGATACAAGAGAGAAGATTGAAGTATCTTTAGATGAGTTAGAGACAAAGGTTCCAGAACTTTTAGAGCAGATTCAAAAAGATATGTATGAACGTGCAAAAGCACATCGTGATTCTCATATCTGGGATGCACACAATTATGAAGAGATGAAAGATATCGCAGAGAACAAACCAGGATTTATCCGTGGTATGTGGTGCGAGAATCAGGCATGTGAAGATAAAATTAAAGAGGATCTTGCAGTAACATCACGTTGTATGCCATTTGAAGATCAGGAAAAGATTTCGGATGTCTGTGTCTGCTGTGGAAAACCGGCACACAAATTAGTATATTGGGGAAAAGCATACTAAGAGAAAAACATACGAAAGAAAACCGTTGCAAGACAGGGGATTTTACGAGGAAAAGTTATGATAGAAAAGTATTATAATGGCGTTATTGAGCAGGTATCAGGCCAGGTGGGGAAGCTGGAGGAAAACTACCTGTTAGTCAGATATAACAATGATTTTTCAATTTGGGATTTGGAAAGCGTCAGTCGTGAACAAGGACGGCAGGACGTTTTCTTTTCCTGTCATGAATTTAATCATGAAGAGATTGCAGGTGGATATGAACCGTTTTTGGAGATTATCTGCAAGATGTTCCGAAAATATGGAACAGGAAGTTTTTCCTCGTTCATGGAAGAATGTGAAGTCTATAAACTGCACCGGTCAGCGCTGTTAAGCTACTATGAGACAGGTGTATGCGTCCGGGAAGAACTGATTTTGCTAGGAGAAGTGGAATATGAGCAGTCACGGATGGCGCAGGCAATTGTCACGATGTTGTTGCGCCTTGCCGAAATCCATCCAATTATGATTGTAGTTAACAGATTCCAGCTTGCCAGCAGGAGCAGTATGATTCTTCTGTCAAAACTTCTTTCCAGAAAAACCAAGAATATTGGTATTGTCATTGGTGTCAGTGATGAGCAGTCCATGCCAGAGTTTTTGATTCCGGTATGGGATACGATTTTTGAAAAATTAGATGACGGCAGCAGAGTCTATCATATCGGCAATATGCAGAAGAAAACACAGGGTGCTGTCAGTGAAGAAAAGTCGTTTGAAGTCAGCAGTGAGCAGGAGAATGTAAAAATTAAAAACCTGATTGAGCTGTTGGATTTTGAACAGGCAGCCTATTTGCTGGGACAGTGGGAGCGTAGAATCAAACTGGATAATTTTACGATTTCAGATGAAATCATTTTCCAGCTCTGGAAGGAGTATGCCTATGTTTCCATCATGACAAGGGATATGGCGAAAGCATTAGAGGTGTGCGAGGATATCCAAAAGCTTCAGATTCCGGGAAAAGAAGCGCAAAAGAAGTATGAATATTGTTTTCTTGCTGCAACCGCATATATGTATTTAGGCAGACTGCCACAGGCATTTAAGCTTGCGCATAGGGGAATGGAGATTGCAAGGGAAAATGACAATGCCTATTGGCTGTTTCATGCAAAATTATTGGAAATCCAGATTCAGATGTCCGGCTGGTGTAATATTTTCTTTTGTGCACAGGATTTAGTTGTAGATGAGAAATTGTTAGAGGAGCTGGAAGAACGCCATTATGAGAATCATCTTGCAAATATATATATTTATGCGAATGATAACAAACCGGAAGTTGTTGCAAAGGCGTATGAATCGGAAGAACTTTTACAATACTTTAGCAAAGGGGTATCGCTTGCCAAGAAAATTGGAAACGAGCAATTGATTTCGAACGCCTATCAGAAAAATATCATGATTGCATCCACGAATGGAATGTACGAAATTTCGATTTTGTATTCGGTAAGAACCTATGAGGCATTGAAAGAGAAAAACTCTGTGGACGGTGCAAGAATTTTTTCCGGTGTTGCGTATAATCTTTGTGCAATGGGACAGAATGAAAATGCACAAAAATATTACGACAAAGCGATTCGGATGTTTTATGAACTGAAAAGCTCAGAGGATATTGCAGAGGTGCAGTATAACATGTCGTTAAACTGTATTATGCAGGGAAATTATCAGGCTGCACAGCACTATCTTCTTCTATGCATGAAAGCAATCGAGAAGCTTCACCTGAACAGCCTGCGTGTTTGCAACCTTTCTAAGTTATATGGATTGCTGGCACTGGTTGGCATTTTACAGAAAAATCAATTTGACTGTGAGCGTTACCTTTACAATTGCCGTCAGTTCTTAAATTATGTATTTGAAAAAGAGAATATGCAAAATGATATCGGAATCATACATGATTATGCAAAATGTGATGATGATATGTTTCTTTATACATTTTCAACTGCTTTGTTATCGATGCATAATGGCAACTTAGAACAGGCATTTGAACAGTTTGAGATTGCTGAGGTATATCTGAAACGTGCCGAGGGAAACCAGTTCTTTAGCTATGCGCTGTTTCGCCAGAAACGAATGGAGTGTATGAAGGCACTCGGAAAGATGGAATTATATGAGCGTGAACATAAAGATTTGGAAAACTTTGAGAAAACACGTAAAGAGCGTTATCAGGAAAATACATTTGCAATATTGAAAGATATGGTAAAAGATGTTGCAGAACCTGCCAAATGCGAATGCATCTCAGAAGAGAAAATAGAGACATTATTAAAGACAGAAAGTATTATAAAAGCATACAAGACCAAAAAAGGCCAATTGGATTTTATCTCGACCTGGCAGAAAATCATTGATGTGACAGGGCAGACGTCGCAGGAGCTTGTGGAAGAAGGCATGAAGATGTTTCGAAACCACTTTAGTGTTGATAAGGGGGTATATATCCGTTACGCAGAGCGTGTCCCACATGTGCTTTATAATGATACTGAGCGTGAAATGACAACAGAAATGATTGCTGTCATTGAAAAGGCGATGAAAAAATACACAAGAGGATTTGCCGTATCCAAAATCAGCAGTAACTATACCGAGCATTTGGATGTTATCTCATTGTTTGATGAGGATGATGTCTGCTCCATGGTGGCAATTCCATTTTTTAATAACTCACAGATTGATACCATTTTTATTACGTTTGTGCAGATGAAGGACAACTGGCATTCCTCTGTGAACCGATATATGCTGGATGATGATGACCTTTCTATCTATCAGCTGCTATGGCGCGAAGTGCGCTATTCCCTGAACCGTCTTGATGCGTATGACAAGATTTTTGAGATGAATAAAAAATTGTATTTATCAGCTGTTACTGATCAGCTCACGGGAATCTACAACAGAGAGGGGTTTTATCAGAATGTAGCAAAAATCCTAGATAAGATTCATTCTGGGAAAATGAGTGCAAGTGTTAGTCTGATGTTTGTCGATTTGGATAACTTTAAACATTATAACGATACGTTTGGGCATGATATTGGGGATTTGATTTTAAAATCTATGGCAGAGATTTTTCGGGGTTTTTGCGTGGAAGAAGGATTTGTCTGCCGTTATGGCGGGGATGAGTTCATTCTGGTCTTTGACACAGCGGACAAGCAGTTTTTAGAGGACACCGCAAAGAAAATCTATCAATGTATTGAAAAGACCAATGGTTTTGAAAAAGAGATTGCAAAGAAACTGGGTCATGCGGTGGAAATTGATGAGAGATATAAGATTTCCTGTTCCATTGGAATCAGCACATCCGAGCAGATTCAGGAAGAGGAAGACATTAATAATTTGATTAAAGAAGCGGATGAACTGCTCTATTGCATTAAATCATCCACAAAAGGAACTTATCGAATATGAAAATAGTTTTACCGGAACATGTGAAAAAAATTATTGATACCCTGATGGCACATGGGTTTGAGGCGTATGCAGTTGGTGGATGTGTCAGGGATACCATGCTAGGAAGACAGCCACAAGACTGGGATATCACGACCTCAGCGAAACCGGAAGAGGTCAAGAAACTTTTTTTACATACCATTGACACCGGAATCCAGCATGGGACAGTTACCATCTTATTAGACCATATCGGCTATGAGGTGACAACGTACCGGATTGACGGTGAGTATGAGGATGCCAGACATCCCAAAGAGGTTCTGTTTACCTCAAATCTACTGGAAGATCTAAAACGAAGAGATTTTACCATCAATGCGATGGCGTATAATGATGTGGCAGGACTTGTAGATGCATTTGACGGGGAGGGCGATTTGAAGCGGGGAATCGTGCGATGTGTTGGTAATGCAACGGAGCGCTTTACCGAGGATGCGCTTCGGATGCTTCGTGCAGTCCGCTTTTGTGCACAGCTTGGTTTTACGATGGAAGCGTCGACCAAAGATGCAATCCGGCAGCTTGCCCCCAATATCGCGAAAATCAGCGCAGAGCGTATCCAGGTGGAGCTGGTAAAACTTTTGGTGTCCCCTCATCCAGAGGAGATAAGAAGTGCCTATGAGACTGGGCTTACCAAAGTTTTCCTGCCAGAGTTTGATAGGATGATGGAGACGAAGCAGCAGAATAAGCATCATAAGTTTACGGTGGGAGAACATACCATTGCAGCGTTGCAGCAGATTCCGGCAGACAAGGTGCTTCGTTTGACGATGCTGTTTCATGATGTCGCAAAGCCGGTATGCCTGACAACGGATGAGAATGGATGTGACCAGTTTTACGGACATCCGAAAAAGGGAGCGCAGATGGCAAAAAGCATTATGCGCCGCCTGAAGTTCGATAACGAGACGACGGATGCAGTGGTGCGGCTGGTGACCTGCCATGACGATAATCCGGTTTTGGATGAAAAAGAAATCCGTTATGCAATTTTTCGAAATGGAGAGGCGCAGTATCCGAATCTTTTTGCAGTAAAGAGAGCGGACATTGCGGCACAAAGCGACTACCACCGCGAAGAGAAAAATAATTATGTAAACCAATACGAAAAAATCTACCACGAAATTTTAGAGAAAAAGCAATGTTTGTCCTTAAAAAGCCTTGCGCTTACCGGAAAAGATTTGATTCAGGCTGGCATGACACCGGGAAAGGAATTAGGCGAGATGTTACAGTTCCTGTTGCAGCAGGTGTTAGAGCATCCAGAATGGAATCAAAAGGATACGTTGTTAGAACTCTATCAAAAACAAAAAAGAAGTTAGGTATGAAACAACACCCCGACACATAAGATGAATTGACACGGCAAGAGACCGTAGATGAGTCATGTGGAGGGGTTTTTGTGTATAATCGACCAGAACAGGTATTAGAACTTTACGACTTAGAGATAAAATCCATAGCAAGAGGGCGCAGGGCATACATCTGCGAGACAAACTGTGGAACCAAGATTTTAAAAGAGTATAAGGGCTCGATGGAACGGGCTGAATTTTTGGCGGAGATTCTTGATTTTTTAAAAGCGCATCAACTGAGGGTGGAGACCATTGTGCGGACCAAGGAAGATGAACCGGCTGCCAAGGATAACGACGACACAAAATACATGCTTTGTGGTACGTTTGAGGGGGTGGAGTGTGATACAAAAAACAGGGATCATATTTTAGCCGGAGCAAGAGAGCTTGCAAGGCTGCACCTTGTATCGAGGGAGTATCAGGGGGATATCCCGGAATTTGTAAAGTCAGAGCCGGATGCAATGTTATGGCTCTATGAAAAACATAACCGCGAGCTGAATAAAGTAAAAAATTATATCCGTACCAAGAAGAAAAAGAATGAATTCGAGGTTCGGTTCATGGAACAATACCATTATTTTATGGAAAAGGCAAAAGAGGTGACGGATCTTTTGGCGATGCAAAAGTTAGATGCGGGTCTGGTCGGTTTTTGTCACGGCGATTATAACCAGCACAATCTTTTGTTTGAAAAGTCAGAGGCTGCAATTGTGAGGTTTGACGCCTTTTCTTATCAGGTGCAGATGGCGGACCTTGCGAATTTTATGCGGAAAATGCTAGAGAAACAGAATTGGAACTGCGGTCTCGCACTGGATATGATAAGAGCGTATGACAAAGAGCGAAAATTAGGTGAGGAGGAAATCCGGCTCCTTTATCTTTACCTTGCTTATCCAGAAAAATTCTGGAAAATTGCAAACCATTACTACAATTCACACAAGGCATGGCTTTCCGGCAGAGACATTGAAAAGCTTGGAAAGGTGGTCGAACAGGAAAAGGCAAGGAGTGAATTTTTAGAGATGCTGTTTCGCCTTGCAAAGGTCATGGAGTGAAACTTAAGTTTTTACATACAAGATTTTTATATTAGTATGAGGATGAATATGATATAATATAATGAGTGTAAGTGAATAAACATGCTTGCATGATTGACGAACGACGAAATTATTGAGTGATGAAATCACGTGAGGAAGTGCAAATGAGAAAATACAGTTTGACAGGGATAGTGGTCATTTTAATGCTTTTTGTAGTTGGATGCGGAGGCTCGAAACGTCCAGAGTATGTGATGGGACAGCATTATTATACCGGAGAATCCCAGGAAGAAGTCACAGAAACAGCGACAGAGGAAGTAGAGGGAGAAGAGGATACGCAGGAGGCAGAGTCGGAGACGATTCCCGATAATCTGTATCTGATTATGAAAAATGATATGGAGACAGAGATGTTGATTTTAAAACAACTGTCGACCGGAAAACAATATATGTATTACTATTCGTTTGGAACAAAATTTCTAGATAAGTATGCGAATCACACATCCGTCGTCAACTTTGATGTCGGAAGAGCAGTGAAAATCGGACAAAAGGATGCGCAGGGAAAACTGGATGCGATTCAGATTTCCGATGACGTCTGGGAATATGATGACGTGTCCAAATATGCGATAGATTTAGACTATAATATGTTTACGTATGCAGGAGATAAATACCGGTATGATAGCAGCCTTTTGGTAAACTCAGACGACACAATTTTAGATATCGCGGATTTGAACCAGAAGGACACGCTGCGTGTGATTGGCGTTGGCAAGAAACTGCTTTCGCTTACCGTTACAACCGGGCATGGCACACTGTCACTTGTGAATACAGAACTTTTTGAGGGAAGTTATATTCAGATTGGAACGAAAATCTTTTCCGAGATTACACCTGATATGCAGATGGAACTTGCGGAGGGAACTTATACAGTTACGGTTGCAAACGATGGATATGGCGGAAGCACCGACATCACGGTAGAGCGTGGGCAGACGGTGACGCTAGATCTGGATACCTTAAAAGGGGAAGGTCCGAAATACTGTAATGTGGCGTTTGTGATTGCAGGCGACGGCGCAAGCCTTATGGTAGATGGGCAGAATGTTGATTTTTCCCAGACCGTATCGTTGAAATACGGAGTACATTCTATCATTGTGAATGTGCCAGGATATGATACCTGGAGTAAATATCTTTATGTGAACTCATCGGAGGCAACCATTGTGATTGACCCGACTGAATCTGATAGCAGTTCTGACACATCATCTGACAGCGGCTCGACAGACAGCACAATGTCACAGGGTAATTCAACTACAAATAGTAATGCATCGTCGAATACCGGAATTGGTGACAGTGGAACCATTCGGGAGAGCCTTGGAACCGGAACCTCCAGTGGAACATCTTCTGGCAGCAGCACAAGCAGTAGCAGCGGTACAGGCAGCAGCAGTAGCAATAGTAGCAGCAGCTCAAGCAGTAATACAGACTACTTAAGTACGTTATCGCAATTGCTGTCCTCCTTTACGAATTCAAATTCACAATAACAGGCAAAAAGTGGCTGATTTCAGGCAAAAGAAAGAACCGTGGACTTTTACTTGAAAAATAGCCACTTTTTGGCTACAATAGAGTGCGTGGAATATTTATAAGAGGAAATTTGTTGTCGTAAGAGACAGTTATTTTCTGGGAAAACATGGAGGATTGAAAAAATGGGTTACAAAGAGGTATATGAATCATGGCTGAGCAATCCATACTTTGACGAAGCAACCAAGGCAGAGTTAAAGGGAATTGCGAATGATGAAAAAGAAATTGAAGAGCGTTTCTATACAGAGTTAGAGTTTGGTACCGCCGGACTTCGTGGCGTGATTGGTGCCGGAACCAATCGTATGAACATTTACACAGTTCGTAAGGCAACTCAGGGACTTGCAAACTATATTTGCAATGTGAACGGACAGAAAAAAGGTGTCGCAATCGCATACGATTCCAGAAGAATGTCACCGGAATTTGCAGATGAAGCAGCACTTTGTCTTGCAGCAAACGGAATTAAGGCTTATGTATTTGAGTCCTTACGTCCAACACCAGAACTTTCTTACGCAGTGCGTAAATTAGGATGTATTGCTGGTATCAACATCACAGCAAGCCACAACCCGCCAGAATACAACGGCTATAAAGTATACTGGGAAGATGGCGCACAGATTACACCACCTCATGATACAGGTATCATGGATGAAGTTAAGAAAGTAACAGATTTTGCAACCGTTAAGACAATGTCTTTGAAAGATGCAAAAGCAGCAGGACTTTATGAGACAATCGGTGCCAATATCGATGACCCATATATTGCAGAATTAAAGAAATTAGTACTTCGTCAGGACTGCATCGATCAGGTTGCTGCTGATATGAAGATTGTATACACACCACTTCACGGAACAGGTAATATTCCGGTTCGCCGTGTCTTAAAAGAGTTAGGTTTCCAGAATGTATATGTTGTTCCAGAGCAGGAACTTCCAGATGGAGAATTCCCAACGGTAAGTTATCCAAATCCAGAGGCTGCAGAAGCATTTGAACTTGGACTTGCTCTCGGTAAGAAAGTAGACGCTGACTTAATCCTTGCAACAGACCCGGATGCGGACAGACTTGGTGTTTATGTAAAAGATTCCAAGACAGGAGAATACCACAGCTTAACCGGTAACATGTCAGGATGTCTCATCGGTGATTATGTCATCGGACAGAGAAAAGAAAAATATGGTCTTCCAAAAGATGGTGCCTTCATCCGTTCTATCGTATCTACCAACATGGCAGATGCAATCGCAGAACATTACGGCATCCAGTTAATCGAAGTTTTAACCGGATTCAAGTTCATCGGACAGAAGATTTTAGAGTTTGAAAAGACCGGAAAAGGAACTTACCTTTTCGGTATGGAAGAAAGCTACGGCTGCTTAACCGGAACTTACGCAAGAGACAAAGATGCCATCGTTGCATCCATGACACTCTGCGAGGCAGCAGCTTACTACAAGACAAAGAACATGACATTGTGGGATGCAATGCTTGCAATGTATGAGAAATACGGTTACTACAAAGATGATGTTACCGCTATCACCTTAAAGGGAATCGAAGGTCTTGCTAAGATTCAGGAGATTATGAATACCTTACGTGAGAACGCTCCGGCTAAGATTGGCGCTTACGAAGTGACAAAAGTACGTGACTACAAGAAAGATACAATTACAGATGTAGTTACAGGAAAAGTAACCCCAACCGGACTTCCATCTTCTAACGTACTTTACTATGAGATGACAGATGGTGCATGGGTATGTGTAAGACCATCCGGTACAGAGCCAAAGGTAAAATTCTACCTTGGTGTAAAAGGAACTTCCTTAGAAGATGCGGATGAGAAGTCAGCAGCATTATCCAAAGAAGTACACGCTATGATTGAAAAAATGTTATAAGAAAAAGTACGATAACTCAGTACAAAGGTACTAAGACAGGTTTTAAGGTGTTATCGACATAAAAATATGCCGAAAATGCCTTAAAATCAACGATTTTTCTTGACAAAGGTCATAAAAACAAGTATAAATATGTTTATGAGAGTTCGGAACAGGACTCGAACTTATTTTTTTATGAAAATCCAGAGGAGGAATTTTTAACATGAACAAAGCAGAATTAGTTGCAGCTATGGCTGAGAAAACTGAATTAAGCAAAAAGGATGCAGAAGCAGCATTAAAAGCATTCACAGATGTAGTATCTGAAGAATTAAAAAAAGGTGAGAAAATCCAGTTAGTAGGTTTCGGTACATTCGAAGTATCTGAAAGAGCTGCTAGAACAGGAAGAAATCCTCAGACAGGAGCAGAAATGACAATCGCTGCTTCCAAAGCACCTAAATTCAAAGCTGGTAAAGCATTAAAGGATATGATCAACGCATAATTGATTTCGGATAGAATCTGAGATAGAGATGTGAGAAAAGAAGCTGTTGTGGATGCAGATGTAATGTCTGTGATGCAACAGCTTTTTTATGTAATAGGGAATTCGTTCCTATTACATAAAAATGCTCCGCAAGGAGCAAGAAAGGAGAAACGGGATGAGATTAGATAAATTTTTGAAGGTTTCACGTCTGATTAAACGACGCACGGTTGCAAATGAAGCATGTGATGCGGGAAGAGTAACCATCAATGGAAAGCCTGCTAAGGCATCCACAAATGTAAAAGTCGGTGACGTGATTGAGATTGCATTTGGAACAAAAAATGTAAAAGTACGTGTGTTAGATATTCAGGACACAACGAAAAAAGACGAAGCAAAAGATTTATTTGAATACGTTTCCTAATTTTAGGAATGAAAGCCCAAATTGCTACATATATATTGGTAGTAAGGAGGCTGGCTATGGAAGAAAAGAACGTATCAAAATCACATAAAGTATTGCTTGTAAACCGAAAAAGCGGGGCGTTTAGCGGCGTTGTGGATGTATTGTCCTTTGATGTTGCAGAGATTTTATTGGAGACAGAGCTGGGAATGCTGATGATTAAAGGACACGATTTGCATGTGAACCGGCTGTCACTGGAAAAAGGGGAAGTGGATATTGAAGGACGCATCGATTCCCTGGCATATTCTGACGTGAAAACACCTGGAAAACAGGCAGAATCTTTCCTTGGAAGGCTGTTTAAATGATGCTTCAGGTAAGTGAGGCGATTGGAAAGGAACTGGCATTTCTGGGGGTATCTGTGGTGCTGGGGGCAGCCCTGACGGCGTGCTATGATCTGCTTCGTATCTTAAGACGTGTCGTGCGCCATGGAACGATATGGGTTGCAGTGGAAGATTTTATCTACTGGCTTGCCGTAACCGGTGCATTTTCTGTGGTATTGTATCAGGAGAATGATGGAATGGTGCGTGGGTTTGCATTTCTTGGAATTGTAATTGGAATGCTGCTTTACCACGGACTTTGCAGCCGGTACGTTGTGCGCTTTTTTTCATGGGCATTGAACCGCTTGAAAAAGGGAATTCATAGAGTCGTTCATTTCCTGTTTGCACCAATGACAAAAGTACTAAAAAAAGTGGGCCGTGCGCTGAAAAAACAATTGAAAAAAATATGGAAAACAGTTAAAATAGGATTATGTAAACTATGATAAGAGGGCATTGGTATGGCGAAAAGAAATAAGTACCGCAGAAGGCGGGACAGCAACCGGATGGGAAAAATCTGTATCAGCTTTATCGTGTTACTGTTTATCGGGGTCATGTCCGTTCAGATGGTAAATCTTTATGAAAAAGATCAAGAGTACATAGAACGTGAGAAATCACTGGAAGGACAATTGGCGGAAGAGACAGAGCGGCAGACAAGATTAAGCGAGTATGAGGCATATACCCAGACACAACAGTATATTGAAGATGTTGCAAAAAGCAAATTAGGACTTGCATATGGCAATGAGATTATCTTCAAGGAACAGGATTAAAGAAGCTTATAATTACAAATGTAGTTATAAGCTTCTTTTTGTGATACCTGAAAGCAAAAAAGCGAAGCTCCTAAAAAGCATGAATGGAATCGAACTCCCTTGAAAAGACATTTGAAAAGAGAAAATGGCGAAAACTTTTTGTGAAGTTGTCTTTCATTTGACAAAGATTTTGAAAGGACACAGCTATAATCAAGCTCACGTTTCGTAAAAACGGAAAAGATTGGAAGGAGGATGAAAACGTGAGAGAAAAGGGAATCAGAAAAATAATGCTTGGAGTTTTAGGGGGAGGAATCTGTAAATTTGGTATGCTAGGATGCTACCCGCTTGTGCCTGCCTATTTTGTGGCACTGTATTTAGAAGAGGTGACGGGATGGTATGCGTATGCGATGTTTTTCGCAGGAATGTTCTTTTTCCTGCCGGTGATGACGGCGATTAAATATCTGATTGCGATGGTGACGATTGCTGCATTCGTAAAGCTGATTCAATGGGTGCAGCCATCCTGTAAAACGTGGATTGCAGGAAGTGCGGCAGGCGGAATCTGCATTTTGTTGTCGCTGGGTGGACAGGCACTTAGTTTAAAAGACCAGCTTGCGGTTCCGGTGATGTTATTGGAAGGACTTTTTGTGACAGGGGCGGCTGTGCTGTTTCATCGTGCCATACATAGCGTGTTAGAGTTTGAGTTTTTTGTCGAAAAAGATGAGATGGAAGAGGCGGCGAAGGATGAAAAACTTTTGACGTATGCACAGTCGTTTAACGGGTTGTCCGAGATTTTTAAAACGATGAGCAGCCCCAAGAAGCAGTTTACCTCGGAAGAACTTGGACAGATTCAAAATGAACTTACGGCAAAAATGTGTACTTCCTGCGATTGCTGCGCAGTATGCTGGGAAAATGAAACTACACCTTTAGTTGGAATTATATCAAGGATGATAACATCGATTTTAAAGAGAGGTTTTCCATCGCAGGAGGATGAAAAAAGCCTGAAAAAATATTGTAGGAAAAGTAAGGACATGGTGGAGGAGGCGGTGGGAGTGTTTGAACGTGCAACACTCAACCGTTCCTGGTATAACCGTTTGTTAGAAAACAGGAAGGTGATTGCAGAACAGCTAGACGCCATGGCGTACATCATGGAGGATTGCGCCGCCGAGCAAAAGCAGGTGGATGCAAGAGAACACCGGAAACTTTCAGAACTGCGCTACCTTGCGAAGGAGGAAGGAATCCTGATTGATGCAATGCATCTGAGCGAACTAGAATCTGGCAGATACCAGTTAGAGGTAAAAATGCACAGCAGGCAGGGAGGATGCATTGCAGTGCGGGAATTTGTGCGTCTTGCGAGCAGTGCCCTAAAACGAAAAATGAGGATTTCGCAGGATGCCAGAATGTTTCTGACCAAGGAGCCAAACTCTTTTTTGTTATTGGAAGACACCCGCTTTTTGAATACACAGGGAATTGCGAAGGTCAAAAAAGACGGGGAACAGGTTTCGGGCGATAACTTTTCCTTTTTAGAACTGGAAAATGGAACTTTTGTGATGAGTCTGTCGGATGGAATGGGCTCCGGGATGGTTGCCTCCAAGGAAAGTGAACTGGTCATTGATTTGATGGAACGTTTTTTACAGGCGGGATTTTCCATTGAAACATCAATACGCATGATGAATTCCGCCATGGTTTTAAAAGGGGAGCAGAATCTGTATTCCACCATCGATTTGTGCGCCGTCAACCTTTATACCGGGAAGCTTGGAATCTATAAGATTGGCGCAGCAGCCACATTTTTAAAAAGAAAGGACGGTGTGGAGTGTATCTTTTCCACAAACCTGCCGGTCGGTGCGCAGCAGGGAGTCGAGATTGAAAAAACAACCAGGCAGTTAGAAGACGGTGATTTTCTTGTCATGGTGACAGATGGTGTGTTAGAATATCTTCATGTTCCACAGCCGGAAGAGACGATGCGTGAGATGATAGAGAGCATTTCGACGAACCATGCTGGAGTGCTGGCAAAGCGGATTTTAGAGCGCGTCATGCTGTTCACCGCAGGAAAAGTGCCGGATGATATGACGGTTCTTACCACCTGCCTGTGGGAAAAACAATAACTACAAATGTAATTACACAAGATGTGAATGGATAAAATGAAAAACAAAATGGAAGAAAAGATACAAAAACTGCATATCATAGAAGAAGGGGATGTCATCCTTGCTGCCGTGTCAGGCGGGGCAGATTCTGTCTGCATGCTGCTTCTTCTATGTGAACTGCAAAAAAAGATTCCGTTTTCACTCCAGGTTGTGCACGTAGAACATGGAATTCGTGGAAAAGAGAGTGTGATGGATGCAGAGTTTGTGGAAAAGTTATGCAAAGACAAAGGTCTTTTACTGACACGATTTGATGTCAAAGTTCCGGAATATGCAAAGGAGCATGGGCTAGGGGAAGAGGAGGCAGCCAGAATTTTGCGTTATGACTGTTTCAAAAAAGCCGCACAGAAGCTGAAAAAGGGTGACACGGATGTCAAAATTGCCCTTGCGCACCATGCGGATGACAATGCGGAAACCATTCTGTTTCAGATGGTGCGGGGGAGTGGAATCGATGGTCTGTGCGGAATGCAGCCAATCCGCCGGTTTGCAGAGCATATGTACCTGATTCGCCCGCTTCTTACGATGGGAAGGGAAGAGATTGAGGCATATCTTAAGGAGCTGGGGCAGCCATATTGTACCGACAGCACCAACGCAGACATGGCGTACAGCAGAAACAAGATTCGCCATGAGATTTTACCACTACTTTCCCAGGTCAATGCGCAAGCGGTAGCGCATATAAATCAAAGTGCGAAGATGCTGTGCGATATCGCAGATTATATGGAAAATCAGGCACAGACGGTCTATGAGAAATATCGGACACCCGTGCAGGACGGGATTTTTTTGTCGGAGCTTTTGTGGCAGGAGCAGGAGGTGTTGCGCAAAGAGGTGCTTCACGAGGCGCTCGCAGATGTTGCGCAAAGCAAAAAGGATATTGCGTCAGTTCACGTAAAGGAGCTGGACGAACTGATGAAAAAGCAGGTGGGACGCACGCTGTCGTTTCCGTACCAGATACAGGCAAAGAGACAGTATGGCGGGATTTTTCTTGGCAGGAAAAAGAAAGAGGACGACTTAGAACAGGGAGAAAGTTTCTCGATAAGCACAGAAAAGCTTTCAGATGCGAAGAATCCTTTTGGCTTAGAAACAGTTTTATCCGGCAAAAGGTGGCGTTTCCATGTGTTCCCGTTTTCGGGCAAAATGGAAGAAATTAGTCAAAAACCATATACGAAATGGTTCGATTATGATAAAATACAAAATGGACTGCAGATTCGCAAACGCAGGCAGGGAGATTATCTGACTGTGGATGAAGAGGGTCATACAAAGAAATTAAAGCAGTACTTTATCAATGAGAAGATACCGCAGGAAGAACGTGGAAAGATATGGTTATTAACCGATGCATCCAGCGTTCTTTGGGTCGTCGGAAGACGAATTGGCGCATCCTATAAAGTGACAGAAGGCACGAAGAGAGTATTAGAAGTACAGCTTGTGGAGGAAGAAAAATGAAAATTAAAGCAATTCATGAACATTTTACAGAAGAACAGCTTGACAAGAGAGTAAGAGAGATGGCTGCAGAAATCAGCAAGGATTATGGCGATGAGACCGTATATATGGTTTGTATTTTAAAAGGATCTATCTTTTTTACCTGTGATCTTGCAAAAAGAATTACATCACCGGTTGAGATGGATTTCATGTCAGTTTCAAGCTATGGTTCCGGCACATCATCCTGTGGTGTTGTAAAAATCGTGAAGGACTTAGATGTAAGCTTAGAGGGAAAGAATGTCTTAGTAGTGGAGGATATCATCGACTCTGGAAGAACATTAAGCTATCTGTTGGATATTTTGAAAAAGAGAAATCCAAAGAGCTTAAAACTCTGTACTTTATTGGATAAACCGGACCGCCGTGTGGTAGATGTTGATGTAGACTATGTCGGATTTGAAATTCCGGACGAATTTGTGGTTGGTTATGGTCTTGATTATGACCAGCATTACAGAGATCTTCCATACATTGGTTTTGTGGAGATTGAAGAATAAAGGAGAAAAGATTTGAATAAGAAAAGCAGTTACAGAGGATTAGGGTTCTATATAGGACTTATCTTGATTGTGGTATGCGTATGGTACTGGCTGGATGGAAGTTCTCTTACAAACGCATATTCGAAGTCAGAATTTGAAAAAGCATTGAAGAATGGGAAAGTGGCATCGGTTGAGGTTGTCCAGAACCGGGAAGTTCCGACGGGCAGCCTGGAGATTACGCTGACGGATTCCAACGAGGAAACACTTTATACATCTGACGTGAATGAGATGCAGGATTTGATGGAACAGTATCAGTTCTCAAAATATGTTGTAAAAGATGTGCCGGCAGAGAGCTGGTTAATGAATCTTTTGCCACTTCTGTTAGTGTTCGCTGCAATGTTTATCTTGTTTATGATTATGAATAACCAGGCGTCAGCAGGTGGCGGCAACAGCAAAATGATGAATTTTGGAAAAAGCCGTGCCAAGATGTCGGTGGACGAGAATAAATCGGTTACCTTTGCAAATGTAGCCGGTCTGAAAGAAGAAAAAGAAGAACTCGAAGAAATCGTGGATTTCTTACGTGATCCAAAGAAATATACCAAGCTTGGTGCAAGAATTCCAAAGGGTGTGCTTTTGGTAGGACCTCCAGGAACCGGTAAGACCTTGCTTGCAAAAGCAATTGCAGGAGAGGCTGGAGTGCCATTCTTTAGCATTTCCGGTTCTGATTTTGTGGAGATGTTTGTCGGTGTCGGAGCTTCCCGTGTGAGAGATTTATTTGAGGAAGCAAAGAAAAATGCGCCATGTATCGTTTTTATTGATGAGATTGATGCGGTGGCAAGAAGACGTGGAACCGGTATGGGTGGCGGTCACGATGAGCGTGAGCAGACCTTAAACCAGATGCTTGTGGAAATGGATGGATTTGGTGCCAACGAGGGAATCATTGTGATGGCAGCAACCAATCGTGTTGATATCTTAGATCCTGCTATCATGCGTCCGGGACGTTTTGACCGAAAGGTACACGTAGGACGCCCGGATGTCGGTGGACGAGAAGAGATTTTACAGGTTCATGCGAAGAACAAGCCACTTGGCGATGACGTAGATTTGAAACAGATTGCGCAGACAACTGCCGGATTTACCGGTGCAGATTTGGAGAACCTTTTAAATGAGGCTGCAATTGTTGCTGCAAAGGAAGACCGTGCATTTATCACGCAGGCAGATATTAAGAAAGCATTTGTAAAAGTTGGAATCGGTGCAGAGAAAAAGAGCCGTGTAATTTCGGAAAAAGAAAAGAGAATCACAGCATTCCACGAGGCAGGCCATGCTATTTTATTCCATCTGCTTCCAGATGTCGGACCGGTTTATTCCGTATCCATCATCCCAACCGGAGCAGGTGCAGCAGGATATACGATGCCACTCCCGGAAAAGGATGAGATGTTTAACACAAAAGGAAAGATGTTACAGGATATCATCGTATCCCTAGGCGGACGTGTGGCAGAAGAACTGGTGTTTGATGATATTACAACAGGAGCATCTCAGGATATTAAGCAGGCAACACAGCTTGCAAAATCTATGGTTACCAAATACGGAATGTCGGATAATATTGGTTTGATCTGTTATGACAATGATGACGATGAAGTCTTTATCGGACGGGATCTTGCACATACCAGAGGATACAGCGAAGGTGTTGCGAGTGCAATCGACCAGGAAATCAAGAGAATCATTGATGACAGCTATGAGAAAGCAAAGACAATGATTATGGAACACCGTAATGTATTGGACGCTTGCGCAGCGCTCCTGTTGGAGAAAGAAAAGATTAATCAACAGGAGTTCGAGGCACTTTTTGAGTAGTATTTGTGCAACATTTTCTTCCAAATTACGGAAATAATTCAAAAGTTCTATAAATAATGCACAAAAATGGATGGCGCAAATTGTGAAGTTTGTGCACACTTATCCGGGGGAACATGTTATTATAATAACTGTAAAAACCCCCCAATACATTATATATAGTTTTTGCTACACCCCATAGTAAAAATACCTTCTCCTAAAAGGACGGCTGATCGACAGGCCGTCCTTTTATTTGCAAAAACAGTTCTGCAAAGCAGGGCTGTTTTTGATTTTGCTTTGCGATTAGGATATGGCTGTCAAAAGATAATGCACAGTTCCCTTGTTGGTAAAAGGTAAGCTGCCTTTTGGCAAGCAAATTCTATTAGGAAAAGAAAGCTTTATTATGATGATTCAATAACATAATCTTTTACAGAAAAAAGAAAACTAATGCTTGCATAATTTGTTGGCGTATGATATAATTTTATCTTGTCAGGACAATTATTGTCAGACATGAATGGGCAGATTCCCGAGTGGCCAAAGGGGACAGACTGTAAATCTGCTGCAATTTGCTTCGGTGGTTCGAATCCACCTCTGCCCATTTGCAATTTTATTGCATGCCGGCGTGGCGGAACTGGCAGACGCGCAGGACTTAAAATCCTGTGGTGGCGACATCGTACCGGTTCGATTCCGGTCGCCGGCATTACCAGAATGAGAAAGACATCTTCTTGCGGGAAGATGTCTTTTTTTGCGTTTGACTCTATTACATGTCTTTTTGCAATTCTTTAGTGATGTTTAACTCCGTTAGGTGTTTTCAAGAAAAATTTAAAAATATTACTCTAATAAACAAATAGGATTAGGTGTTTTTCTAAGAAAAGTCAATTTTTCAATCTATTGAACTTTCGTAATTGGAGGCGAAATTGCATGGATGTTTCAAAAACACCTAAAACAGCCAGGTGAAGAGATACCCATTAGAGTAGAAAAAGAACAAAGTGAGAAAAAACACCTAAAGCAAGAAAGCCCATGGAGTAGAAAATAAGCAAGCTGTCAAAAAACACCTAAAGTGAAAAAAATACTCTCCAGAAAATCCCAATTCAGTTATACAGAAAAAACAACAAAAATAAAGCGGGCAGAGCAATATATTTTTCGATGAATTTCGTAAATAATGACGAAAATGTCGAAAACGGGTAGTATTCTGACGAAAAATTTGTTAAGATGGCATAAATGGAAAGTTATGGTAAAGAGGGACCATGACGATTTGAGTAAAAGAGAGGGATTGTACCATGAAAAAAGAGAAGAGTCAGGCAAAGAACCAGACCAAAAGTCAGGTAAAGAGTCTGCGCAAATCAATGCGTCAGGAAAAGAAAGAAGAAAAGAAAAACGGAGTTCCTTTTTTTCGAGGAATTCAGTGTCGACTCATTGCAGCATTCTTAATACCGGTTGTGTTTATTATCCTCTTAGGTGTGACATCATTTCAAAACGCATCCGCATCCGTTGTCAGCAGTTATGAGAATTCGGTTAACCAGACCATGCAGATGATGGAACAGTATCTGTCCTTAGTGTTTGACACCGTACAGCTGAATTATAAAGAGTATATCAACGACGATTCCATGTTACAGTATTATAAGGGATTGTTGGATAAGGATAAGGTAAAACATGACAGCGTTAAGAAAAAATATCAGGACACGCTCAATAAGACAGTGACAACCGATAAAATGGTGTCGAATATTTATTTCTTATCGGATTCTGAGCCGGTGATTACAACAGCAAAGTGCAGTGGGGACTCTTTGTATTCGGACTATCTATCCAGTACGCAGGGGCAGATTGTAAAAGGTGATAAATACAATTTTTACCTGCTTGGAAACCAGTGCGAGACAGATGAAAAAATGGGTACATCAAGTGATAAATATGGCGCAAGACTGGTTCGCTATCTAAATGGTGCAAAGGCACTTATGGTTGTGGATATAGATAAAGCCTGTATCGAAGACACGTTATCCTCACTGGATGGTGGAGCAGGCAGCATGGTAAGCCTTGTGACACAGGATGGAACAGAGTATGTCAAAAAAGATGGGGAAACATCCTCAGAGACTGTTTTTTATGGCACAGACTTTTACCAGAAAGCATGTGAGGCAGAAGATGGAAAAGGTGCTGAATATGTGCAGTATGACGGTGAAAAGTATTTGTTCCTGTATGCAAGAATTGAGGGAAGAAGTGCAATGATTTGTACACTGATTCCAGAGGCAAATGTAATTGCAAAGGTCGCTAATATCAAAAAGATTACAATTGCATTTGTAGTTGTGGCATGCCTGGTTGCAATTGTTTTAGGAAACCTGATTGCAAGCTCCTATGGACGTGCAATCAATAAGATGGTGCATAATCTTAAGAAAATTGGAAAAGGAAATCTTACTGTTTCGGTTACAACGAAAAGAAAAGATGAATTTAAACTGCTTGCAGAGGGAATTACCGACATGGTGACAAGCATGAAGGAGCTGATTACAAATGTGACCGAGGCAAGTGCGGAGCTTGCGGAGGCAGCGGGACAGGTCGCAGAATCTACCGGAACATTTATTCAGACTTCAGATGGAATCAAGGATGCAATCTCGGAAATTGAGACCGGAACATCAAAACTTGACACGGATTCCGCAGACTGTTTAGAGCAGATGGATTCTCTTTCCCAGAAAATTGGATTCATGTCTGAGAGTGCTGCGCAGATTAGTGAATTGACTGATGCCACAGGCGAGGCAATTGCTTCCGGAATCAATTCGATGGAAGAATTAAATCGCAGTGCAGCTTCTACGACAGAGGTAACCTCACATGTAATTATTGCAATTCAGGAATTAGAGGAAAAATCACGTTCCATCGGCAAAATTATCAATACAATCAATGAAATTGCAGAAGAAACGAACCTTTTGTCGCTGAATGCTTCCATTGAGGCGGCACGTGCCGGTGAGGCCGGAAGAGGGTTTGCGGTAGTTGCGGAAGAGATTAAGAAGCTTGCAGACCAGTCTATGAATTCTGCTTCTGAGATAGAACATATTGTAGAAGAGATTATTGCCGGTACCGGTGATGTTGTTACGGTTGCAAAGAAGGCAGAAGAGATTGTAAAGAGCCAGGAAGAGGCAGTAAATTATACCACAGGTTCTTTTGAAAAAATTGACAAGAAGGTGGATTCTCTTATGGATTCGCTTAACATGATTAACTCTAATGTAGAGAATATGGATCGTGCGCGTGCCACTACATTATCTGCAATTGAAAGTATTTCTTCAATTTCTGCACAGACGGCATCCGGTTCGAAGACTGTGTACACAGCAGCCCAGACACAAAGTGATGCGGTCACAGAGCTCGAGAGTGCGTCCAATAAACTGGCAGCACAGGCAGAGGAGCTTGCAACGATGTTACAGAAATTTGTGATTTAAGAGCGAAAGCCTGGCACGATAATAAAAAATAGCAGTGATAAATGATGATACCCCAAATAAATAAGAAAAAGAGACCAGCAGTGATAAGCTGTTAAAATAAGAAAAAGGGACCAGCAGTGATAAGCTGTTAAAATAAGAAAATAAGAACCGGCAGTGATAAGCTGCCTGAAAAGAGACAAGAAGAAGGAATAGGCAGCGATAAATTGCCTGGACAAAAGAAAAAAGAACCGGCATAAAAGTAATTTCAAAATTGACTTTTATGCCGGTTCTTTTTTCTATTACAGTCTGAATAAAATCATTTATTCCTGCTTGGAAAGCAATCCCTTTGTTACGATAGGAGCCTGACAGCGGGCAGTTGATTCACGTTCAATTAACTGGGGACGAATCAATGTTTTGCTGATTGAGATATGGTGAATCAGTGAATTCAAAATGACATAAGCACATTTGCCGAGTTCACCACGTTCCTGGTGGACGGTTGTCAGCGGTGGCTCCAACATGGAAGAAATCGGGATATCATCGAATCCAATGACACTGATGTCCTCTGGAACACGGAAACCGCGAAGCTGACATTCGGTAATGACACCGGATGCAATCAAATCGTTACCACAAAGAATCGCAGTTGCGCCCTCGCCTAAAAAGGTTGGTACATGATATTTGGCACTGTCCGCAACGTAATAACCGTATGCAGTTAAAGATTCCTTGATTTCAAGACCATGAGCCTTCATGCTCTGATAATATGCTTCCTGGCGCTGCTCGGAAACCATTGAATGAAGCGAACCGTTTAAGAAGGCAATCTTTTTATGACCAAGCGTGTAAAGATGGTCTATGGCGATGTCAATACCTTCATAGTTGTCGGTTCCAATGTAACACACATTCGGATTCTTCTTGATGTGGTTATCAAAAAGAACCGTTGGCATGGTTGTGGTCTCTAACTGTTTCATCCATTCATCATGGAGTGCAAATCCCAGAAGGAATGCGCCACAGTAGCCATTTTTTAACATATAAGTATCATATTTTTCGGCAAGCTGGAAAGATGGTGTTACCGGTACGACCGTAACGTCCCATTTATGCCGGAATGCATTCTGCTTAAAACCGAGTACAATTTCATAACCAAACTGATTGTTGGTTTCGTAATCCATATTTTCGATGAAGATGCAAAGTTTGCGGTTTTCTTCTTTTTTTGATTTCTTTGTTGCGTACCCCATTTCGACTGCCGTGTCAAGAACCATCTGGCGAAGTTCGTCGCTGATGTCGCTTGCTCCGTTTAATCCTTTTGAAACAGTACTGACGGATACTCCAAGCCGATTGGCAATATCTTTTATTGTAGCCATAATTTTCCTCTGTTTGCAAAAATTTATCGATTGGTAATACTACCGTGATATGCAAATATAATAAAAAAATGATTGTGATACTTCCATTATATAGAAGAAAAAACGGATTTACAAGCGTAATTGAATAAAGAAAAAGCGGATTTTCGAAAAAAAAGGAAGATTCAATTGTTATTTTGTACAAAAATCGCACCTAAAAAACAGTAAAAATGGCAAAATCGTTGTCAAACATCGCAAATTCGTTGACAAAAAGCGTTAATAATTATAAAATTAACTCAGATACGAAAATTTACGAAACAAACTCAAAAGAATTTCCGAAAGTTTCGTAGCAAAACCAAACGATACTTTTAAAAACTGGGGGAAATCATCTTGAAGGCGAAAGAATTAACCAGAGGAGCAGGTATACTGCTGGCGATTACAAGTCTTCCATCTTCCTACGGTATAGGTACTCTTGGAGATGCTGCATATCGGTTTGTAGATCTTTTGGTTGATTTGAAACAGAGCTATTGGCAGGTTCTTCCGATTGGACCAACCAGTTTTGGCGATAGCCCGTATCAATCACTTTCCGCATTTGCGGGGAATCCGTACCTGATTGATTTAGATGATCTGGCAACAGAAGGATTACTGACGAAGACAGAGATTCGAAGTTACAATTGGGGAACCGATGAGGCAGACATTGATTATGCAACCATTTATGAGAACCGATTTAAGGTTTTACAGATTGCATATGAACGTTTCGATGGAAACAATCCGGCGTTTGTTCTGTTCCAGGAAGAGACAAAATACTGGTTAGAAGATTATGCATTGTTCATGGCACTCAAGTATCATTTTGACGGACATGAATGGCTAAGCTGGGACGCCTCGTTAAGAGACCGGAATCCGGAAGCATTAAAGGAATATTCAAAAATCCTACATAATGAGATTTTGTTTTGGAAATTTTTACAGTATGAGTTCTTCAAACAATGGGGAGACTTAAAGCAATATGCAAATAACAGAGGAGTCTCCATTATCGGAGATCTTCCGTTTTATGTGGCGCTTGACAGCATGGATGTCTGGGCACACAGAGATTTATTCCTGTTGAATGAGGACGGCACACCAAATGGTGTTGCAGGTGTTCCACCAGATTCTTTTACAGAGGAAGGTCAGAAATGGGGCAGCCCGATTTACGACTGGAACCGAATGGAGGCAGATGGCTTCGACTGGTGGAAAAAGCGGATGAAAGAAAATGCACAGTTGTTTAACATCATTCGTTTGGACCACTTTGTAGGAATTGTAAGATATTATACGATTCCGAATGACGCACCGACAGCCAAAAACGGTAAATGGTCCAAGGGACCAGGGAAAAAGCTGACAGACGCGATGGAAGAAGTATTAGGAGATACACATGTTATTGTAGAAGATGTGGGACTCAGGACACCGATTCCGGGAGTGAAAAAGCTGATGAACCGGATGGGCTGGCCGGGAATTAAGATTTTAATGTTTGCATTTGACGATGATACGGCAAATGAACATTTACCTCATAATTACGTTGACAACAACCTGGTTGTCTATGCGGGAACGCATGATAACGAAACCATTGTGGGTTATTTCCACGATAAGACGGATTACGAACTGGCTTATCTGTATGAGTACTTAAATATCCGATGTAAAGAGGATATACCGGATGCCTTAATCCGGGCGGCGTATGGAAGTATCGCGGATGTTGTGATTATCCAGATGCAGGACTTGTTAAAACTTGGAAATGAAGCCCGAATGAATGCACCATCCACAGTCGGAAAAAACTGGCGTTGGAGAATTGGTACAGACACAATCAGCGAAGAGCGGAAAGCATGGATTCGAACGCTAGCTTCCGTATATCGGCGCTAGTACAAAACATTTTAATGCTGATATGAAATGCGTGGGGCATTTTATATAAATACTTTTTATTATGAAAAGGAGAGGAACGAAATGAAAAAGAAAGTAATTTCAGCATTGCTTATTGCAGCAATGACAGCAACTATGGTAGCTGGTTGCGGTAGCAAAGACGCAGCAGACAACACAACAACATCTGACAACAACAGCGCAGCAAGCACAGAAGCAGCTAGCAGCTCAGATGACGCAGCAGAAGAAGAAGCTTGGTCTGGTACCATCACAGTATGGAGCCCACAGGAAGATCAGGATACTGGCTGGTTAGATCAGGAATGCCAGGCATTCAACGAAGCTCATCCAAACTGGGATATCACATTTGAATATGGTGTTTGCCCAGAAGGTGATGCAAAAGCAAACGTAACTCAGGACGTTGAAGGCGCTGCTGATGTTTACATGTTCGCAAACGATAACATTACAGACTTAGTAGCAGCTAATGCACTTTCTGAATTAGGTGGAAGCTACTTAGATTCTGTTAAATCTACAAACTCTGATTCAATCGTAAACTCTGTAACAATTGATGGAAGCGTATATGGTTTCCCATTCACAACAAATACATGGTTTATGTACTATGATAAGAGCGTGTTCTCAGAAGACGATATCAAGAGCTTTGATACCATGCTTGAAAAAGGAAAAGTTTCTTTCCCTCTTACAAACTCATGGTATATCCAGGCATTCTATGTAGCTAACGGTTGTACATTATTTGGTGATGACCAGATGGATGAATCTGCTGGAATCGACTTCGGTGGAGACAAAGCAACAGCTGTTACAGATTACTTAGTAGACTTAGTTAAAAATCCTAACTTTGTAGTAGATGCTGATGGATCTGGTATCTCTGGATTAGCAAACGGAAGCGTTAACGCTGTATTCTCTGGTTCTTGGGATGCTGAGAACGTAAAAGAAGCTCTTGGCGATAATTTCGCAGCAGCAGCTCTTCCTACTGTAACAATCGACGGAAATGAAGGACAGATGATGGCATTCGCTGGTTCTAAAGCAATCGGTGTTAACCCTAACACAGAAAACCCACAGGTAGCTATGTCTTTAGCACAGTTCTTAACAAGCTCTGATGCTCAGAAAGCTCATTACGAGATGAGAAACGTAGTTCCTTGTAACACAGACTTACTTGCTACAATCACAGATGATCCTGTAGTAGAAGCTCAGAACGATACTTATGATAGAACATCTATCACACAGCCATTCGTTTCTGCAATGGGTAACTACTGGTCACCAGCAGAGAACATGGGTAAAGCTATCCAGTCTGGAGATGTTACACATGACAACGCAGCTGAGAAGACAGAAGACATGAACACAGCAATGAACACAGACGCTGCAGCAGAATAAGATATCTTTTCAAAATAAAAAGAAAGATGGTGGGGGTTTCCAGGGTACCAGGGGGTACCCTGGAAGTCTTGCTATCATAGATTACGAAAAATTACGAAAATTAGGAATTATCCGCAAATTCAGTAGACGTTTCTGCTGGCAAAGAGAAATGAGGAGGCCAACGACGTGAAGAAGGCTGTGAAAAAGAAAAATGAATTTTCTACGCCGTATACGGTGACAAATGCATTAACAAAAGGAAATGCGATTACAAAGCTTTCCATGCTTATTTTAGGTTTAGGAAATATTGCGCATAAACAGGTCTTTAAAGGACTTATGTTTCTTGCAATCGAAGTAGGTTATATCTGGTTCATGATTCAATCAGGTATTTATAATTTATCAATGCTCCCATCACTTGGATGGAGAGAACAGGAAAAAGTTTGGAACGAGAAAAAGAGTATTTATGAATATACGGCTGGAGACCAGTCCTTACTCTTGTTATTATACGGAATTGGAACAATATTCATCACATTAGGATTCATTATTGTATGGAGAGAGTCAGTAAAGAGCTCTTATAAATCCGAAGTTCTTGCAAAAGAAGGCAAGCACTTAAATACATTTAAAGAAGACTTCAAGAGTTTGTTTGATCAAAATTTACATAAATTATTACTTGCAGCACCATTAACAGGTGTACTTGTTTTCACTATTTTACCACTTATTTTCATGATTACCATGGCGTTTACCAACTACAGTAAAGTAGGTGATCATCTTGTTTTATTTGATTGGGTAGGACTTGCAAACTTTGCAAAAATCTTAAATTTTGGCGATAGTATTGGTAAGTTATTCTATTCAGTATTAGGATGGACCCTTTGCTGGGCTGTTCTTGCAACTGTAACAAACTACATTCTTGGTATGATTCTTGCGATTGTAATCAACCGTAAGGAGACAAAGGCAAAAGGATTCTGGAGATTCTGCTTTGTATTATCCATCGCAGTACCTCAGTTCGTATCCCTTTTGATTATGAGAACAATGTTACAGCCAACCGGTATCGTAAACACATTGTTAATTAAATATGGTCTTATCGACACTGCGTTGCCATTCTTTACAAATGCAACATGGGCTCGTGTAACCGTTATCATTATCAATATCTGGGTTGGTATTCCATATACCATGCTTCAGGTTACCGGTATTTTACAGAACATTCCTGCTGAGTTATACGAAGCAGCAAAAATTGACGGTGCAAATCAGGTTCAGACATTCTTTAAGATTACATTGCCATACATGTTATTCGTTATGACACCATACCTGATTACACAGTTTACCGGAAACGTAAACAACTTTAACGTTATCTTCCTGTTGTCTGGTGGTAACCCTACTCCTGTGGAGGCGACCGCTGGTAAGACAGACTTACTTGTTACCTGGTTGTACAAGTTGACCATCGATAAGAACTACTACAACTTAGGTGCTGTTATCGGTATTATGACCTTTATCGTATTAGCAATCGTTGCATTGGTAACCTATCGTAATACTGCATCTTACAAAGACGAGGAGGGATTCATGTAATGAGTAAAACAACGAGTGCTCCTATGTCAGGCGCAAAAATCAGAAAAAAAATTGGAAACTTTTTTGTTCATGTTATTTTAGCAATCTTAGCATTTATCTGGTTGCTTCCAATCTTTTGGGTTATTTTAACAAGCTTCCGTAAAGAACCAGGTTCTTACGTAACATCATTTTTCCCAAAAGGATATACATTAGATAACTATAAGAAATTATTTACAGATACAAGTATTTTGAACTTCCCACAGATGTTCTTAAATACATTTATTATTGCGATTTGTACTTGTATCATTTCAACCATTTTTGTACTTTCTGTTTCTTACTGTATGTCAAGAATGCGTTTTAAAATGAGAAAACCATTCATGAACATTGCCATGATTCTTGGCCTTTTCCCAGGATTCATGTCCATGGTTGCTGTTTACTACATTTTAAAGGTATTCGGTTTAACAGATGGTTCTATGATTCGTCTGTCCCTGATTATCGTGTACTCCGCAGGTACCGGTCTGGGATTCTATGTAGCGAAGGGATTCTTTGATACAATTCCAAAGGCATTAGACGAAGCAGCACTGATTGACGGTGCAACAAGATGGCAGACATTTACAAAGATTACCATTCCATTAAGTAAGCCAATCATTGTATACACAATCCTGACTTCCTTCATGGCACCATGGTTAGACTTCATCTTTGCAAAGGTTATCTGTCGTGCAAACGCACAGTACTTTACCGTTTCCATCGGTTTGTGGAAAATGTTAGAGAAAGAGTATATCAACTCCTGGTATACCTGTTTCGCAGCTGGTGCAGTTGTAGTATCTGTTCCAATTGCAATCCTCTTCATCTTCACACAGAAATTCTATGTAGATGGAATGAGCGGAGCTGTTAAGGGCTAAAGTGATAGGGTTAAGAAATACTTGCGGAACATTCCGCGGGGTTTTAGATGAAAATGTAAAAAAATAGACGAAAGGGCTGTCACAGAACGTATGGAGCGTTCTCGACGGCCTTTTCTTAAAAAAGTAGGAGAAGAAAATGAAAAAAAGATGTATTGCAGCGCTGTTGGTGGGAGCGATGCTGTTAGGAAGTGTTGCAGGTGGATGTGGAACCACAAAACAAGGCGCAAAGGAAACAAAAGAGGCTGTAACGTCAGAGCAGGAAAACACAGAGACAACTATAAATGTAAATGCGACGGGAGAAGAGGGTGCTCTCTCCTTGATGAACGAGACCAACCAGCTCCAGGAAAATGTGGTGGATGACAATTACCGTACCTTTTATGAGGCGTTTGTTTATAGTTTTTATGACAGCGATGGGGATGGAATCGGAGATTTGAATGGTCTTACTTCACAGCTTGACTATTTAAATGACGGAGATCCTTCTACCGATACGGATTTAGGTGTCAACGGAATCTGGCTCATGCCGATTATGCCGTCAACAACCTATCACAAATATGATGTGACCGATTACTGTGACATTGATCCGGAGTATGGAACGATGGATGATTTTGACGCTTTTGTTTCGGCAGCTCATGAGCGCGGAATCAACGTTATCATCGATTTTGTTATGAACCATACATCCTCCAAGCATCCATGGTTCACACAGGCAGTTTCCTATTTGCAGAGCCTTTCGGATGGCGAGGAGCCAAACGCAGCGGATTGTCCATATGTAGATTATTATAATTTTTCAAAAGAAAAACAGGCGAACTATTATGAAGTTCCAGGAACCGACTGGTACTATGAGGCACAGTTCTGGAGCGAGATGCCAGACTTAAATCTCGGTTCCGATGCAGTTCGTGCAGAGTTTGACAAGATTGTGGATTTCTGGCTTGCGCATGATGTAGACGGCTTCCGACTGGATGCAGTGAAAGAGTATTATTCCGGCAGCGTGGATAAGAACGTAGAGGTTTTAAGCTGGTTTAACCAGATGGTAAAAGAGAAAAAAGAAGACGCCTACATCGTAGGTGAGGCATGGCTGGATTTGCCGACTTATGCCAAATATTATGCAAGCGGAATGGACAGCTGTTTTGATTTTGATTTTGCAGACAGCACCGGTTTAATTGCAAACACCATCAAACGTTCCTCCGGCAAGAATGCAAGCAGCTACGGAAAAGAGCTAGAGACATTGCAGGATACCATTTCCCAGTATAACGAAAACTATATTGATGCACCGTTTTATACCAACCATGATATGGCAAGAGGTGCTGGTTATTATTCCGGGGATGATTCCGAGAGCCAGACAAAGATTGCACAGGCGATGAACCTTCTGATGAGCGGAAGCGCCTTCCTTTATTATGGAGAGGAACTCGGCATGAAAGGTTCAGGAAAAGATGAGAATAAGAGAGCGCCGATGTACTGGTCGAAAGACGATAACGCAAAGGGCATGTGTGATGGACCAAAAGATATGGATACCGTCAAAATGAAATATGACAGTTTAGAAGAACAAAAAGACGACGAGAATTCCATCTACAATTATGTGAAACAAGTCATTAAGATTCGGAACGCCTATCCAGAAATTGTGCATGGTAATGTAACATTTGAAAGCGATTATTCCGATGAAAATATTTGTACTATTACAAAAACTTATGATGACAAACAGGTGGTACTTGTCTACAATATTTCCGGCGAAACACAGACGGTAGATCTTGCCGGACTTTCTGTAAACGGGGAAGAAACCAAAGACCTTTCCATTGGAGGAAGCCTGCTTACCGGAACAGAACCGGTTGCTTATGAAGGAACAACACTGACAATGCCAGCATATTCGGTTGTTGTGTTGAAATAATTCATGGATTGATTTGATGTAATTGTCGCATAGAAGCAGATGCAGGCGAATGCTTTGCTTTATTGATAAAAAAGGAGCTGAACACTGAGTTTTTAGTGTCCAGCTCCTTCTTTTTAGTCAGCATTGATTGCAAAAAGGAATTTCCTCCATTTATGGCATATCAGAAAGGGAAATCTATGGATTTATAATATAATCTACAAAATCAAGAGCAGTGTCCTTATGCTTGCTTGTATACAGTATACCAAGGTAGCAGGTGTCATCATAATATTCATGCTCTGTAATCCAAGGATTGTTTTTCAAAGCAAATCCACATGGATAGGTCTCCTGCGTCTCTGAATCGGTCGTATAGACCAGAAAATCGGAGTAGGAGTCTAATTCCTCATCGGAGAAAAGTGTTCTTAAATCCAGCATACAGCCGTCAGGAGCCAATGCCTCGAAAACATCCGGTGGAGCGAAAAATACATCCTCATCACCAGCCGTTATGTGTAAGGCGATGCTCTCATAGGATGAGACGCTCATGGAGTCGTTCGATTTTGGATTCCAGGTCAAAGAGTTTGTAAAACCGATACATTCTTTGGCGGCATCAAATCCTTCTTTTTCAAAAAAGTCATCGAAACTGCTTGTATCAGTGTTCTCGGCTGTTTGATAGCAGTTCACCATAGTTACATTCAAAACAGGCTCTTTATAAGTTACAAAATGAATGATTACTTTAATCAGAATAATCAAAACAACAATTCCAATCAGAATGGGCCACTTATAATAATCAAAAATATATTGTGCCTTTGCTTTCCCGGACAGTGCCTTAAAATCTGTTTTCTTCTCCAAAATATCCCTCATTTCTTTCGGTTCTGTAAAGAGGATGCGATATCTTATCTTTACAGCTGCAAATTGGTATGAAAATGCTTCTTTTGTGAAAAGTTTCGGAAACAAAAAAGAACAGATTCGATTGAATCTGTTCTTAAAGCGGGTGATGGGAATCGAACCCACGTATCCAGCTTGGAAGGCTGGTGTTCTACCATTGAACTACACCCGCAGGTGATGCCCAGTTCCGGAATCGAACCAGAGACACGAGGATTTTCAGTCCTCTGCTCTACCAACTGAGCTAACTGGGCGTTTTGCATCACAACAAAATCAATTTTACATGAAGATAAAGCCTGTGTCAAGAAAAAAAGCGTAACTTTTTGAAAGTTTTTTTGAAAAAATTGCGCATAGTTTCGTAAAGGACAAATTGTATCATGACGTCTCTGCTTTGTTCCGATGTGCGAACATAAGAAAATCTAAGTATGTCTGAAAAAGTGGCTTTGTTTTGACGTGACCGGCTTCAACGTGCCGTCCGTGGCCCGTGAAGCCTTGTTCTGCCATCCTTGGCAGAACATCACTGTACCAAGACAGACATACTAAGATTTTCTAATGTTCTTCCATAGTCACAAAGCAGAGCTGTCATGGTGCAATTTGTCCTCCACTAAGTTATGAAAAATTCCAACATAAAACCTTCAAAAAGAAAAGTATCCCATGAATGTAATAAGTAATAATAAGAAAAGAAAAAACAGCCCCCTGTTAACCAAAAACAGAGGGCTGTAAAATACAAAATAGACTTGGCATTGTGCAATTTTCCAGCAAGAAAACTGTAAGCGACCTTTTAACACCCGAATCTTAATAAAACCAAAATCTTACAAATAAGGCAGAATATCCTGGGTGTAGGCACGTAAGACTTCTCCGACACTCCAGGCCTGTGCATAGCAGCCACGTGGATTGTGAGGAGCATCACCGTCAAAGATTTCGGAGATGGAACCAATACAACCGTTGTCAGATAAATGTGCAGTGACAGGTTCTAACATCTTAAGAGCCTCTTTGACACTCTCTTTGGAGTGATGGTTTACCTTTAAGTAAGCACTTAAGAAACCGCCCAGCAAGAAGCCCCAGGCAGTTCCCTGGTGGTAAGCGGCGTCTCGTTTTTCCAGCGCACCGCAATAGATACCGTGGTATTCCCTGTGGTCGCGGGAAAGGGAGCGGAGTCCGCATCCAACGTAAAGTTTTTCTTTTACAACCGATACGATTTTTTCTGCCATATCATCTGGAACCATGCTGTATGGTAAGGATACGGCGTAAATCTGGTTTGGACGGATGTGGTCATCGATTTCATCACCGTCCACAACATCATAAAGGCAGCCGGCCTCCTTGTACCAGAACTTGGAGAGGAAGGATTCTTTCACCTGTTCTGATAATTCGCGGTAATGCGTTGGGTCATCTCCAAAACGTGTCGCAAGATCTTCCATTACTTTTAAGGCATTGTACCATAACGCATTGATTTCAACCGGTTTTCCATGACGAGGAGTCGGAACCCAGTCGCCGACACGCACGTCCATCCAGGTAATCTGATCCACGCCGCTTCCGGCATGAATAAGCCCGTCCTTATCCATGTAGATACTAAAGTCGGTACCGTTTTCATAAGCGGTCTGAATCTCTTTCAAATGCGGATAAAGTTCTCTTTCTACAAAAGCATAGTCGGCCTTGGTGTTCTGATAGCGCAGGAACTGGTCAACTGCGTAAAAATACCAAAGGGAGGCATCCACAGTGTTATAAAGTGGCTCTGCGTTTGTGTCCGGGAACATGTTTGGCACAATTCCATGATGAATATATCTGGAAAAAGTAACCAGAATGTCCTTTGCGTCCTGATAACGCCCACAGCAAAGGGTCAGTCCGGTAAAAGCAATCATAGTGTCACGTCCCCAGTCGGTAAACCAAGGAAGTCCGGCAAGTACAGTCTTTAATCCGGTGGATTCCCGGTAGCAAAGGAAAGCGTCTGAGGCAAGTACAAGCTGGTTGGCAAATTCATTCTGATAGCCTGCATTTTTCTGGAGTGTCTCGTAGTAGCTTTTGTTTTCCTCCAAAATCGTAAATGCGCAGGTTGAAGAGATAGAAGCTGCCTTCTTTTTCTCTAATTTGGCAATTGGGACAACCTCGCAGGTGACGCTGACTTTTTTACAGACCTCTGCCGGAATCTGGATTGAGATGTTATAAGGGGTAAAGTGAGAGTCAAGTCCGTCTGTCTCAAGGTCGACCTCAGTCTGAAGCTGCATGTCGCAGTCGTAGAGGTCTTTGCGTGGGAGAAAGGTTCCCTCGCTGGTCTTAAAAAGAATGGCAACATCTGGCATCTTTTTCGGAATCAGAGTCAGATTCTTTCCATCCAAAGAAATCTCAAAATCAAAATCTTCCGGTTTGCTGCTCTCGCTGTGTTCTCTGAAGTTAAACAGTGGGGTGAGAGACAAGGTGACAGGTGCGCCGTCGTTGTCAATCTCATAAGCGACAGCACAAAGATTCTTTCCACGTTTTAAACTGATATGACGTGTAAAAGAAAGATGATCCATCTGGTAAAAGTAACTGATGGTGCCATCGTAGGAAACATGTTTCAAATAAGTCTGGCCTTCCTGATAAACAAACGGTTTGTGCTGCGCTGTTGTCAGATCAAAGGTTTCATCGCCACGTGTTAGCACCTCATTTATTTTGGAAAAAACAAGGTAACGCTCAATCGGCGGATGAAGGCTTGCAATCAGCCATCCCTGGTGTGTCCGGTTGTGCGCTCCAATCAGGGAACTTCCGGCATAACCGCCGATGCCGTTTGTCATTGCCCATTCTCTTTTGATACCTTCTTGGAAGGTTGTCCAGTCTTTGCTGGTGTATTCGTAAGAAATCATAAAAACCCATCCCTTCTCGAAATTTTACTCTACAAAATACAATTTGATTTTATCGTAGAAAAAAGAATAAATTCTAAACAAAATCTAAAAAAATATGAAAATGTACGAAACTTTACGAAAAAATCTTCGCAAGATTTATTTTACATGATAGAATAAAAAAAAGCTATCCTTTCTCTTTGTTTTTTACAAAAAACGTTCTATAATAAGAGAAGTGAGAATAGATACTGAAGATTAGGAGAAGAAGAATTATGCGAGAAGTTTTGAATGTTGTGCCAAAGCTAAAAAGCACTGGTAAAAAAGTCATGACATGGCTCTGGCTTGTGTTAGCCTGTTTATCATTTGTACTGTGTCTGGTCAATCCATTTGTATTTCTGGTACCGTTGATTGTGTTTGGAGTAGTCTGGTACTGGCAGGCGTTTCAGTCTGATGTAGAATATGAATATACCTACTATGAAGGTGATTTGAAGATTGCAATGATTAAGGCAAAAAGAAAAAGAAAGAAAGTTGCCTACATGGATATGGACAATGTGCTTGCGATTGCACCAAAAGGTGACCGCAGCATGTACAAGTATGAGAATGACCGCACCATCACCAGAAAGAATGTGGCATCCGGAAGAGCAGATGCCAAGGTGTATGAAGTGGTATGGCGTGACGGAGAGACCGTAAAAATGTACGAGTTTGAACCGGACGAAGAGATGTTAGATGCTATCATGGTGAAATATCCACGTTCCGTTGTCAAATAACTTCAAAGCGAAAGATTAGATCCCTGGGAACAGTTCTGGTTCCAGGGATTTTCCTTTATAACGACGTTTGTAGTCGTACATGCGGCTGTCTGCAAGTTTATACAACTCAAGAATGTCGGTAGTCTCAGAACTTTCAGCGTAGCCAAAGGAAGTACTGATGGTAAACTCGTGCAGGGTGCGATTGGTATCTGCAATTTTAGCAAAAAGTGTGTTTACCAGGGCGTCCACGTCATTTTTTTTGACATCTGGAAGAAGTACAACAAATTCATCGCCGCCCGTGCGCCCTACGGTTCCGTAATCCGAAAAAGTCTGTGCCAGAAGATTTGCAAAGGTAATAATCAGTTTATCCCCGTATTCATGTCCAAGGGAATCGTTGGTCTGTTTTAAGTTGTTAAGATCAAAGGTAAGGATGCCAAAGACCTGGTTTTTCGGAAATGATTTGAACTGTTCCATTTCTTTTTGACAGAACCGGCGGTTGGCAAGTCCCGTCATGGAGTCCGTGTTTGCCTGATGCTCCAAAAGATCCTGTTTTGCCTGTGAATAGACATTCTGGGTCAGCTGGACTGCGAAGGAGACCAACAGGAACAGAATAAAAATCACAGCACCGATTGCAAGAAATCCGTTAAAGCTTTCACGAAGAAAATAATGTGTGTACTTTTCCAGATTAAACCGGATTAAATCAAGTGAAGCAAACAGTGCAAAAATCAAAAGACCACAGATTAAGAGTCTCGATTCGACGGTCTTTGTCTGGAAACCGAAAAATGGGGTTAACATAATCAGTAAAAGCATAATGACGGCCAGCACGTGAAAGATGCGCAAAAATACAGGAAAATGTGCAACACCGATGGTATGGCAGGTAAAGCAGACTGCCAGAAAGACCGTATATACGACCAGATAAAGCTGATACAAATGTGGAAAAATTTTCTTTTTCGAGGATTTGATATAGTTGTAAAAATAAAGCATAACCGGAATCGGCGCAACGTAAAGGCTGGTATATTCCAAATATGCGCACAGCGCTAAATCCGGCGTGAAAAGCTGCATCAGGTGATAGTTGCAGAAGGTCCACATTCCAACGCAGATTGAAATCAAAGAAAGCTGCACCAACGGGAAGAATTTTCCCGAAAGGCTATACATGATAACAGATAAAAAGAGAAACGCAATGCCAAATATAATCAAGAAAACACTAATAAAGAATGGCATAATATGCTTGCTCATAAACAGTTCCTGACTGCGGTATCCATCTGCGATAATCGGGGCAGTCACACTGGTAAAAGAGTGATTTTCTGTGACTTTCATCTGGATGGAAAGTGTTTTCCCGGCATAAGAGATGGGAAGCTCCAGATAGTGGTTCCCGTATCCAATCATTTTATTCTTGGCAGCCCGCTCCTCGCCAAAACGGTAAACGGAAGTGCCGTTGATGGAGACATTCAGGGTAGAATGGCAGGAAAAAAGAATCAGCTGTGCATGGGAAAGTCCGGTGTCTGGAAGGGTGCAGGAAAGAGTGATATAGTCTCCCTTATTGGTTTCCGGGAAAAGAGTGTCCGATAAAGAAACGTCAGAATAGTGTGTATCGTTAATGGAAAGATTCCAGTGATCGTTTAAGGTTACGCTGTCGTCTGCAAGCCCTCCTTGCTGAAAAAAAGAAAAGAGCAGGAAGGTCAGACCCAGAGCAATGGTAAACCCTGCAAGAATAATAAAAAATGATTTTATGGAAAAGTTTGTTTTCGCCATGATAAACTCCAATGTGTATTCTGAAGCAAAAATATTCTAAAAAAAGTCTAGCATAAACAAGCAAAAAAGTCGACAGAACTCTGAATTTTTCTAGAAATATTTTCCTTGTATCTCCATTTGATTGATAGTATAATATAATAACGTGAGAAACTGCGGATTCTCCGTAAGTATCAAGTTTGTGGAGGGATTCATGTTAGAATTAAGAAACATCACATATGAAGTTGATGATAATCGTGACAATAAAGAGATTTTAAAAAATATTAATTTGACAATAGAAGATCATTTTGTGGCAATTACGGGACCAAACGGCGGTGGAAAGTCAACACTTGCCAAGATGATTGCCGGAATTATCAAGCCGACAAGCGGACAGATTCTGTTCAATGGGGAAGACATTACAGGGCTGGATATCACAGAACGTGCCAGAAAAGGAATCAGTTTTGCATTTCAGCAGCCGGTTCATTTTAAAGGACTTACCGTAAAGGATTTGGTAACACTTGCAGCAGGAAAAGAGATGAGTGTTGGCGATATCTGCGACATTCTTTCCGAGGTTGGCTTGTGTGCAAGAGAGTATATCGACCGTGAGATTAACGCAAGTCTTTCCGGTGGAGAGCTGAAACGAATCGAGATTGCCATGATTTTGGCAAGAGGAACACAGCTTTCTATTTTTGATGAGCCAGAAGCAGGCATTGATTTGTGGAGCTTTAACAGCCTGATTAAGGTATTCGAGAAGATGCGCGATGAGATTCAGGGAACCATTTTAATCATTTCTCATCAGGAGAAGATTCTTGATATTGCGGACAAGATTGTGGTGATTGCAGATGGACAGATTCAGACGGCAGGAAGTAAGGAAGAGGTACTTCCACAGCTTCTTCATACAGCAGAGACCTGCAAGACACTGACGGATAAGATAGAAGGCCGTTAGACTGTATTTGTGCGTATATCGCAATAACCCTTAGGAGTGCACAAAGTGTATTTCCGATAGTTCGTAAGAAAGGCATGGTTAAGATATGGATATTATAGAAAAGAATTTATTAGAGCAGGTTGCAGGACTGCATGAAATCCCAGAGGGTGCTTACAACATCCGTGCAAATGGGAAAAAGGAAGGCCGCAACACAACTGCCAATATTGATATTGTTTCAAAGACAGACAAAGATGGAATTGACATCATCATCAAACCGGGAACTGTAAACGAGAGCGTTCATATCCCAGTTGTGTTAAGCCAGAGTGGTTTACAGGAGTGTGTATACAATGATTTCTACATCGGCGAGGGTGCGGACGTTACCATCGTAGCCGGTTGTGGAATTCATAACTGTGGTGTGGATACTTCCAAACACGAAGGAATTCATACCTTTTACTTAGAGAAGAATGCAAAAGTCCGCTATATAGAAAGACACTATGGTGAGGGTGATGGAAATGGAAAGAATGTGATGAATCCTCAGACTATCGTTCATTTAAAAGAGGGTGCATACATGGAGATGGAGACCACACAGATTAAGGGAATCGATTCCACCGTCCGTGTGACAAAGGGTGACCTTGCAGACGGCGCAACCTTAGAGATTCATGAGAATATCATGACACACGGCAAACAGTATGCCAAAACAGACTTTACCGTTGATATGAATGGAAAAGGCTGCAGTTGTAATCTGGTTTCCCGTTCTGTTGCAAAAGAGGAATCCAAGCAGGAATTCTTCTCCGTCATGAACGGAAATGCAGAGTGTGCAGGTCATAGTGAATGTGACGCCATCATTATGGACAAGGCATGTGTGACTGCAAGCCCACAGCTTACCGCCAATAATATCGATGCAAGCCTGATTCATGAAGCCGCAATTGGAAAAATTGCCGGCGAACAGTTAATTAAGTTAATGACACTTGGATTGACAGAGAAAGAAGCAGAAGAACAGATTATCAATGGATTTTTGAAATAAAAAGAAGGTCTGTCACAAACGAGGAATATCGTAATGTGGCAGACCTTTTTTACTTTTTCGAAATGCTGTATACCTGATTTTTTGAAAAATTTATGGCAGATCCGGTTTTTCAGAATCCAAAAAGTGCATGCGGACGTCGTTTTCTTTGGAGGGTGCGGCATAGGCATGACCTCTTTGCGTATTTTGCATTTTCAGGCATTTTGAGCAAAGAGAACCAAAGGTGATAGGAGCACCGCAGTTTTTGCAGTGGAGAGAAATCATCACAACCTGATCGCCCTTTTTTACATATTCAATTCGTCCTTCTCGAATCCATTCGCGCACTTTGTGGTGAGGAATGTGAAAATGTTCGCAGACCTGATATTCATTCGCAACATTGGAACGGATATATTCTTTTACCTCATTGAAAAGCTGGCGTTCCTTGCAATCCGGACAGATATCATCCGGGTATGAGAGGGAAAGCGGCTTTCGGCATTGCGCACAGAATTTATAATTTTTAAATAAAGTGTCATCGGTCATAAAAATCTCCATTCTCGTTTCAACGTGTTGGTGTATGTCAAATGATAGCTATTTATTATATTACACCAGAAAAAGAATGGAAACTATAATTTATCTGAAAACAAGTGCAAAATATATGAAAATAGAAGGGAATCGTGGAAACTATGAAATTTTTTCATTTGTCGGATCTTCATATTGGAAAACAGTTACATCACTATAATTTATGTGAAGAACAGCGTTTTATTTTACAACAGATTGTCGATTATGCAAAAAAAGAGCATCCGGATGCGATTCTTCTTGCCGGCGATATTTACGACGTGGCAGTGCCATCGGCAGAAGCAGTGTCCGTGTTTGACAACTTTTTAACAAGCCTGTCCGAAATAGAGCCGGCGATACCCGTGATGATGATTGCGGGGAATCATGACAGTGCCAGAAGAATTGATTTCGCAAGCAGTATCCTGGCAAAAAATGATGTATACATTGCAGGAATGCCGCCGGTTACACCGGAAGAGAAAGTGAAAAAGGTAACACTAGAGGATGCTTATGGACCGGTCGATTTCTATCTGTTGCCGTTTGTTAAACCGGGCTATGTCCGAAAACTGGTGGAGGAAGAAATCACAAGCTACGACGGTGCCGTAAAGGCGGTGCTGTCGCGGGAAGAGATTGATGCAGCAAGAAGAAATGTAATTATAAGCCACCAGTTTTATACCGCAGGGGCGTCGGAGCCTTTGATCAGCGATTCGGAGATGCATATTGTAGGCGGGATCGAAAATGTGGATGTAAGCTGTCTTGCATCGTTTGATTATGCAGCACTCGGACACATTCACCGCGCACAAAAGATTGGCGAGGAACGGTTTCGTTACAGCGGCACGCCGCTTCCTTACTCCGTGAGCGAAGCATCGGATGAAAAAGCGATTACAGTCGTGGAATTAGGCGAAAAAGGTACGCCTGCGGTTGTGACTTCTCATCCGCTTAAGCCGCGCCATGCAGTGCGGAAACTGACGGGAAAACTGGAAGATATCCTAGAAAAAAAAGAGTATGCCAAAGATTTTGTCAGCGTCACGCTCACAGATGAGGTGGAGTCAAACCGTCCGAAAGAGCAGCTGGAAACAGTGTTTGAACGGATTTTAGAGATAAAAATAGACAATGCAAGGACGAGAAATCTTTTGAACTTTACGACGGGGAAGGTCGAACATGTTGACCCTTATGAGGCATTTTGCAGCTTTTTCAAGGAGATGAACCACCGGGAGTTAAGTGAGGAAGAAGATGCTTTTTTAAGAGAAGTGATTCAAAAGCAGATAGGAGGTGAGGAGGAGTGAAACCGTTACAACTGACGATGTCGGCGTTTGGTTCTTACGCGGATGTAACTACAATTGATTTTACAAAGCAGGATCACGGGATTTTCCTGATTACAGGGGATACCGGAGCGGGAAAAACAACGATTTTTGATGCAATCACCTATGCGCTTTACGACCAGACCAGCGGTGGAGAGCGCAACGGAAACATGATGAGAAGCCAGTATGCAAGCCCGGAGGCAGTGACTTACGTTGATTTTTCATTTGCGTATGGGAATACTGTTTACCGCATCAAAAGGAATCCCGAATACCGGATTTTAAAACAGCTAAAAAACGGCAAGGAAAAGGAGCAGCGCGTGGCACCTACCGTAGAGCTTACGATGCCGGACGGGCTGGTTTTCCCGGAAAAAAAGGCGGCGACAGACGCCAAAATAGAGGAAATCATAGGGCTTAGTGCGGATCAGTTTACGCAGATTGTCATGATTGCCCAGGGAGATTTTCTGAAGTTATTGTATACAAAGTCGGATGAGCGAAAAGCAATTTTTACCAAGCTGTTTAAGACGGATTTCTATTGGAAGATTCAGGAGTCACTCCGCCGGTCATCCTCTGAGATGGACGAGAAAATCTCGGAAAATGAACGTGCGTATGCGCAGGAACAGGCTCATATTGTAAGGATAGAAGGAACCGAGGAACTTCCGTTAGACGAACTGGTATCCACGTTAAAGGAAAAAGAAAAGGATATGAAAAAAGAGCGCGGTGAGCGCCAGAAACAGCTCGATTCCTGGAAAGAGGAGTTTGCGAAGGAACAGGAAAAACAAAAGTTGTTTGATTCGTTGGAAAAGCTGCAACAAGAGAAACAATTTCTGGAACAGCAAAAAGACGAGCAGCAAAGGGTGACAGAGCAAAAAAGAAAGGCAGACGGGGCTGCAAGGGTATTTGTGGAGGAAGAAAAACACTTAGGAGCAGCGAGGCGCCTTTTGGAATCCAGGAAAAGATTAAAAGAGCTGGAGACAGATTTAGAGCGTGCAAGGAAAGAGGAACGGGCTTGGGCAGAGAAATTACAGGCAGAGACAAAGCGCTTTGGAGAGCGAGAGGAAGAACTTACCAAAAAAATGCATGCGATAGAGGAGACGTTTCCTGTTTATGAAGAACTGGAACAATTGTTGCAGCAGGAAAAACAGGTAAAGCAATCCTATGATGCCGATCGGAAAAGTTATATCAACGACATATGTAGTTGGGCAAAACAAAATCTTCTTCTTGTTGGGAAGCTGGAAAAGAACCTTGCGGAGCAGGAAAAGAAAAAAGAAGAATGGGTGGTGGCAGCAGGGCTGGCAAAACAGGCTGCCAAAGACTACGAGGATGCCTATCAGATTTTTTTGCAGGAGCAGGCTGGAATTCTGGCAGAAAAATTAGAGGAAAATCAACCTTGCCCGGTCTGTGGCTCCACCAGTCATCCATCCCCGGCAACGCTTTCCGCGCAGGCGGTGACAGAGGCAGAGGTAAAGGAGAAAAAGGAATTCCGCAATCAGGCGGAGGAGCGGACGGATGCCCTTTACCAGCAGTTAGAGCAGAAAAAGAAGGAGTGTTCCGAACTGGAGTTGCAGATTCGATATGAGAGGGAACATTTCCAGGAAGAGTCCGGCATGGAGGAGGACGCTTACTTAGACCGGTTTTCGAAGGATACCGGTGAAACAAGAGAGCGGGAGGGTCGTGTGACCAAAGAAGGTCTCCAGGAATCCTACCAGAAATTGTTGGTATTGCGCACACAAATCAAACAAAAAAGAGAGGGAATTGCGTTTGAGAGTGGAGCGCAGGCAAAAATGGAATGGCAGCGATTAAAGGACGTGCTGGCAAAAGAAACTGCTTCGCTGGAACAGACGAAAAAATTTTATGAAAGCTTTCTGGAAAAACTGCATCTGCAAGAGGGCGGACAAAAGCAGGAGCTGGAAAATGCAAATCTGTTAGAACAAGAGTCCGGAAAGCAAAAGCTGCTCTATGAGGAAAAAAGAAAAGCGGAAGGATTTTTGGATGAAGCGTCCTATCATGAAGCTTATTGCAGTGAAGAGAAACGGCAAAGCCTTGAAAACTGGCTGCGGGATTACGAACAGGCATGTCAGAAAAATGAGGGGCAGTTACAGATTTTATTAGAAAAGACGCAGGGGCAGGAAAGATGTGAAATCACTGGCCTGGAAAACAAGATTTCCACGGAGCAGAAGGTGGTCCAGGAGCTTGAAAAAGAGCAGCTTGCCATTCATGCGGCATTAGAGCAGAATCAAAGCATATTAGAACACACCAACCGTTACTTAGAGCGGGCAAAACAGCTTGAGGAACAGGACCGTGTGATTAAGAGTCTTTCGAAGACTGCAAATGGAAGGTTGACAGGGTCTGCTAAAATAGATTTTGAGACCTACATTCAAAGGAGTTATTTTAAACAGATTATTGCGGAGGCGAACAAAAGACTGTTGACGATGAGCAATCATCAGTTTATGCTCAAATTAAAGGAAGGTGCCAATTCCGGGAAAAAGGCAAACGAGGGATTGGATTTGTCTGTATACAGCCTGATTACAGACAGTGAGCGTGATGTCAAGACATTGTCGGGCGGGGAATCTTTTCTTGCCGCACTTGCGATGGCGCTTGGACTTTCCGATATTGTAGGACGCAATGCAGGAGCCATCCGGCTAGATATGATGTTTATCGACGAAGGATTTGGCTCGTTGGATGCACAGGCAAGAAAACAGGCGATTGAGGTTTTAAATGAGCTGGCTGGAGACAGCCGCTTAGTCGGAATCATTTCCCATGTGACCGAATTGAAAGAACAGATTGATCAAAAACTCATCGTAACGCGGACAGAGAGAGGAAGCCGTGTAGAATGGGAAATTTAGCATAAGAGCAATGTGCAGCATATGCGCAGGAATGGAGTAAGAAATGGAACAAATGCAGCAGCCGATTGGAGTGTTTGACTCCGGTTTGGGTGGAATCAGTGTTTTAAGGGAGCTGGTAGCTTTTTTACCAAACGAAAACTATTTATATTTAGGGGATTCGAAACATGCACCGTATGGAACGAAGAGTCTGCAGGAGGTTCAGAAATTAACCTGTAACAATATTGAATATTTGATTGGAAAAGGTGCAAAAGCAATTGTAGTTGCATGCAATACCGCAACCAGTGCTGCAATCCAGATACTAAGGGAGCATCATAAGGATATGCCGATTATCGGGATTGAGCCGGCACTAAAGCCAGCAGTGTTACAGAAAGAGCATCCTAATGTTCTTGTGATGGCTACGCCGATGACACTCCGGGAAGAAAAATTTCATGCACTGATGAAACGATATGAAAATGAGGCTGAGATTATTTCTCTTCCATGTCCGGGACTGGTGGAGTTCGTGGAGCGAGGAGAGCTAGAAGGGGAGGCACTCGAAGCATATTTTAAGGAATTGTTTGCCCCGTTTGCAGATAAAAAAATAGATTCCGCCGTGTTAGGCTGTACACATTATCCGCTTGTAAAAAATGTGATTCAGAAAATGTTAGGGGATTCGGTCACACTTTTTGACGGTGGAGAGGGAACGGCCCACGAAACTTACCGCAGGCTCAAAGAAAAAAATCTGCTAAACACAACACCACAAAAAGGAACCGTAATTTTTGAAAACACAGAAGGAACCGAACAGAAAACAGCCCTGGCAAAACAACTGCTCTGGCATACTTTTTGATACCACAAATGCCGTAAAAACAAGGGTTTTGTAATATTTTTGCGATTTTTGTATTTATTTGCCGTACTTATAAACAATGTGCAAATTAATTATAAATAAAATCTAAAATTTGTAGGAATGAATTTTAGAAATGTTTTCGAATTCCTTCACAATTCGGACATATTTTCTGGATATACTGTTCTTATCAAAAGGAAGTGAGTCGGTACTCCATAACCGATTTGCATAAGCCAAATTCCTTTAGATAGATTAACATTTTCATAACTAAACTCCTCGAAAAGGCAGCTCGAAAGAGCTGCCTTTTCATCTTTGTGGAAAACGTCAATTACATTTTGCATGGAAAGAGAGTAGAATAGACAAGTTCGAAGAAAGTTGTGGTAGCCTTTTTTCAATCGTAAGACTCTTAAGAAAGGAAGAAAAATATGGAATCATATTCATTTTTATTATTTTTAGCAATCATTTTGATTTCAACGAAAGTGCTTGGCCTTTTCTCTAGAAAAGTGCATATGCCAGCAGTCGTAGGAGCCTTATTGGCCGGTGTCATTTTAGGACCATCTTGTTTAAATGAGATTTCAATGACCGGTGATACGGGATACTTTTTGGAGTTGACAGCCGAAATCGGTGTTATGCTTTTGATGTTCAGTGCCGGTCTTGAGACGGATTTAGGCGAGCTGAAAAAGAATGGTGTTGCATCTTTTGTAACTGCTATGATCGGTGTCATTGTGCCATTACTTGGCGGTTTCTTAAGTTATGCACTCTTTTTCCATACGGATTTTGCAGACTATGACGAAGTGTTAAAAGCGGTCTTTGTCGGTGTTGTTTTGACTGCAACCTCAGTAAGTATCACGGTGGAAACCTTGCGTGAGCTTGGAAAATTGAAGGGAAAAGTTGGAACAACGATTCTTGGCGCAGCGGTGATTGATGATATCGTAGGTATTATCGTGCTTACCATTGTAACAAGCTTAAAAGACCCATCCATCAGTCCGTTATCGGTTGCCATTAAAATTGTGCTTTACTTTATCCTGATTGGAATTCTTTGGTTCATTGTTTCAAAGATGAAGAATTTTATCGAAGGACAGGATGAAAAAAGACGTGTGGTTATTTTTGCAGTTGCATTCTGTTTTATATTGGGATACATTTCCGAAGAATTCTTTGGAATTGCCGATATTACAGGTGCCTATTTTGCAGGATTGATGCTTTGTTCCTTAAAAGTTGGCCCATACGTCGCAAGACGTTGTGAGATTGCATCATACCTCATCTTCTCCCCGGTATTCTTTGCCAGCGTTGGTTTAAAGGTTACTTTAGGTGGAATGGATGCAAGTATCTGGATTTTCTCAGTTATCTTATTGATTGTTGCAATTTTAACAAAGGTTCTTGGCTGTGGACTCGGTGCAAAGCTTTGTAAATGTACAACAAGGGAAGCGCTTCAGGTCGGTGTCGGTATGATTTCCCGTGGTGAGGTCGCCCTGATTGTTGCGCAGAAAGGATACCAGTGTGGAATGTTAGATGACACACTGTTTGCACCAATCGTTGTGGTAGTGATTGTCACCACATTGATTACCCCAATCTTATTAAAGATTGTCATGAAAGATAAGCCAGGGGAAGCGCAGGCGTAGCCTAAAATAACAGGCATAGCTGGAAATGTGCAGACGTGGTGTAAGAAGTAATAATATAGCCAGAAGAAGCACAGGTATAGCCTAAAAATTACAGGCATAGCAGGAAAAGTTGCTGATATAGGTAAGTTTTCTTGCTATGCCATTTTTCATAAATAATCCCAATTTGATTCATTTTGAAGGGTGCTGGTTTACATAAAAATATCCCATTGGACAATAGTGATGAGTTTGAAGAAAATTATCCAAAAAATCAAGCTTTTTTACAGAATTTTGGACAAATTTTTAAGATTCCCCTGTATTTATTCAAAATCAGCAAAATGGTTTACATAACATTCGTAATTCGAGGTGGTTTTGGGTAATTTTTCAAGTGAGATGTCATATTTATAAAATAGATTTTTTCATCCGATTTCTAGCGTTATCCGCATATGTCACAAAATCAAAAAATCGATTCAGCAATCAATGAATGCCCGGAATAATGCCAAAGCATATGCCATAAAAGCAAGAAACTTCAATTTGGAATCAATAACAGAAAAAAGGCTCCGCGAGGATTACACTGTGACGGAGCTGGACAATGCTGCAAATGCAAACAAGCTTGCAAAGCTGCGTACCTCGCGGAGTGGAAGAGTATGCTGCAAGCGCACACTTTTTCATGAAAGGAAATCAGAGTAAAAATTACATGACCAACGTATCGTGGTGGTTGAATTATAAGAACCAAATGGCAGGGTTCGTGGAGGATACGCTGACGGCGCCTGCGGTCAACAGTGACATCACATCCTCCTTGTCTGCGACAAGTCCGCCTGCAATGACAGGTGTAGTTGAAAGTTTACAGATTTTTGAGACGACTTTTGGCATGAGTGCAGGAAGAATCTCAATCAAATCCGGTTTGGCATTTTTTAATTGCTTGTCGATGTTCTCATAAGCCATGGAGTCGATGACGAAAAGACGAAGAATCGTGTAGAGTGACAATTCTTTGGCACGCTTAATCAGTGCAGGTTTGGTAGTGATAATACCATCTGCGTGGGTGTATTTTTTGATAAAGTCAACGGAAATTTCCTTGGAACTAAGACCGTTAATCAGGTCGATATGAACCATGGCAAGCTTTCCGGATGCCTTCACTTTTTCTACAATTTCGGTAATATTACAAATATCTCCATAAAGGATAAAAATAATCTTGCTTTCACTGGAAAGGCATTTGGAAAGTCCCGCATCGTCTTTGATGGCAGCGATAATCGGAGAATCTTCTAAAGCCTCTCTGAATTCTTTTTTCATAAGTAATGGTTTCCCTCCGTTTACAATACACTAAAATAGGGCGCTGGCAAAAATACCAACACCCTATTATTATAGTAGAACTCCCCTCAGAATACCACTATAAAATAAAAGGAAAAAACGAATGTATGTTAAATTCGTTCAATATTTTTGGTTGCAACAATATCAACGCCGGTTCCGGCAACATTGCTGCAAAGGACATCCCCGATGTGTACAGGAGCTTTGGCTACGACATCTTTTAAGGCTTCGGTGCATGCAAAAATTTTGGATTTTGGAATGTCTTCTTTGGTTTTGACCGAGACAACCGGAAGATTTCCACCTTCTACTTTGACGGAGGAGGTGACAATTCTGGTTGGGTTTGTCACTTCTTTTCTTGCATAAGCATCTCCCCTTGGACAGGTATTTCCGGTAACAGATGTCACGGTTTTATTTTCTAATGTGACGGTAAGCGAGCAGCCGAGCGGGCAGCCGATACAAGTCAGATTCTTTGTTTCCATATATGATTCCTCCTTACCTGCAATTGCAGGAATTTAATCTAAAATATCAATAATATCTACAATTCGTACAATGATGTAAATCAGACATTCGAAATCTGGTTTATCTGTTAAACATCCTCAATCTTAATGGTAATCTTCGAAAGATCCGGGAATTCGGCTAATTTTTTCTTATCTAAAATAACCTGTTCCATCTCACCTGGTGCCATAACAGGACGTTTGCGTTTGCTGATTAAGGTGTCATCAAAGTAAGTTGCAATTGCTTTGTTTTTGAAAACATCGCCGACACGGAAACGAACGGTAAGGGTATCTTCCATCTCGGTTGGACGGATAAATTTTGGAACCGTGTAGCGGACGCCGTCCACTGGCAGAATTTCGACTTCTTTTGCATCGATATCTTTTCCGTTTTGAATATATTTTGCAGCATTTTTTCCAGCGGTAGCAGCTTCCTGAGAAACATAGTCGACAAGGTCATGTACGTGAAGGACATTTCCGCAGGCAAACACGCCGTCGATACTGGTTTCTAAGCTGTCGTTTACGATTGGACCAGAGGTGACCGGATTGATTTCAACGCCGGCAGCTTTGCTTAATTCGTTTTCCGGGAGAAGACCACAGGAAAGCAATAAGGTGTCGCAGGTGTAACGTTCTTCGGTGCCTGGGATCGGTTTGCGGTCAGGGCCGACTTCGGCGATGGTAACAGCTTTGACACGGTCTTTTCCTTCGATATCGACAACGGTATGGCTTAATTTTAATGGGATGTCAAAATCATTTAAGCACTGCACGATGTTTCGTTTCAGACCGCCGGAATATGGCATTAACTCTGCAACGACTTTTACTTTGGCACCCTCTAAGGTCATTCGTCTTGCCATGATAAGTCCGATATCACCGGAACCTAAAATGACAACCTCACGTCCCGGCATATATCCTTCCATGTTGACAAGACGCTGTGCGGTTCCGGCGGAGAAAATGCCGGCTGGTCGGTAACCCGGGATGTTTAAGGCACCTCTGGAGCGCTCTCTGCATCCCATGGCAAGGATGATGGCTTTTGCCTGAATCTCAAACATACCGTCCTCACGGTTCATGGCGGTTACTTTTTTCTCAGGGGAAATATCCATAACCATGGTATTTAACTTGTAGGCAATGTTACGTTCTTTTGCCTGCTCAATAAAGCGGGATGCATATTCCGGGCCGGTTAATTCTTCCTTAAAAGTATGAAGACCGAAACCATTGTGAATACACTGGTTCAAGATACCACCAAGTTCCTTGTCGCGCTCTATGATTAAAATACTTTCGATTCCATTATCTTTTGCGGAAACTGCGGCTGCGAGTCCGGCAGGACCACCACCGACGATTACTAAATCATAATTTTTCATAAGATGAATCCTCTCTATTCTATCAAAATACATTTGTAGTTAAATTTCTTTGTTATGTCCATATACAAGGTTGGAACCAACGCCGTTTTTGGTAATGTCAAACATGCTAAGTGGAACCTCACGCTCTAAGATTTCCATGGTACGTGGAGAACAAAAGCCTGACTGGCAGCGTCCCATTCCGGCACGGGTACGGCGTTTTACTCCATCGAGGGAACGTGCGCCGAGTGGACGGTGAATCGCATCCATGATTTCACCTTCGGTAATCATTTCACAGCGGCAGATGATGTTTCCGTATGCCGGCTGTTCTTTGATTAATGCATTGCGCTCTTCTAAGGAGAGTTTTTCCGGTCGGAGAATGCCTTTTCGGTTTCCGTTAAAATGAGGATTTTCGGAAAGGGAAAGCATTTCTTTTACCAGCGTTGCAACCATTTCTCCGATAGCAGGTGCAGAGGAAAGTCCCGGTGATTCGATGCCGGCAACATTGACAAATCCTTTTGCATCAGCTGCTTCGCCAATCACGAAATCGCCTCCGTCCTCATGAGCACGAAGTCCTGCAAAGGAGGTGATAACCTGGCGGAGCGGAATATTTTTGACGCTGAGGGAAGCGGTTTTTCCAAGAGAGTCAAGTCCGGCTAATGTGGTGTTGACTGCTTCTTTGTCCTCGACATCAACTGCGGTAGGGCCAACGAGAAGGTTGCCGTGTACGGTTGGTGTGACAAGAACGCCTTTTCCCATTTTGCTTGGAAGCTGGAAAACGGTATGGCTGACATGTGTTCCGGCATCCTTATCTAACAGCATGTATTCTCCCTTTCTGGCGGTAATGTGAAGCTTGTGTTCGCTTACCATATTGTTAAAGGTGTCCGCATAGACGCCAGCTGCGTTGATAACAACCTTGGTCTCTAAGATGGATGTTTCTTCTTTTTCACGGTTGTGAAGGGAAAGCTTATATCCTTCGGCTGCTTTTTCAATGGAAGTTACCTCTGTGTTTAAGAAAAATTCAACTCCATTTGTAAATGCATTCTCTGCAAAAGCCATCGTCATGTGGAACGGACAAACGATACCGCCGGTCGGTGCAAAAAGAGCACAGGTGACATCATCGCTAAGGTTTGGTTCCATGGAAAGAAGCTGCTCGCGGCTTAAAATCTCAAGTCCAGGGACACCGTTTTCTTTTCCTTTTTCAAGTAAGGCATCCAGTCCGGCAGGGTCCTGGTCTTTGGTACAGACGACAAGGGAGCCGTTCCGCTTAAATGGAATGTCAAGTTCCTTGGAAAGCTGATCCATAATTTCATTTCCGCGTACATTCAAGCGGGCTTTTAAAGTTCCTGGTGTTGCGTCGAATCCAGCGTGGATAATGGCACTGTTTGCTTTGGAAGTTCCGCAGCAGACATCTTCCTCACGTTCAATGACACAGGCTTTCACCTGGTATCTGGATAATTCCCTTGCAATTGCACTGCCAACGACACCGGCACCGATAATTGCTACATCATACATAATAAGATCTCCTTTTCTTTTATAAAAATGGTTACGATTGTGACAAATTTGAAGACGAAAAAAGAGCAAGGAAACAAAGCGAATTACTTCGCTCTAGTTACCTTGCTCACGTCTCTCGGTAATCGTTATTTGATTTAACTATATTATAGCACAAAAAAAATAAGTTGCAAGTAAAATAATTGTAATGGTTGCACAACTCACTTGCCTTTTGCAAAGGAACAAGATATAGTTAAGGTTAGATAAAAAACAGTTATGTCAATTACCAAGCAGTGAAAACTGTTTTTAATATAACCTGAATGATAATTTGAGACTGCCTGAAAAAGAAAGGATAAAAGCGATGGCGAAATCTGAAAAGCAGAAACAAAAACTGTTATACCTGATGCAATACCTGATGGAGAAAACAGACGAGAATCATGCAGCGACGACTGCTGACCTGATTTCCTATCTTGACCAGAATGGAATCAAGGCAGAGCGAAAGAGCATTTACAGCGATATGGACGTCTTGGCGGATTTTGGACTGGATATTGTAAAGAAAACAGAACGGCCGGGAGGCTATTATCTGGCGAGCCGTCAGTTTGAGCTTGCCGAGCTAAAACTTTTAGTGGACGCCGTCCAGTCATCGAAATTTATCACAACCAAAAAATCAAGAGAACTGATTGCAAAATTAGAATCCCTGTGCAGCAAAAATGAGGCGAAACAGTTACACCGCCAGGTGGTGGTAACGAACCGCATTAAGACGCCAAATGAGAGTATCTATTATAATGTAGATCTGATTTACAACGCCATCAGTGAGAATGTGAAAGTCCGCTTCCAGTATTTTGACTGGAGTGTCACAAAAGAGATGCAGCTGCGCAAGGATGGAGCATTTTATGAGGTCAGTCCATGGAGCTTAACCTGGGATGACGAAAATTACTATCTGATTGCTTACGATGGTGAAAGTGGAAAAATCAAGCATTACCGTGTGGATAAAATGCTTCGGATTGAGCTTTCTGTGGATAAGCGGGAAGGGAAAGAAGTATTCGAGCATTTTGACATTGCAGGATATGCAAAAAAGACGTTTGGAATGTTTGCCGGCGAGGAGGAGACCGTTACCTTGTTATGCGACAAACGCCTGACCGGAGTTATGATTGACCGGTTTGGAAAAGAGGTTTCGCTTCGGATGAAAGGGGAGGAGCAGATTCTTGCAAGAGTTAATGTCGCAGTCAGCCGCCAGTTTTTCGGCTGGGTGACAGGACTTGGGGAAGGCGTTCAGATTGAATCTCCTGAACGTGTAAAAGCACAGTACGAAGCGTATTTAGCATCCATCCTGAAAAAATATCAAGAGTAGATGCAGCACTCCAGTTAGAAAGAAAATGTTCAAAAACCGTTTGACAGCTAGCACACAAAAAAATAGAAAGTTTTAGAATAAAATAAATGAAAGAAAAGAAGTATCAGTTTACCATAGACGATATGGTAGTTGAAGTGACAAAAAAGAAAATGAAGAATCTCTATCTTCGAATCAATCCAAAAGATGGCACGATTTTGGTATCAGCGCCGCATGGAGTCAGTGAGAAAGAGATTGTCCGTCTGGTAAAAAGTAAAGAAGACTGGATTCGAAAAAATCAGAAAAGGTGGGAAGAACAGGGGGAAACGGTGATGGAATCCGACCTGCTGACACCGGAACAGGAAAAGTTTTTCCGAAACTTTTTAAAAGAGGAAGCATGGAAACTGATTGAAAAATGGCAGCCTGTGATTGGGGTTACCGTGACAGGGCTTACCATACGGAAAATGAAGACGCGCTGGGGTTCTTGCAATGTGAGAACAGGGCATGTAAATCTGAATCTTGAACTTGCGTTCCGCAAAGAGGAACAGTTAGAATACGTTGTGATTCATGAGATGTGTCATCTTCTCGAGGCGAGTCATAACCAAAGGTTCTGGAGTTATGTCAACCAATTTTGCCCGGAATGGAAACGAATTCGCCGGGAGATGAGGTAGTAAGCTGCTACACAAACTGGTTTGTCTTGGCATCATACTCGTAATCAATACTTTTTAATTTTGCGACGACATCTTCAACCTGAAATTCGTAAGCTTCGGCAAGAGCCTCTAAAGAAGGATAATGGTCGCGAAGCTGGGTATTGAGAAAACTCATCAACATGACAGGGTCATTTGGAAGAGAATCATAGTTCATAGGGAACCTCCTTTTTATAATGGTGCAGGCAAAAGTTTGCCACTTCACACTGAAATCTGAAAATAAAATAACACGGCGGATAAGAAAAGTAAAGTTCGATTTGGTTTCGACAAAAAGATGTGATATACTGATTACCATATCAAATTATAGAAAAGAATAGGAATAGCAAAAGATGGAACAAAAGATTGACAAAGAGGTATTTGATACTTTTTTCAAGGAAAGTTATTGCCCGGTAGAATATAAAAATGTGAAAACAGAATTTGAAGAGATTGCCGCTGTCGGAAATGATATTTTTACAGACAGCTATGAGGCGAGAAATCTGACAAAAGAGAATTTCATTCTCTATCTGACAAACGATGCGTATTGTGCATTTGAGGCAGTGGTAGAAGAAGCGATGGATGATTTGAATCCAGAGATTGTGGATGCGGTCATGGATGTTACAACTACAACTGTAAACGGAGACGAGATAACAGAGCAGTACTGGAAAAAGCAGGAAGAGCTGTTAAAAGAATTTTTATATCAGCTTTATGATGAAGTGATTGTAACCTGGAGGTAGAAAAATGCAGTCCAATTGTGATACTTGTGTATACAATGTGTATGATGAAGACGATGAGGCTTACTATTGTGAGGTCGATATGGATGAAGATGATGCGGCAAGAATGATGTCCGGTCATTATAAAGAATGTCCGTACTATCAGAACGATGATGAATACCGCGTTGTCAGACATCAGATGTAAAAAAAGAGAGACAAGGTATCCTCGAATATCAGATGTAAAAAAGGGAGACAAGGTATCCTCGGATATCAGATGTGAGAAAGAGAAAAAGGCAGTTCCCCTGCACATACTTTGGAAACAAAGAAGATGCAGGAAACTGCCTTTTTCTTTTTTATGTAATAGAAAATTTCGTTTCTATTACATAAAAAATGCTCCGCACGGATCGCACTGCGGCGGAGTTGAACAATGTCGCAAATGCGACCCGCCGCAGGCGGAGAATCCTGCAAGCAGGATTCTTTTTTTATTTTTATTTTTATCGTTTGCACTTTGTTGCAGCTTCTACGAAACCGTGGAACAAAGGATGAGGTCTGTTTGGTCTGGACTTTAACTCTGGATGAGCCTGTGTTGCAATGTACCATGGATGATCTGGAAGTTCAATCATTTCAATGATTCTTCCGTCAGGGGAAGTACCGCAAAGCTTCATGCCATGTTCGGTTAAAGTAGAACGGAAATCATTGTTTACTTCGTAACGATGACGATGTCTTTCCTCAATATGATCCGTTCCGTATACTTCATAAGCCTTGGAAGTCTTGTCTAAGACACATGGATAAGAACCAAGTCTTAAAGTTCCACCGATATCTTCCACACCGTTCTGATCAGGCATCAATGCGATAACCGGATGTGTGGTGTTTGGATCTAATTCGATACTGTGTGCATCGTGAAGTCCGCAGACGTTTCTAGCAAATTCAATGATGGAAACCTGCATACCAAGGCAAAGTCCAAGATATGGAACTTTATGTTCACGAGCATATTTTGCAGCAGTAATTTTTCCTTCGACACCACGTACACCAAATCCACCAGGAACCAGGATACCGGAAACATCACCTAACAGCTCGTCTGCATTTTCCGGAGTCAAGGTCTCTGCATCAATCCATTTGATATCTACAGTTGCATGCTCTGCGATTCCACCGTGCTTTAATGCTTCTACAACGGAGATGTAAGCATCGTGTAAGGCAATATATTTTCCGACAAGTGCGATTTTTACTTCCTTATTTGGATGGCGAAGTGCATCTACCATAGCTTCCCAGTCTTTTAAATCTGGTTCTGGGCAAGCTAAATGAAGAGACTCACAGGCAACTTTTGCAAGATTTTCTTTTTCCATTGCAAGTGGTGCTTCATATAAATATTCCACATCAAGGTTCTGTAAAACGTGGTCGCTTGGAACGTTACAGAATAATGCAATTTTATCACGGAGTCCCTGGTCAAGCGGCTGCTCGGAACGACATACAATGATATCCGGCTGAATACCCATTCCCTGAAGTTCTTTTACGGAAGCCTGCGTTGGTTTTGTTTTCAATTCTCCGGAAGCTTTTAAATAAGGAATTAAAGTTACGTGGACTAAAATGGCATTTTCGCGTCCAACCTCGTGCTGGAACTGACGGATTGCCTCTAAAAATGGCTGACTTTCGATATCGCCGACGGTACCACCGACCTCGATAATTGCGATATGTGTATCATCAGAAGTGAAATTACGATAGAAACGACTCTTGATTTCGTTGGTAATATGTGGAATTACCTGGACAGTACCACCGCCGTAATCGCCACGACGTTCTTTCTGTAAAACGGACCAGTATACTTTACCGGTTGTGACATTGGAATTTTTGGTGAGACTTTCATCGATAAAACGCTCGTAATGTCCAAGGTCAAGGTCAGTTTCAGCGCCGTCATCGGTCACGAAAACTTCACCATGCTGAATCGGGTTCATGGTTCCAGGGTCAATGTTGATATAAGGGTCAAATTTCTGCATAGTCACTTTGTAGCCACGGGCTTTTAACAATCTTCCAAGGGAAGCAGCAGTGATACCTTTTCCAAGACCGGAAACAACACCGCCAGTGACAAAGACGTATTTTACAGGCATAGGGTTATCCTCCTCTAAATAGTGAAATGTTTATATTGTTATCATAAAATGCCGGAAAACCGGCACCAATAAATGGAAAATGGGATAGGCATTTTCCTTCTTGTTTTAGCAAAACGTTTCGTATTATTTTAAAACCTAAAATAATAACCAATGTATTATACTACCACATTTTCAAGAAATCCAGTAAAATCGAAAAAAGTTTTTTGGATATATATTTTTTTATGTGATTCCAGTGTCAAAAGGCAGCTTACCGTTTTCTTGTTGGCAAATTGCACAATGCCAAGTCTATTTTGTTCCGATGAGTGAACATAAGAAAACTCTATGTATGCCTGATGAAAATTATTTCAGAGTGACGAGACCGGCATTCAACGAGCCATCCGCGGCTCGTGAAGCCTTGTTCTGCCGTCCGTGGCAGAACATCACTGGATATTTTGGGGCATACTAAGATTTTCTAATGTTCCCTCAAAGTCACAAAAAAGTCTTGTCTTTGTGCAATTTACCAGCGACTAATTTGTGAGCTGCCTTTTGACACCGGAATCTTAATGTTTATAAAATATTAAGAAAGGAAACGAAAAGTTCATGAAGTAGATATTGCTTTTAGGGCATATTTTCAATATAATAAAGAAGATTCTTAAGGAAAGGATACAAAGGATGGACGTATGGACAACAATGGACCAAATAACGAAATAAATAACAATAGAAATCAAAATGATCAAAACGGTAACAAGGGGAATAAGAATGGACAGGCTATTATGATCTTTATTCTTATCTCGCTGGTTGCTTTATTTATTATGAGCCTTTTGACGAACCGGTATTCCCAGATGAGCTCGGAGGAGATTTCCTACACAGAGTTTATCCAGATGGTGAAAGACGGAGAGGTAAAGTCTGTTAAGATAGGCAACTATGAGATTGACATTACACCGGTTTCGGATGAAAAGACGCAGTCGGATGAGATAACATCCCTGTTCTACCCGGTTACTTCCCAGAAGAGTTATTACTGTGGAATCGTAAGTGACCCTACCTTATATCATACCTTATCTACCTATGGCGTTGAGGTATATGGAACAATACCGGATAATACATCAAGCTGGCTGATTAGCATTTTATCTTACCTGATTCCGTTAGCACTTGTATGGGTCATTCTGTTTTTCTTAATGAGAAAAATGGGTGGCGGTGCAATGGGCGTTGGCAAGAGCAATGCGAAGGTTTATGTGGAAAAGCAGACAGGTGTTACCTTTAAGGATGTTGCGGGACAGGATGAGGCAAAAGAGTCCTTGCAGGAAGTGGTAGATTTCCTTCATAACCCGAAGAAATATCGCGAGATTGGTGCGAAGCTGCCGAAGGGAGCTCTTTTAGTAGGACCTCCTGGTACCGGTAAGACATTGCTTGCAAAAGCAGTTGCCGGCGAGGCAAAAGTGCCATTCTTTTCACTGGCAGGTTCTGATTTTGTTGAGATGTTTGTCGGTGTAGGAGCATCCCGTGTGCGTGATTTGTTCAAGGAAGCACAGAAACAGGCGCCGTGTATTATTTTCATCGATGAGATTGATGCGATTGGTAAGAGCCGTGATTCCAGATATGGTGGCAATGACGAGCGTGAGCAGACATTGAACCAGTTGCTGGCTGAGATGGATGGTTTCGACAGTTCGAAAGGACTTTTGATTTTAGCAGCTACAAACAGACCGGAAGTATTGGATAAAGCACTTCTTCGTCCGGGACGTTTCGACAGACGAATTATCGTAGATAAGCCGGATTTGAAGGGACGTTTGGAGACTTTAAAAGTTCATTCCAAGGATGTTATGATGGATGAGACTGTTGATTTGGATGCACTCGCACTTGCAACAGCAGGTCTTGTAGGTTCTGACCTTGCCAATATGATCAATGAGGCAGCTATCAATGCGGTAAAGAATGGAAGAAAATATGTCAACCAGTCTGATTTGTTTGAAGCATTTGAACTTGTGGCAGTCGGTGGTAAAGAGAAGAAAGACCGCGTGATGAGTGATAAGGAACGTAAGATTGTTTCTTACCATGAAGTAGGTCATGCAATTGTGACAGCATTACAGAAGAACACTGAACCAGTTCAGAAGATTACGATTGTTCCAAGAACCATGGGAGCATTAGGATATACCTTACAGACACCTGAGGAAGAGAAGTTCCTGCAGACTAAGGATGAACTTCTTGCGAAGATTGCAACCTATATGGCAGGACGAGCAGCAGAGATGCTGGTATTCAACTCCGCAACAAGTGGTGCTGCAAACGACATCGAGAATGCAACCGCAATTGCACGTGCAATGGTAACACAGTACGGTATGTCAGATAAATTTGGTATGATGTGTCTTGCAACCGTTGAGAACCAATATCTGGACAATCGTGCCGGATTGATTTGTGGTGAGGATACTGCAGCACAGATTGATGGAGAAGTACTTCATATCATCAACAATGCTTATGATGAGGCAACCCGTCTTTTGACAGAGAACCGTGAGGCATTAGATGTGATTTCAGAATATCTGTATGAGCATGAGACAATTACAGGAAAAGAGTTCATGAAGCTTTTCCGTGAGGTCAAAGGAATTCCAGACCCGGAAGAGGAGAAGAAGGATTCCAATGACGGACAGAAAGATGCAAAAGAAGAACATCTTTCTGATGAAATGTTTGAGGACGAACTTCCAAAAGGAAGCTTTGTGGATCAGACAGTAACAGATGATACAAATATGACAAAGCAGACTTCAATCTATGAGAACGATGGTGAATAATGTTTAATATAGAAGAAGAATTAAAAAAACTCCCGGATCAACCGGGAGTTTATATTATGCATGATGATAAAGATGCAATTATTTATATTGGAAAAGCGGTCAGTCTGACAAAGAGAGTACATCAATACTTTCAGGCAAGCCATAATGAGGGGATTAAGAAGGCTCAGATGGTAAAACAGATTGCCCGCTTTGAATACATTATAACGGATTCCGAATTAGAGGCACTTGTCCTGGAATGTAACCTGATTAAGGAGCATCGCCCGAAATACAATACAATGCTGCGGGATGATAAAACCTATCCTTACATTAAGGTGACAGTAGGAGAAGATTTTCCGCGTGTCCTTTTTTCCAGGCAGCAAAAGAGGGATAAATCCAGATATTTTGGCCCTTACACCAGCGCGGGTGCAGTAAAAGAAACCATTGAACTTGTCAATAAACTTTATCATTTAAGAACCTGTAACAGGGTACTGCCACGGGATATGGGAAAAGAACGACCTTGTTTAAATTACCATATCAAGCAGTGCGCCGGACCATGTCAGGGGTATATCAGTAAAGAAGAATACCGCAAAAATGTGGATAAGGTCATTGACTTTTTAAATGGAAATTATGCGCCGATTATGAACGAACTTGAGACGAAGATGTTAGAAGCGTCGGAGCAGATGGAATTTGAAAAAGCAATTGAGTATCGAAACCAGTTAAACAGTGTCAAACAGGTGGCACAGAAACAGAAGATTACCCACACGGATGGGGAGGATAAAGATATTATTGCGCTTGCAGCAGACGACAGAGATGCGGTTGTGCAGGTCTTTTTTATCCGCGATGGCAAGCTGATTGGCAGAGATCACTTCTATGTAAAAGTAGGAGAGGATGATACCAAGGAACAGATTCTAACTACATTTATAAAGCAATTCTATTCCGGAACTCCGTTTTTCCCACGTGAGATTATGCTTCAGATGGATCTTGCGGAACGGGAAGTTTTGGCGGAATGGTTATCCCAGAAGAGAGGCAGCAAGGTCTTGATAAAAGTGCCTCAGAAGGGCATGAAAGAAAAGTTAGTAGAGCTTGCAGAAAAAAATGCGAAACTGGTTTTAAGTCAGGACCGCGAAAAAATGCGCCGTGAGGAAGGCAGAACCATCGGTGCTTTAAAAGAGATTCAGAATCTTTTGGAACTGGAAGAACTGCAGCGGATTGAGGCGTTCGATATCTCAAACATCAATGGATTTGAGACCGTAGGTTCCATGATTGTCTACGAAAAAGGAAAGCCAAAACGCAGCGATTACCGTAAGTTCAAGTTAAAGACGATTACGGGACCGGATGATTATGCATCGATGCATGAGGTTTTGACCAGACGATTTACACATGGAATGAAAGAACAGGAAGAACTTGCGAAAAAGGAGATGTCAGCGGAGTTCGGAAGTTTTACCAGATTCCCGGATTTAATCATGATGGATGGTGGACGCGGACAGGTTAACATTGCGCTCCAGGTTTTGGATGAACTGCATCTTAACATTCCAGTATGTGGTATGGTAAAGGATGATAATCACCGGACGCGCGGGTTATACTATCATAACATAGAAATCCCGATTGACCGGAACAGTGAAGGATTTAAGCTGATTACAAGAGTCCAGGATGAGGCGCATCGCTTTGCAATTGAATATCACCGCTCGTTAAGAAGTAAGACACAGGTACATTCGATTCTGGATGACATTCCGGGAATTGGCCCGTCCAGGAGAAAAGCATTGATGAAAAAATATCAATCTTTGGATGCGATTAAGTCTGCAACAGTGGAAGATTTACTGGATACTCCATCGATGAATGAACAGGCTGCACAATCTGTTTATCAGTTCTTCCGCAGTTGAAGAAATCTTGTTTCTATGGTATGATGGGCATAACTAAGGGAACAAAAGATTTGACAAATAACAGAGTGGTTTTTACAGAAAACACTTGGTGAGAATGGAGAAAAAGGTATGGATGGTGTAGCAGTATCAAAAATCATGCAGATCATGGATCTGAAGAATTATCTCCCTGATATGGAGTTAAAGGGACATCGCATCATGCTGAGTGATGTAAACAGACCTGCGTTGCAGTTAAGCGGTTATTTTGAGCATTTTGAACAGTCACGTTCACAGATCATCGGTACAGTTGAGTATACTTATTTACAGCAGTTAGACGAGAAAAGAAAAGAAGAAATTTATCGCCAGTTCATGGCGTATGATATCCCATGTATTTTCTTTTGCAGGGATTTACAGCCGGATGAACTTTTCTTAAAAATTGCGATGGAAAGTAATATTCCGATTCTTGGAACCAAGAGAAGTACTTCCGAATTCATGGCAGAGCTGATTTATGTATTGAGTGAGCAGCTTGCTCCATGTATCACCATTCACGGGGTACTGGTCGATGTTTATGGTGAAGGACTTTTGATTATGGGAGAAAGCGGCATCGGTAAGAGTGAAGCTGCACTGGAGTTAGTAAAGAGAGGACATCGTCTTGTAACAGATGATGTTGTAGAGATTCGTAAAATCAACGAACATACATTGATTGGAACATCACCGGATATCACACGTTATTTCATTGAACTTCGAGGAATCGGAATCATCGATGTAAAGACATTGTTCGGTGTAGAATGTGTCAAGGAAAAACAGCAGATTGACCTTGTCATCAAACTGGAAGACTGGAAGAAAGAGAATGAATATGACCGTCTTGGTTTAGAGGAAGAATATACAGAATTCCTTGGCAACAAAGTCGTTTGCCATTCACTTCCGATTCGTCCTGGCCGTAACCTGGCTGTCATCTGTGAGGCAGCAGCCGTTAACCACAGACAAAAGAAGATGGGTTACAACGCAGCCCAGGAATTATACCGTCGTGTGCAGGAGAACCTGACAAAAGGAAACGACGAGGATGACGAATAGAAGACAACAGCAAATGCTGATCTTAAAATAACTTAGAAATTGGAGCATAAGTCAAATGGAAAGAAAAAATGCATGGGAGAAATACCCGGAAGGAACAAAAAGAGAAGCAGTTTTTCAGTTCGCAGAGGAGTACAGACAGTTTATTTCAAACTGTAAGACAGAGCGCGAATGTGTTACTGCATTAGAGAAAGTGGCAAAGGAAGCCGGATTTGTTGACTTAAAAGAAGTCATGGACAAAAAGTTAAGCTTAAAAGCCGGTGATAAAGTATATGCAAATAATATGGGAAAAGGTCTTGCACTTTTCGTATTAGGAAAAAAAGACTTAGAAGAAGGTATGAACATCTTAGGAGCTCATATCGATTCCCCTCGTATGGATTTAAAACAGAATCCAATGTATGAGGACACAGACCTTTGTATGTTAGATACACACTACTATGGTGGTGTAAAGAAATACCAGTGGGTAACACTTCCACTTGCACTTCACGGTGTCGTTGCAAAGAAAGACGGAACTGTGGTAACGGTAAATATCGGTGATAAACCGGGTGATCCTGTTTTAGGTGTCAGCGATTTGTTGATTCATCTTGCAGCAGATCAGTTAGATAAAAAAGGTGCAAAAGTAATCGAAGGTGAGAACTTAGACCTCTTAATCGGAAGCATTCCAACATCAGAAGACAAAGAAGATGTCAAAGAGAAAGTAAAAGCCAACATCTTAAGCATCATTGAAAAAGAATATGGCTTCGAAGAAGAAGATTTCCTTTCTGCTGAGATTGAGGTGGTACCAGCCGGAGAAGCAAGAGATTATGGCTTAGACAGAAGCATGATTATGGGATATGGTCATGACGACAGAGTATGCGCATACCCATCTTTCGTTGCAACAGTTCAGACAGAGAATCCAGAGTATACAAGCGTATGCCTGCTCGTAGATAAAGAAGAAATCGGAAGTGTCGGAGCATCCGGTATGCAGTCTCATTTCTTCGAGGACTGTGTGGCAGAAGTATTGAATGCAACCGGAAAATATTCCGGAATTGCCTTAAGAAGAGCACTCCGCAATTCTAAGGTATTATCTTCTGACGTATCAGCAGCATTTGATCCAAACTATCCAGCTGTTATGGAAAAACGTAATGCAGCATATTTTGGAAGAGGTCTTGTATTCAACAAATATACAGGTGCAAGAGGAAAATCAGGTTCCAATGATGCAAATGCAGAATATGTAGGAAAGCTTCGTAATATGATGGATACAAATGAAGTTTATTTCCAGACCGCAGAACTTGGTAAAGTAGACCAGGGCGGCGGTGGAACCATCGCTTACATTCTTGCAAATTACGGCATGAATGTTATTGACAGTGGTGTTGCTGTATTGAACATGCATGCACCATGGGAAATCATCAGCAAAGTAGATTTATATGAAGCACTTTTAGGATACAAAGTGTTCTTAAAAGAGGCATAAAGGAGCAGAAATGAACCAGCAGTTTTTAGAAGCATTAAAGACAATATTGAATGAGGAGCAGTGGAAGGAGCAGGAGCCGATGAAGCTGCATACCACATTCCGAGTTGGAGGATCGGCAGATTTGCTGGTCACTCCAGACCTGGTTCAGCTTCCAAGTGTGATAAAATTATGTAAACTTCATCAAATGCCATATACCGTAATTGGAAATGGCAGCAATCTTTTGGTAGGCGATAAAGGAATTCGTGGTGTCGTCATTGTCTGCGGAAAGCCGGCAGAAGAAATCAGCTTTGACGGAGCGCACATGACAGTGGGTGCCGGAACCATGCTGGCAAAGGCAGCAAATGCAGCAGCAGAACATTCTCTTACCGGAATGGAGTTTGCAGCAGGAATTCCGGGAAGTGTTGGTGGAGCTGTTGTCATGAACGCAGGTGCCTATGGCGGCGAGATGAAAGATATCATTGAGAGTGTCAAGGTTCTTGATTTAGATGGCAAAGAACATGTCCTGTCATTGCAGGAACTGGATTTGTCCTATCGTCATAGCTGTATTCCAGAGCATGGTTATATTGTGACAGAGGCAACACTTTGTCTAGAGCGCGGCGATATGCAGCAGATTCGTGATACGATGGAAGATTACCGGAATAGAAGAGCAGAGAAACAGCCACTCAATTACCCGAGTGCAGGAAGTACCTTCAAACGCCCGGAGGGTTATTTTGCAGGAAAGCTTATTATGGATGCAGGGTTAAAAGGCTATACCGTTGGTGGAGCACAGGTTTCTGAGAAACATGCAGGATTTGTGGTAAATATTGGGGATGCAACTGCGGCAGATATCAAACAGCTGATGCAGGATGTATCAGATAAAGTAAAGGAACAGTATGGTGTTGTGTTAGAGCCAGAAGTGAAAATGATTGGCGAATTTTAAAGGATGAGGAAACATGAAATTTGTAATATTGACCGGAATGTCCGGAGCAGGAAAAAGTACAGCATTAAAAATGATGGAGGATATCGGATTTTATTGTGTGGATAATCTTCCGATTCCATTGGTAGAGAAGTTTGTAGAATTGTCGGATGCGTCAAATGCAGAATTGCAAAAGGTTGCAGTCGGAATCGACATCAGAAGCGGACAGTCTTTAGATGAACTTCGCGATGTGCTGGACCGGATTGAAGCAAAGGGAGATTCCTGTGACATTTTATTCTTGGATGCAGAGGATTCCGTTCTGGTAAAACGTTACAAGGAGACAAGAAGAAGTCATCCATTAGCAGGAAGCGAGCGCGTTGACAAAGGAATTGCCTTAGAGCGGGAACGTCTTGATTTTTTGAAAAAACGTGCGAATTATATTATAGATACCAGCCAGCTTCTGACAAGGGAGCTAAAGGCTGAACTTGAGAAGATTTTTGTGTTACAGCAGGACTACAAGAACCTGTTTATCACCGTCCTCTCATTTGGTTTTAAGTATGGAATACCGGCAGATGCCGATTTGGTATTCGATGTCCGTTTTTTGCCAAACCCTTATTATGTAGAGGGACTCCGTGCAAAAAATGGAAATGACAAAGAAATTCAGGACTATGTACTTCAATTTAAGGAAGCACATGAGTTTTTAGATAAATTAGAAGATATGATTAACTTTTTACTGCCGAATTATATCACCGAGGGCAAGAATCAGCTGGTCATTGCAATCGGCTGTACCGGAGGCAAGCATCGTTCGGTAACGTTAGCCAATGAGCTGTACAAACGATTGAAGAAAAAGAAAGAATATGGACTTAAGATTGAACATCGTGACATCGGGAAAGATGCAATGAGAGGAAAGTAAGAATGTCGTTTTCAAGTAAAGTAAAGGAAGAATTAGCGGGACAGATTGGGAAAAGCAGACATTGTCAGATTGCGGAACTTGCAGCGCTGATTGCATTTGATGGAAAAGCGAAAATTGGCGAAAATGGCGCAACCATTTTACTTGATACAGAAAATGAAAACCTTTTGCAAAAATACGGGATTCTGGTAAAAAAATTATTTCATTTTGATACTGCTAACACGAAGGCGCAGGATTGGAAACGTGTTTATGAGGCAGTTAAGATGTGGGATGAAGAAAAGCAAAAGCCTCACATCACAAATGATGTCAACGGGATTTTGGTTCAGCAGACCTGTTGTAAAAGAGCCTTTATCCGGGGCGCATTTTTGGCAAGTGGTTCCATCAGTGATCCGAATAAATCTTATCATTTTGAGATTGTGTGCAAGGATGAACACCAGGCGGAGCAGTTAAAGGAAATGATTAACAGCTTTGATATGGATGCGAAAATCGTTCTTCGAAAAAAATACTATGTGGTGTATTTGAAAGAAGGTTCCCAGATTGTGGATTTGCTAAACGTCATGGAAGCGCATATTTCCCTGATGAATCTTGAAAATGTCAGAATTTTAAAAGAGATGCGAAATTCTGTAAACCGTAAGGTAAACTGTGAGACAGCAAACATCAGCAAGACGGTGAATGCAGCGGTAAAACAGGTTCTTGATATTGAATATATCAGAGATACGGCGGGGTTAGACAGTCTGCCGGAGAATTTGAAAGAGATGGCACTTCTTAGATTGGAGTATCCAGAGTCAGCACTCAAAGAGTTAGGCACTTATTTAAATCCACCGGTTGGAAAATCGGGGGTAAATCATAGATTGCGAAAGCTAAGCGCAATTGCAGAGGAATTGCGTGAAGGATAGGAATAAGTGAGAGAAACAAGTGTGTTATTTATGTTTTAATGGAGGACAAAATGAAAAAGAATGTAACGATTCAGATGACAAACGATTTGGAAGCAAGACCGATTGCACTTTTAGTTCAGCGTGCAAACGCATTTTCAAGTGAGATTTATCTTGAAGTTGATACCAAAAAAGTAAATGCAAAAAGCATTATGGGAATGATGAGTCTTGGATTGTTGTCTGGAACATCCATTGTTGTGGAAGCAAATGGAGAGGATGAAGCAGAGGCCGTTGAAGCAATTGCTGGTTTTCTGACCGATAACTAGAGCACTTTTACAGAAGTTCATAAGGGTAGAACTGTAAGAAATAAAAGCGTATAAAGAGAGAGAATTTATGAAAAAGAAGTTATTATTTGTGTTTAATCCATTTTCAGGAAAGGCTCAGATTAAAAATCAGCTTCTTGATATTGTGGATACAATGGTAAAGGCGGATTATGAGGTAACCATTTACCCGACGCAGGCGAGGGATGATGCAAGGCATCAGGTGGAGCATCATGCCGGTGAATATGACCTTGTGGTCTGCAGCGGCGGGGATGGCACCTTGGATGAAGCCGTAACCGGTATGATGAAACGTGAGAAAAAAGTTCCGCTTGGCTATATCCCGGCGGGAAGCACCAATGATTTCGCCAATTCTTTGGGTATTCCAAAGGATATGGTAAAAGCAGCAAAGGTTGCGGTGTCCGGCAAAAATTTTGCCTGTGATATCGGAGACTTTAACGGGGACTCCTTCGTGTATGTGGCTGCATTTGGACTTTTTACGGAGGTATCTTACCGGACAAGCCAGAATTTGAAGAATATTTTAGGACATGCTGCATACATATTAGAGGGGGCGAAATGTCTTCACGATATTCCGGCCTATCTGATGCAGGTGGAATATGGTACAACCAGACTCCAGGATGAATTTATCTATGGAATGATTACGAACTCGACTTCTGTCGGTGGTTTTAAAGGGATGACAGGTAAGGATGTCCTGCTGGACGATGGCGTTTTTGAGGTGACTCTGATTAAGAAGCCAAAGAACCCGATTGAGTTAAATGAAATTTTGGCAAGTCTTACAAATCTGATTGATGATACCGATATGATTTATTCATTTAAGACAGACGAAGTCAGATTCCATTGCAAACATGAGATTCCATGGACGCTGGATGGAGAATTTGGCGGGGATCATGAAGAGGTAATTGTAAAGAATATACACCGGGCGTTAGAGTTAAAAGTAGAGGACAATTAAGTAGAGGACAATTAGGAAAAGGAAAGATTGTTATATTTTTAACTTTATTTTTGGACAAAAGTAATATATAATAAACTCGTATATGGGTTTATTTTATGGCGGAGCGGTGCAAACCAATCTGCACATGATAATGTACTAATTATTTTTAACAAATGGAGGAATATAATATGTTAGTATCTGCAAAAGAAATGTTAGACAAAGCAAAAGCTGGACATTACGCTGTTGGACAGTTCAACATCAACAACCTTGAGTGGACAAAATCAATCCTTTTAACAGCACAGGAGTTAAACTCCCCAGTCATCTTAGGTGTATCTGAGGGTGCTGGTAAATACATGACAGGTTTTGAAACTGTTGCTGCAATGGTAAAAGCTATGGATAAAGAATTAGGAATCACAGTTCCTGTTGCATTACATCTTGACCATGGTACTTACGAAGGATGCTACAAATGTATCAAAGCTGGATTCACATCTATCATGTTTGATGGTTCCCACTACGCAATCGAAGAGAACGTTGCTAAGACAAAAGAATTAGTAGCAGTTGCTCATGGTATGGGAATGTCTATCGAAGCTGAAGTAGGTTCTATCGGTGGAGAAGAAGACGGTGTTGTAGGAATGGGCGAATGCGCAGATCCTAACGAATGTAAAATGATTGCTGACCTTGGTGTAGATATGCTTGCAGCAGGTATCGGTAACATTCACGGAAAATATCCTGAAAACTGGGCTGGATTAAGCTTCGAAACATTAGCTGCAGTTCAGGAAAAAACAGGAAAAATGCCATTAGTTCTTCACGGTGGTACAGGTATCCCTGCAGATATGATCAAAAAAGCAATTGATCTTGGAGTATCTAAGATTAACGTTAATACAGAGTGCCAGTTAGCATTCCAGGAAGCTACACGTAAATACATCGAAGCTGGAAAAGACTTAGAAGGAAAAGGATTCGATCCTCGTAAGTTATTAGCTCCAGGTGCAGAAGCAATCAAAGCTACTGTAAAAGAGAAGATGGAATTATTTGGTTCTGTTGGAAAAGCTGAATAATAAGATATAGAGATAGTAAGACCTTGTAGGGCGGGAAACCGTTCTATGAGGTCTTTTTCTTTTACAAGAAAAGATGGAATATTTATTTGAAAATGCCAATGGTCTATGATAAAATTTCATTGGGTGTCACCATAACGGTAGGCGGTTGACCCTCTACGGAGGGACTGTGACCCTCCGATTACATAGAAACCCGCAAGGGAATCGAAAGAAGTCATTGGCTTCTTGGAAAGGAGGGCTAAGCCATATGAGTATTGTTGATTTTATCGCAGTGGTAAGTTTCGGCTTAACCTGCTTTGGATTAGGGTATTCCTTTGGTAAGGATAATAATAAGACACAAAAATAGCCGCCCCGACCTAGCAAGTTGAGCAGCTATTTTTAGCAAAACAATTTAACGGGTCAACCGTCTATCGGTGACACCCTTTTTGTATAATCAATATAACACGTATTGGCTGAAAATACAACTAGAAAATCGCTTTTGGTAATAGGGGAGATAATTCTATTTTTGCTTAGAAGTATTGATGTTGGAATTGGGGTGTGGGCAAAAAGGATGCAATATGGCAGTTGTGCAATAAAAATGTGTTTTGATAAAATCTAAATTTTGAGAGTGAATTTCTCTATAGAAACTTCTATGGTATAATAGGCTTATGCTAATAGAGTTGGTAAATAGAGAAGAGAATTGAATGGAAACTCAATAATTTTGGATAGGAGTGTTTGCATTGAGAAAAGATAGTGCAAAATTTTTGGAGATACTTTTGAAAAAAAGAGGGGAATTAGGTCAAGATGCTATAAGTTGTGATATAAATGAATTCATGGAAATACCTAATGTTAAGTTTAATGTAAAAGCAATATTAGATGATTTAAAATTATGTGGTTGTATTACGAAGGCTAGTTCAATGTATATTAGCGGTAGGTTGGCTGTTTATTTAACAATGGAAGGTATAGATTATTTTCAGGATAAAGAAAAACAGTATCAGGAGGCACGGATGAGTAATATTACAAATAATTTTTGTGGAAGTGTAAGCAATATACAGCTTCAGCAGGGAACTGTTAATTCTACACAAACACAAACGATTACTGATATGGAAACAGTAGATTTTGATAAGGTTTCGGAGTTTGTTGCAAAAATTAAGAAGTATGACACTTTGTTAGAAGATGAGTTTGGAGATAAAGCAACAGAAGTCAGACAGAAAATAACAGAAATTGATACTTTAATTCAAAAGAAAGAAAATCCTGGTAAAGTAAAAATGCTTTTAATGGAATTGAAGAATTTATCTGTTGGTGTGGCTGGAAGTCTAATTGCGACAGGGATTGTAGAAGGAATAAAATTACTTTTTATATAAGAGGAATAAATTATGAATGGTATTGTCTTGGAACTACAAAAAGAAGCTATGGATAAAAATGCAGACATAGAATCTTTATTAAGAAAGTCATATGTTATTGCGCGGAAATTGAAGTTGCCAGATTTTCAAGAGTGGATACAATGTGAGCAAGAGGGATATGGGAAAAAAGAGACTCCTGAATATAGAATGATACAAGGACAATTGAAAGCATTAAATCCTGTAGGGGTATGGATTCCAGTAGTGATGGATTCGGCAGTAGCTGAAAAAGCTTTTACGAAAACAAAATTGCCAAATTCAATTTCAGAGCTATATGATTTATACCGAAATGCTGAAAACTCAATGTTAGTAATGAATCTACCTGCTGAGATGAATAAGTATGTAGCAAAATGTTGTGGAGTTAATACCCAATTTAGATTAGAATTTGGAAAAAATCAAATATATTCTATTTTGAGCAGAGTGAAAAATAATATTTTAGATTGGGCTTTGACGTTAGAAGAAAGTGGAATAGTTGGGAGAGATTATTCATTCTCAGAAGAAGAAAAAAAGATAGCACAAGAAAAAACAGAATTAACAAACTATATAACAAATTTTTGGGGAACAGCAATAGATGTGCAAATGCAACAGGGAAATACAAATTCAGAACAAAGCAAATTTTGAAGGGATTTTGAATAATAAACAAAAGAGGTGAAGCATAAATGGGGAGCGCAACTCGGCAATATTCAAAGGAAGAGATAATTGAGAAATATCAAAGGCATATAGATAATTATGAAAATATTATTGTTGAACTAGAAATATTTGAAAATAGTGTATATGTTAAAGAAAAAATATAAAAATTTATTTGAATGGTCATGAGAGATTTTGCAAAGATGCTGTAAATGTTTTGAAATGTGCTATAAATGAAATTTGGTCCTATGTCAAGATTTAGTACAAATTAAAATGAGAGGTTCCGCCAGCTAAGCAGCCGGCAGAACATTCACCCTTTCATACAGTTTTTCAAATTCGTCAGGGGACATATAGTCACAATGACTATGAATCCGGACGGTGTTATAGAAGGTTTCAATGTATTCAAAGACAAGCCTGTATGCATGGCTATAGTTTCTGATGTTGAACCTGTTTAGCCATTCTCTTTTAATCAAGGAATGGAAGGATTCAATACAAGCATTATCGTAAGGATAACCGCTATGAGAATAGCTTCGCTGCATTGATTTAGTGGCTTCACGCCAGGCATTTGAAACATACTGGCTACCACGATCTGAATGTATTATCAAAGGTAAATCGGTATTACGACGAGCCTTAGCTTTATTAATGGTTTCAATAACAGTAGACACTTCCATGGTGTCTGCGAGAGTCCAGGCAATGATTTTCCTGGCAAATAAGTCCATAACGCAATTGAGGTAAACAAAGCCGTCTTGAGTCCAAATATATGTGATATCGGTGCACCAGACAGCGTTAGGACGTTCAGGGTTGAATTGCTCATCAAGGATGTTGTGAAGCTCATTACTAAAATCAGAATCCCTGGTTGTAGTAGTCCAAGGCTTAATCCACTGAGCTTTGATGCCCATTTCACGCATGTATTTACCAACAGTGCGTTCAGCAATGGTTTCGCCGGATTTACGAAGTTCCTGGGTTATTTTAGGGGCGCCGTAATTCTGTTTAGAATCATTATAGATGGTCTGGATTTTCTTTTTCACTTTATAGGAAATTTCTCAAACAGTCAGAAATAGTGTATAATGAACTTGAAATAAAAAATGACATGACAAAAGAGCGAATGGTGGATTCGCCGTGACGTTGTTTATGAAGTTTTTTGTTTTGGTTTAGGACAGCTGCACTATCTGACTATGGAGAAAGAATTACTATGAGCATGGAGTTATCCATATCCCATAACCTTTCGATATTGTTCAAATAGTGCAGTTTTTTTGTGGTAAACTTCTAAAACCAACATAGAAGTGCCACATTCGGAACAGCAGAGAGGGTCGTATCCGAAAGAGAGAAGAATGGAGTGCCGCCAGTCCTGGATAGAACGCAGGAAATGTTGTTTTTCAGCAGAAATACATTTACGGAGATTCTTTTCCTGTTTATGATGTTTGGCATATATCCCATAGTAGCGAAGCATTTTGAAATGTTTTTCGGGGATGTGTACAATTAGTTTTTGGATGAAGTTCAAAGCAGGGATGGTTTCAGTAACTGTTTTGTTGTCTTCGTGTCTGGTGTAATGAAAGGTTACATTTTCGCCGTCATAATAATCAATACGTGATGTGGCGATAACAGGCCTGCCGAGGTATCGGCTGATGTATTTAATGGTAATATCAGGAGTGCAGAGATTTGGCTTTGCACGAACATAAAAACCATTGGAGTGTTTTGTGTACATTTCATTTTTAACTTTACGAAAGGTGGGACCAATACGGAAGGAGAGCTGTTCAAGCAGCACTTTGCGGAAGGCATTACGAAGAAAGTTGTAATCAAAGTGTTTGACAGGACGCCAGGGAGTGATGTTGCCAGCACCGCCTTCAGAGATGAGGGCATGGATATGGGGATTCCATTTTAAGTCACGCCCAAAGGTGTGAAGAACACAGATAAATCCGGGAGTAAAGTTTTCAGTTTTATTCATTTTGGAAAACATACGAAGGACAACGTCACGGACAGAATGAAATAAGCAATTTAAGAGAGACCTGTCTTTGAGAAAATAAATGCGGAGTTCCTCTGGGATGGTGAAAACACAATGGCGGTGAACACAGGAAACGAGCTTGCAGGACATCTGAAAAGAACGAAGCTGGTTGTATTTGTTTCCACAGGAAGGGCAAAAACGGCTTTTACAGCGAAAGGGAACAAATTTAAGATTTCCGCAGTGAGGACAGCCATACATGGCACCACCGTGAGAAGAGTCACCACAATGAATCATCTTGTTGACATTTTCAATGACAGCAGGACGAGGATGGAGTTGGTAAATGATGTGTTCATAATAATCGGTAAAGATGGATTGTAATATATTCATAATAGAATTTTACAATAAAGAAGGAGATAAGAAAACCCCTACCCCTCATGAATGAGGGGCTAGGGGAGTTGAGAGTGTCGAAGACACTTTTTTAATATAAAAAATAAAAAATGAAAAGAGAAATAATAGATGAAAAATAAAAAAATTGCAGTACTTTTATTAACATTTTCAATGATGTTCTCATTAATTGGATGTGGAAATAAAACTCAGGATGAAAATGTAGAGCCAACAGAAAAGATTGAGAAAGAAGTTATGAATACAGAAAGCATTGATTCAACAGAAGAGGTCATTGTTCCAGTGTCAACTTATGATGGATTGACTTTTGTTGAACCTTCAGATGCTGAATATAGTATTGATGCAAGTAAATTTGATAAAGATATAGATGTCTCTTTTGTTGCACCGAAAGATTTGAGTTTATATTCAAGTGAGGGTATAAAAATTGCGGAAGTGAAAAAAGGTGTAACACTTCATGCTATTGCATCTTCGTCAAGATATGCCTGGGTTGCATTGGAAAACCCTGTGGAGAACACGCCGTATGATAGATTATATCTGTTAGTAGATGATGATGTGGATGTGGCTTTGGCGTCAAATTCAAATGAGACCACTGAAACAAATAGTAATAATACAAACGAAGCAGCAAAAAAAGAAACTACAAACTCAAAAAATGAAAGTGCAAGCACAAATAACAGCACCGGCAATAGTTCCGCGAATAATTCACAAGCAGACCAATCTGCCAACAGTGAGCCAGCAGTGGGAACAGGGGAAGAAGAAGCAACAACAGCTGAGAAATATACCCCAGAAGAAGCAGTTGCATATTATCGCTCCCAAGTGGAAGCTCAGGGAATGGTGTGGGACCCAAGTATTAAGGATGAAGCTTCTTGGGGCTCAGGATGTTGGTCATTAAGCAAGGATGAATTAAATGCTAATGCCATAGCAAATGCAATGGAAGGTTTCAATTATGGTAATGGAGATGGCACTCCATATAGAAGATATTATCTTGAAATCACTGGTAGCGATGAAAATTATGTTTATATTACACAATGGGTTGCTTAAATAAAAATGAAATAGTAAAAAGAATCCTCATAGCCTGAACAAAGTGAAAAATTCCCCTAACAGAAAACTATCCAGACCGTGAGGACAATAACATTAAGTTAAGAACAAAAAAGAGAAGTTAGTATCGTGACAGATATGCCCCTTGCCAAGTAGATAAAGGGCATATCAGACGCGATATTAGCTTCTCCTTTTTGAGGAATACATAAACGACAACAATTACAAGAGATTGGCGTACAACAAATAGGAAACAAGAACATTCTATTTTACAAATAAGACGTCTCAGCTAAAAAAATATCCAAAAAGGTCCTAAATTACCTGTGTTATGTAAACTATTTTACTCACTTTGGATAAATACAGTAGACTTAAAAAAATTTGTTAAAAATACTGTAAAATAACAGGATTTTTTGGATAATTTTCTTTCAAATCATTCCTATTATCCAACAGGCTATTTTTATGTAAACCAGCATCCGTAAAATGCTTTAAAATTGGATAATTCATAAAAAATGGTATCGATATGTCCAAGATATCATGGAAATCACATCCTCGAACCGCGATGGAATAGCCGTTGATAAGATTTATCTTATTTTAAAATTCCGAAGGTACTTTCTGTCCGTATACGCCGCCGGATTCGAAAAAATGCTCTGTATGAATTCCAGGTTTGCTGACAACGCAGAGTGTATCGATGATAATTTTGGATGCAGGACAGCCGGCAGAACCGGTATCTTAGTAAAGGCGTTCTATCGGTTTTACTGATGTGGAAATTGAAATTGATTTTTTTGCTCTTGATATTGCTTATGAGTTCGTCATATTTCATTGGAGGCGCAGAAATGCACCTTGCACCCTGGATAAAAGGTGCGGTATAATATTTGTGCAGGAATGAAAGAGAGAAAATCAGGAGAGGTGAAAGAAGTTACCTTTTTAAGATAAATGGCGTTGCCTGTGTATAGGGAGGGAAGATAAATGCCAAAATATTTAGTAGGCGCAGACCAGAATGCCTGGGATTTTATGCCGGCTGTCAATGCAGCAAAGGATGGAGATGTCATTGAATTTCAGGAGGGATATTGCCCGGATGTCGATTGTGTGGTAATAGAAAAGAATCTGACATTCATTGGAAAAACGAACGTAGGGGAAAACGGAACACAGAATTTTACCAACGTAATCCATGGTCGTGTTGCAATTAAAAATAAAGCAAATGTTACATTCGAGAATTTATGGATTCGCTATGGAAAAGAACAAACTAACCTGGTAAATTGCAAACAAGAGGCAACGGTGACGTTAACCAACGTCGTGTTAGAAAGTGTGCAGCAGGAGGGAGAAGTATATCCGGTTCTTTACGGTGGAAATCGGGCACATCTTATTTTGAATGATGTTACGGTGATGGAAAACGATAAATTGTATATGAGAGCCTATATGGAGGAGGGCAAGTTAGAGTTAGACGGCTGTAACTTCAGGGACTGCCGGATTGCGGTAGAGAATACAGAGTTAAAGATAAATAATTCCAGCATTTACACGGGGGATACCAATGCAATCAATGTCATAAACTCCACAGTACATATCGAGAATTCGACCATTACCGGTTGTGAGCCGGAAAAGGACTATCCGGCGTTGTGGATGAAAAACAGCCTTGTGACGACAAAGAACTGCGTCATCAGCCAGCCAAATTTTGATGCAGCCGTTTTTGGAAAAGAGAATGCGCGGTTTGAGTCCGAAAATGATGAAATGACATCGGTAAAGATAGTGGATGGAAGAGTGTTTTTACATGGCGCTACCATCAACGAAACAATGGTTGTGGATGAACAATCAAGTGTCTGCATCTTTGATGAAGTGCGTATCTTAGGTCAGAACAGTCAGAAAGTGGATTTGTTTATTGGAGACCATTCGATTGTATATGGAGATAAGATTTCGGTAAGCCGTATTACAGACCCGAATATCCGCATTTCGGATCACTCCATGTTGCAGTTAAGTGATTTGGTTTACACAGAGGGAAATGCGTCAGAACTTGGAATTGAAGCAGATGATACGAGCAGTTTTGCTTATCAGAAGAAGGCAACGGGCGCATCCGGCGTTTCAGGTGCCGCAGGTGAGGACGAGACTTCAAAAGAAAGCGCAAGAGAGCAGTTAGAGCACCTGATAGGATTAAACAGTGTGAAGCGTGAAATTGAAAAAATGCTTCGCATGGTGGAATTTAACCAGCAGAGAATTGCCAAGGGACTTGAACCACAGGAACAGTCCTTTCATTCCGTTTTCATGGGGAATCCGGGAACCGGAAAAACGACAGTTGCCCGTCTGATTGGAGAGGTGCTTTTTGAGTCAGGCGCATTTAAGAGCGACGAATTTAAGCTGATTGAGGCATCGGAGCCGGACTTTATTTCCCAGAATGTAGGTGGAACGGCGCAGCAGACACTGGCATTATTAGAGAAGGCAAAAGGCGGCGTGTTATTTATCGATGAGGCGTATGCGCTCAATAAAAAAGATGCGAATGTCAACTTCGGTATTGAAGCAATCAATACCATTTTAAAATATATGGAAGACCACCGTGGCGAGATTATGATTATTTTCGCAGGTTATACCAAAGAAATGGAGCAGTTCTTAAAAACAAATCCGGGATTGACTTCACGTGTTCCAAATAAATTTGTGTTTGAGGACTTTACTCCGGATGAGATTGTTGAAATCGGAGAAAAAGAACTGGCAAAAAAACAGTACAAGTTCGAGAACGAAGAGTACTACGCGCAGCAGGTAAAACGTGCTTACCGTTGTTCTCTCGATCACAGTAACGCGCGCTGGATTCGTAACTTCAATGAAAAGCTGTTAAAAGCATTTGCAGACCGTGTCATGAACACGGGAGAGGAAGATATTGAAACCATCTACAATGTGGATATCGATGAGGTTTTGGCACAGGGCAAATTCCGACAGGAAGATGGAAAACACGAGGATGCTATGGAGCGTCTGCAGAAGCTGATTGGTATTCAGGGCGTAAAAGAGCAGGTAAGCCGTTTTATTTCACTAGCAGAACTCAATCAAAGAAGAGAGGAACAGGGACAGGAAAACAGCGATTTTACGTTACATTCTCTTTTCCTTGGAAATCCGGGAACCGGAAAGACAACCGTTGCCAGAATTATTGGAGAGGTTCTGTATCAGAAAGGCATTATCAGCCAGAAGAAGTTTATTGAGGTGTCAAGAAGCGACCTGGTAGCAGGATATGTCGGACAGACTGCAATAAAGACAAGAGAGGTTTTGGAGTCAGCCCTAGGTGGAGTGCTGTTTATCGATGAAGCATATTCTTTAAGCCAGGGTACTGGTAACGACTTTGGGATTGAGGCAGTCGATGAGATTTTAAAATTTATGGAAGACCACCGCAAAGACATTGTTATTATCTTAGCAGGCTATACCAAAGAAATGGGCGAATTTATGCAAATGAATTCAGGTCTTGTAAGCCGTGTTCCACATACGTTTGATTTTGAGGATTATACGCCGGATGAAATTGTACAGATTGGTTTATTAGGTTTACATAATGCTGGATATCAGGTGGATGAGGCATATTACGGTGAAGTTGTTAAAAATAATTACAGCAAAACCGATGACCACAGCAATGGCCGCTGGGTGAGAAACTTCAACGAAAAATTGATTATGGCAATGTCGGACCGTGTCTCAAAAGCAGAGAATGCGGATTTGAATCTGATTTTAAATGAAGATTTAGACAAAGTGGCAGTCCGGATGTCAGGAACCTCCCAGGCAGAGAAGAAGCCGGAAGCGGAGCCGAAGGTAGATGAGAACGGTTATGTTTTGCCAAATTAATCTTTGACAGAAGAAAATAGTGGGAAAATGGACAAAAAAATCTCACAAATCGAGATAATTTTGTCAGAAGTATCAAAAAACAAAATTTTTACTTGCATTTTAAAAGTGTTTGAGTTAAATTAAATACAGCAAAACAAATGCGAGAGATGAACAAGGGTGTTCCAAGAGGATTGGAATGCCCTTTTTTTACAATTATTTGTAAGCTCTCAAAAATAAAGTCATATTTCGATAGGGGATTATGATGAAACGAAGAAAGGATGTTTAGATATGAGCGAGACAGAATACTATAACGTAGCAGACATCTTTGGCGAAAACGTATTCAATGATGCTGTGATGCAGGAACGTCTGCCGAAGAAAGTTTACAAGAAACTTCATGAAGTTATGGAAGAGGGAAAAGATCTTGACCTTGAGACCGCTGATGTAGTTGCACATGAGATGAAAGAATGGGCAATTGAAAAAGGAGCAACTCATTACACTCATTGGTTCCAGCCATTAACAGGAGTTACAGCTGAGAAACATGATTCCTTTATTACAGCTCCTATGAGCAATGGTAAAGTATTGATGAGTTTTTCAGGAAAAGAATTAATCAAAGGTGAGCCAGATGCTTCATCATTTCCATCCGGTGGATTAAGAGCAACCTTTGAAGCAAGAGGATATACAGCATGGGATTGTACATCACCTGCATTTGTAAGACAGGATGCTTCTGGTGCAACACTTTGTATTCCTACCGCTTTCTGTTCTTACACAGGAGAAGCACTTGATCAGAAAACACCTTTACTTCGTTCCATGGAGGCTATTAATACACAGGCACTCCGTTTGGTAAAATTATTTGGCAATACAACATCCAAGAAGATTATTCCTTCTGTTGGACCAGAACAGGAATACTTCATCGTTGACAGAGAAAAATACTTACAGAGAAAAGATTTGATTTTCACAGGACGTACACTTTTCGGTGCGATGCCTCCAAAAGGACAGGAAATGGATGACCATTACTTTGGAGCAATCCGTGAAAGAATTGCAGCTTACATGAGAGATGTAAACAAAGAGCTTTGGAAACTTGGAGTATCTTCCAAGACAGAGCACAACGAAGTTGCACCGGCTCAGCACGAGTTAGCACCAATCTATGCAACCTGTAATATGGCAGTTGACCATAACCAGTTGGTGATGGAAACATTAAAGAAAGTTGCATATCGTCATGGTTTACAGTGTTTACTTCATGAAAAACCATTCGCAGGTGTCAATGGTTCCGGTAAACATAACAACTGGTCTATCACAACAGATGATGGAATCAACTTATTAGATCCAGGTAAAACACCACATGACAACATCCAGTTCTTATTAGTATTAACCTGTATCTTAAAAGCAGTTGATACACATGCTGATTTGTTAAGAGAATCGGCAGCAGATGTCGGAAACGATCACAGATTAGGAGCAAACGAGGCACCACCAGCAATCCTTTCTATATACTTAGGAGAACAGTTAGAGGATGTCTTAAAACAGTTAATCAGTACAGGCGAGGCTACACACAGTATTGCAGGTACCAAATTAAATACTGGTGTTAAGACATTACCAGACTTCATGAAAGATGCAACAGATCGAAACAGAACTTCACCATTTGCATTTACAGGAAATAAATTCGAGTTCCGTATGGTTGGTTCCCAGGATTCTATCGCACAGCCAAACGTTGTATTAAATACCATCGTTGCAGAAGCATTTGCAGAAGCTTGTGATGAACTGGAAAAAGCAGATGACTTTGATATGGCTGTTCATGATTTGATTAAGAAATATGCGACAGAGCATCAGAGAATCGTATTCAACGGAAATGGCTATTCCGATGAATGGGTTGCAGAAGCAGAAAGACGTGGTTTACCAAACATCAAGTCTATGGTAGATGCAATCCCAGCATTAAACACAGACAAAGCAGTTGCTTTATTTGAAAAATTTGGCGTATTCACAAAAGCAGAGCTTGATTCCCGTGTAGAGATTGAATACGAGACATATGCAAAAGAGATTAACATCGAAGCAAAAGCAATGATTGATATTGCAGGAAAACAGATTATTCCAGCAGTTATCAAATATATTACATCCCTTGCAACATCCGTAAATGCTGTAAAAGCAGCATGTGATGCAGATGTAAGTGTACAGACAGAGTTATTGACAGAAGTATCTGACTTATTATCGGAGACAAAAGTTGCACTTGCAAAATTAGAGGAAGTAACAGCAAAGGGTGCTGCTATGGAAGAAGGCAGAGAACAGGCTGTTTACTACAGAGATGTAGTGAAAGTTGCAATGGATGCGTTAAGAGCACCAGTCGATAAGATGGAAATGATTGTAGACAAAGAGATGTGGCCAATGCCATCTTATGGAGATCTTATTTTCGAGGTATAATAATAGATACCTTACATACAATTACAAAAATAGTTAAATAATTGAAATGCGTTGCATTTACCGGTACCACGAAGCTGTGGAGATAGGAAATGTGACGCATTTTTTTAAATTAAGGAGGATTATGTTATGACAGAAGACGCAATTGTAAGCTTAGTAAGCGAAAACACATTTGCAGTCTGGTTCTTAATCGGTGCCGCTTTGGTATTCTGGATGCAGGCTGGATTTGCAATGGTAGAGGCAGGTTTTACCCGGGCAAAGAACTCCGGTAATATCTTAATGAAGAACCTGATGGATTTTTGTATTGGTACTGTAATGTTTATCTTAATTGGTTTTTCCCTGTTGTTAGGTGAGGATTTCATCGGACTTATCGGAAAACCTGGATTTGATATTTTTACATCCTATCAGGATTTTGATTTTTCAAATTTTGTATTTAACTTAGTATTTTGTGCTACGACTGCAACCATCGTTTCAGGCGCGATGGCTGAAAGAACAAAATTCTTATCTTATTGTATTTATTCCGGAGTCATCTCCGCATTGATTTACCCAATTGAAGCTCACTGGATTTGGGGTGGCGGCTGGTTATCCCAGTTAGGCTTCCATGATTTCGCCGGTTCTTGTGCAATTCACATGGTTGGTGGTATCTCTGCATTAATTGGTGCCGCAATCCTTGGACCTCGTATCGGTAAATTTACAAGAGATAAAGATGGCAATATTACAAAAGTAAATGCATTCCCAGGACACAACCTTCCGCTTGGATGTTTAGGATGCTTTATTCTTTGGTTCGGTTGGTATGGATTCAACGGTGCAGCAGCAACTTCCGTAGAACAGTTAGGTTCTATTTTCCTTACCACAACCGTAGCACCGGCAGTCGCAACTGTTGTTTGTATGATTTTTACATGGGTAAAATATGGAAAACCAGATGTTTCCATGTGTTTAAATGCATCCCTTGCAGGACTTGTAGCAATCACGGCTCCTTGTGATGTCACAGATTGCTTTGGTGCAATTGTAATCGGTGCAGTAGCAGGTTTATTAGTATGCTTCGGCGTATGGTTATTAGATAACGTATTAAGAGTCGATGACCCGGTTGGTGCGGTAGCAGTTCATTGTATGAACGGTATCTGGGGAACAATCGCAGTTGGTCTTTTCGCAACAAACAGAGCACCAGGATATTCAATCGCTGATAAAGCAGGAAATGAGCTGGTAGGACTTTTCTATGGCGGTGGATTTAAGTTATTAGGACTCCAGTTACTCGGTGTTCTTACCGTAGGTACCTGGGCAGCAGTTACCATCACAATTACATTCCTTGTAATCAAACACACCATTGGACTTCGTGTCAGCGAAGAAGAAGAAATTGTCGGTCTTGATGCAATGGAACATGGTCTTCCATCTGCATACGCTGGATTCTCCATCATGGATGTTTCCAACACCATGACAATGGATGTCAACGAAAATACAGACCTTGGAACACCAGAATACGAAGCAGCATCTGCAGTACAGAGAGATGCAGCAGTCAAAGTGGTATCCGTACCGCACGATGCAACTGGTATTTACAAAGTAGTTATTATTGCAAAATTATCCAGATATGATCACTTAAAGAAAGCGATGAACGACCTCGGTGTAACCGGTATGACCGTCACACAGGTTATGGGTTGTGGTATCCAGAAAGGTGCCGGCGAGAAATATCGTGGTGCTGAGTTAGATGCAACCTTATTACCAAAAGTAAAAGTAGAGGTTGTTGTTAGCAAGATTCCAGTAGAGTCCGTAATTGAAGCAGCTAAGAAGACACTTTACACCGGACATATTGGTGATGGTAAGATCTTCGTTTACGATGTTGCAAAAGTTGTAAAAGTTCGTACTGGCGAAGAAGATGTAGAGGCATTACAGGATGTCGAATAAAATGCACTAATCTAAAGATTAGGTTAGTGAATCTAATCCCCTTAGTTAGTATATACATCAACAGTGAAAGACCCAGGTGAAAGCCTGGGTCTTTTGCTGTCTGTGTGAGAAAAGTCTGTGCAACAGTTATATGGATTTTTGACTAATATCAGAGTATAATAAAAGAGGACAATAATGTTTTTATAAGGAAGGGTAGGGTGATTTTATGACAACATTAGCACAGGAAACTGTAAAATATAGTGAACAGGAAGAAAAACTTTTTCGGGAATTGGATAAAGGAATTGACGATATGGAGCAGGGAAATACGATGTCCCATGAAGAGGCAATGAGACAAATTCGCGAAAGGTTGTTAAAAGAAAATGCAATATAGGTTACGTGTGACGAGGGAAGCGTCAGAAGATGTAGCAGGGTTGGCAGGATATATTGCACGAAAGTTTGCTAATATAGATGCGGCACTGAATTTCCTTGATAAATATGATAAAGAAGTACAACGACTGATTAATTTTCCATTTGGTTATCGAGGGGTAAGTTTTGAATATCGTGGATATGAAATTAGAATAAAATCCTTTGGTACATATAATGTGTTCTTTACAGTCGATATTGCTGAAAAACAGGTATTTGTTTTGCGGGTTTTAAAGGATAGGCAGGATTGGAGAACAATACTTGGAAATCAGGATGAATATCATTTTGGATAGAATTAATAACCACATCAACAAAAAGCCCCCAGCATTTGATATGTACCCAGAATCCTGGACACATATCAATGCTGGGGGCTTTTCATCTAAATATAAAGTTTATAAATCAGCCTCATGTTCGAAAACGATGTGGTCTCGGATTTTCGGAAGAGTCATCCGAACCGGATGTGGTTGTATCACCGGTCCCATCCGATGTTCCAGTCGATGTTCCATCTGACGTTGTGGAACCGTCTGTATTTGTAGAACCACCGGTCGATGTGGAGCCATCTGTCGAAGTAGAGCCTCCTGTATTTCCCTGAATGGTTGTTGAGGTTGTCGGTGCCGGGGTTGTCGTGTTTGTGTCAACCGGTGGAACGGCTGGATTAGCTGTAGCTGCGTTGTGGATGTTACAGGAGCTGTTTAAAATATCATCTGTTAACATATAAGCGGAATCCTGTGTTCCGGCAGAACCACCAATGATATAAATGCCTGAGGTAACAGAGCCGGCAGGACAATATTCATTTGCAAGTAATCCAGACTCATTACAAATGGTTGCGCTGATATGATGATCACAATAATCCGTAGGAACAGTTCCCTCAGCGAAATATTCGGTATAAACCATGCTGCCACGTGGGTCGCTGTCGCAGACACCCTCAATTGCAAGTTTCCCGGATTTCGAGCATACAGAAGCTTGTACGATGTCACTTGGCTGTGTAAAGTCTTTGTATTCCAGTCCTTCATGGATTCGGCTCATTGCAGCCTTCCAGATTCTTTTTGCATAAGAGGTTGTGCTGCCGGACTGTGGCGCATTATCATCAAATCCACCCCATACCACACAGGTGTAATAAGGGGAAAAACCAGCGAAAAGACAATCTCGGTTTTTGGTTGTAGTACCAGATTTACCTGCAAGAGCCATTCCGCTGAAATAAGCGGAAGTACCGGTACCTTCTGTCATAACATCTTCCATGGCACTTGTCAAAAGCCAGGAAGTGGTGTCTTTTAATACCGTGTGAGATTCCGGTGTTGTGTTGTCTAATAAAACATTTCCGTCGTGATCCAGAATTTTTGTGTAAAAACGTGGTTTGTTGTAAGTTCCACCATCTGCTACTGTTGCGTAGGCAGCGGTAAGTTCAAGATTCGTGACACCTTTTGAAATACCACCAAGAGCCGTAGCATCATTAACATCACGCTCCTCATCAAGCGTTGTGAACCCAAAATCCTGTAAATATTTAAATCCAAGGGATGCACCAATCTGATGCATGGTCTTTACAGTGACAATGTTGATGGAGTTCGTAATACCATCACGCAGAGTGGTAAAGCCACGGAACGAATGATCGTAGTTGTTTACGGAATCCGTGGTTCCTTCATAATTATAAGGTGCATCATCCTGTACAGTTGCCAGTGTAAGACCGCCGGCATCGAGTGCAGGAGCGTAACAGGCTAAAATTTTAAAAGTGGAACCAGGCTGTCTGGTCGTATTTGTGGCACGGTTTAAAGTTTTGCTTGCGGTCTTATCCCCGCGTCCACCAACGATAGCTTTTACTTCGCCGGTGCTCTGGTCAATGACGGTCATAGCAACCTGAGGCTGCAAGGTGTAGGTGATGGTTTCTCCGCCTTCCACAACGGTATCGCCATCCTGCATAATATCCTGTTTGTATTGTTCAATTGCAGCGGCAGCTTCTTCCTCAGAGTTGAAGTTAATCGAATAATTTTTGTCTGAAGCCTGATAATAAGCAAGCATGGTTGCATCGCTGTAATTTTTATATTCACCGTCCGCAGTAAGAATCGTAAGGCGATAGGAAAAGGACACTTTCGGGTCTACAATATAATTATCCCGGTTGCTAACCTCTTCATCACAGATTGCCTGGATGGCAGGATCCTGTGTGGAATAGATGGTAAGTCCACCCTGGTAGACTGCTTTGTAAGCCTGTGTCTCGGTGTAACCTTTTAAGTCAATCAAATCCTGGATGACCTGGTCGGTCAGTTCGTCTACAAAATAAGAATTGACATTGGCATCTTCCGTCTCAACATTTACGATTTGAATGCGGTCATAGACATCGTCTGCCATGGCCTCATCATAAGCTTCTTTTGAAATAAATCCCTGCTCTAACATGTTGTTTAGAACTTTTTCCCGTCGTTCTGCATTCTTGTCCGGGTTAGAGATTGGGTTATAACGGGTCGGGTTCTGTGTGATAGCTGCAAGAACGGCACATTCAGAAAGTGAAAGTTCAGAGACATCCTTTCCAAAGTAACGTTCGGAAGCAACTCCGACACCAAGCGTATTCTGGCCAAGATTGATGGCGTTCAGATAATTTTCCAAAATCCAGTCTTTATCTTCTACTTTTTCCAGCTGAAGGGCAAGATACTGTTCCTGTATTTTTCTTGTCAGCTTATCAGAAAAAGAAGATTCGCTTGTCCATTCTGTAAAAACAGTATTTTTAAGCAACTGCTGTGTGATGGTACTGGCACCCTCCGAAAAATGTCCGGTTGTCACACCTTTGACAGCGGCACGGATAATACCACGCAAATCAATACCGTTGTGATCGTAAAAACGTTCGTCTTCAATTGCGACAAAGGCATGTTGTAAATCTATAGGTATTTCATCTATTGTAACGTATTTACGATTGGAACCGGTACTGACGAGACTTGCTGTTACATTACCATCTGTATCCAGAACAGTTGAGAGAAAACCTGTCGGCGTTGCATCGATTTCGCCTATGCTTGGTGCGGAGTCTATGATGCCTCGCAGAACACCAAAGCCGGTACAGCCACAGACAATGACAACTGCAAAGAAACAAACCAGCAATGCCTTACAAAAAATGACGCTGCATTTTTTCTTCATCATAATACCCTCAGAAGCTAATTCTTTTTCCTTCTTACGGGTATTGCTTTTCCCATAATTCATAGTAGGCCTCCTTTTTAAAGTCAAATTACCACTATCTAATTATTATACCAAAAAAGTGCTATATAATAAAGAAAAAGTTGTATCAGGGCATGGAACATGTTATTCTGATAGCACAAAGAGTGTGTATCTGGAAAAAGAAAAGGTTTACATAACACATTTACACGATGGATGGAAGAAAAACCTCACAGGAATGGAGATTACAATGAAAATAGTATACGAAGGCGGAGAGGCTGAGATTGTAGAAAAAAAATCCCGCTTTATCGCAACAGTCCGACCGGTTCATTCGGAGGAAGAGGCAGCTGCGTTTGTGGCAGAGATGAAAAAGAAATACTGGGATGCGAGACACAATTGTTCTGCATTTACAATAGGAGATCATCATGATACCAGCCGTTGCTCGGATGACGGGGAGCCAAGCCAGACAGCCGGACGTCCGATGTTAGATGTTTTATTAAAGGAAGATATTCATAACGCAGCGGTTGTGGTGACCCGGTATTTTGGAGGAACGCTGCTTGGAACAGGCGGTCTTGTGCGTGCTTATCAGAAGGCAACGCAGGAAGGGCTGCAGGCAAGCCAGGTGATAGACCGGAAAAAAGGAAGAAAGCTTTTGATTGGAACGGACTACACCGGAATGGGAAAGATTCAATATCTGCTCGGTCAGCGTGGACTACAGATTTTGGACACCGTGTATACCGAAAAAGTAGAGCTTAGTGTGCTTGTTCCAACGGAACAGATGGAGGAATTGGAGAAGGCAATCGTCGAGGCAACGAATGCAACCGCACAGCTTTCCTGGGAAGAAGAACTCTTTTTTGCAACAATAGAAAAAAAATTACAAATTTTATAAAAAAAGTGCTTGACTTATATTTTGAGTTGAGATATAATATCTTTTGTCGACAGCACGACAAACAAGATATTGGCCCATCGCCAAGCGGTAAGGCAACGGACTCTGACTCCGTCATTTCCAAGGTTCGAATCCTTGTGGGCCAGCTCATGAAAGCACCACTTTATGTGGTGCTTTTTCGTATATACAGAAAAATCTGATTGCACAAAAAGGAATAAGAAAGGGATCCATAACGATGTTTCATTTTGACGGAGAAGTAAGATATAGCGAAGTAGACAGTGAAAAACAGATGAAACTCTCCAATCTGTTGGATTATTTGCAAGATTGCTGTACAATGGAATCGGAAGAGCTTGGAGTGGGTGTCGATTACCTGAAAGAGCATGCACAGGCATGGGTCTTGTCCTCCTGGGAGATTAAGGTGATACGTTATCCGCAGTTAGGAGAAAAGATTTCAGTAGCGACCTGGCCTTATTCCTTTAAAGGATTTTATGGATATCGAAATTTTACCATTCAGGATGAAAAAGGAAATACAATTGTAGTTGCAAATTCCGTGTGGGTTTATATGGATTTGACGAAAATGCGTCCGATGCGTGTGACGGATGAGATGGCGGCTGCTTATCAGAACAGTTTTGCACCGGAATTAGAGGGAGAGTGGGCGTCCCGCAAGATTGAAAAAGGAGAGCCTGGGGAATTGCAGGAGACGTTTCAGGTAAAACGGTTCCAGATTGACACCAACCATCACATGAATAACAGCAAATATGTTTTGGCTGCCCAGGAGTATCTGCCGGAAGATTTCTCGACGCATACCCTGCGGGTGGAATACAAGAAAGCGGCAATGTTGCAGGACAAAATCAAGCCTTACGTGACGATAGAAGCGGACAAGGCGCTTGTGATTTTAGCGGATGAGAGTGACAAACCTTATGCGGTATTGGAATTTAGAAGATAGCACAGAAAGAGTATAGGTAATAAGAATGAAATTAGGAGAATATCAGGAATTAGTGGTAATCAAAAAGGTAGAGTTTGGTGTATATCTTGCCGAACACGAGTCGGATGAGACAAGAGTGCTGCTTCCGGCAAAACAGGTACCGGAGAATACAAAGATTGGTGATACATTAAACGTATTTTTATATAAAGATTCCAAGGACAGACTGATTGCAACCACCAATCAGCCAAAGCTTACACTTGGTGGACTTGCGGTCTGCAAGGTACTCCAGGTTGGAAAAATCGGAGCATTTCTTGACTGGGGATTGGAAAAAGATCTGTTTCTTCCATATAAAGAGATGACAATGCGTGTAGAGGCCGGCGATGAGATTTTAGTGACACTTTACATTGATAAGAGCCGCAGACTCTGCGCAAGCATGAAAAAGTTATATGATTTGTTACAGATGGACTCTCCTTACAAAAAGGATGACGTTGTAACCGGAAGAGTTTATGAATTCAGTGATAATTTCGGAACCTTTGTTGCGGTAGATGACAAATATTCCGCTATGATTTCCAAATATGAAGATTGCAGTAAGCTTCGCATCGGGGATGAGATTGAGGCAAAAGTAGTCAACGTAAAGGAAGATGGAAAGCTTGATCTTACCTTGCGTGAAAAAGCATACATCCAGATGGATGCCGATGCAGAAAAAGTCATGCAGGTTATCGAAGAGTTTGCAGGCGTACTTCCATTTAGTGATAAGGCATCGCCGGAGGTCATCAAGCGAGAGACCGGTCTTAGCAAGAATGCATTTAAGCGTGCAGTTGGAAGACTGTACAAGGAACACCGGGTTGAAATTTCCGAAAAAGCGATTCGGAAAATAAAATAAATCAACACGTCGAGTACAGCCAAGAGGGCTGCAGGAGACAATATTGGAGGAAAGAAGGACATATCATGAAAAAAGTAATCAGCACACCAAAGGCACCAGCAGCAATCGGACCATATTCCCAGGCAATCGAAGTAAACGGAATGGTTTATACTTCCGGTATTATTCCGGTTGTACCTGAGACAGGAGAAATCCCGGAGGGTTCCGTGGAACAGGCAAAACAGGCACTTACAAATCTCTCACATTTATTAGAGGCAGCAGGAACCAATATGGACAATGTCATTAAGACAACCGTCTTTATCAAAGAAATGAATGATTTTGGTAAAATTAATGAGGTTTATCAGACATTTTTCCATTCTGATTTCCCGGCAAGAAGCTGTGTAGAAGTTGCAAGACTTCCAAAAGATGTTTTACTTGAGATTGAAGCAATTGCATTAAAATAAGAGAAGGAAGAAGATAGGCTGTTGTGGGTTGACAGCTTAAGTCGGCTTTGTTATAATAAATTTAATATATGTAACAAATTCGTAATAAATATATGGGGAATAATGAATCGGAGGAAAAAGTAACATGAATCGAAAAGCGAAACAGTTAACCATCTGCGTAATGACAGGTGCATTGATTTTAGGCAATTCAACAATTGCTACTTATGCAACACCATTAGCAGGTGTATCAAGTGTGACAGCAAGCGATACCGTATGGAATCATACAGACGCTACTGCAGTAACACCGAACGCTGGAGTATCTTTAGTGGTTTCACAATGTTTCACAGCAAGTCCTGAGACAGTCGCACAGGAAGCAGATACAACATCTGTTGTCAGCGAGAATGAAGCACCAGTTGTAGCTTCTGAATATGCAGACATCGCAGTCGCTCAGGTAGACAACTATGTGAATGTCAGATCTACACCATCAGAAGATGGAGAAGTCCTTGGTAAATTATATAACAATTCAGCAGCCACTGTTTTAGCAACAGAAGGCGATTGGTATCAGATTAAATCCGGTAATGTAACCGGTTATGTAAAGAGTGAGTTCGTTGTAGTTGGAGACGAGGAACTTTCCAGATCCGTTGGAAAGAGACTCGCAACGGTCAACACTCAGACATTGTATGTTCGTACAGATGCTTCTACAGAATCAAGTGTTCTTGGAATGGTTCCAGAAGGAGAGGACCTTACAGTCACAGATGAATCCGTAGATGGATGGGTAAAAGTATCCATCGAAGAAGGTGATGGATATGTTTCCAAAGATTATGTAAGTCTTTGGACAGACTACATAACAGCAGAATCCAAAGAAGAGGAAGAAGCAAGACTTGCAAAAGAGGAAGAAGAACGTCAGGCAGCAGCTGCAGCAGCAGAGGCAGCAAAAGCGAAAGCTTCCACAAAGTCAAGCAGTTCAAGCAGCTCCAGCAGCTCAAGTGCATCCTACTCTGCACCAAGTGGTTCCAATGGTTCCGCAGTAGCAAGTTATGCAGGACAGTTTGTTGGTAATCCATATGTATATGGTGGAACAAGCTTAACAAACGGAACAGATTGTTCTGGATTTGTTATGAGTGTATATGCTGCATTTGGTATCAGCCTTCCACATTCCTCCAGTGGAATGAGAAGCGTTGGTTATGAAGTAAGCCAGAGTGATATGCAGCCAGGTGACATCGTATGTTACAGTGGACATGTTGCCATCTATGTTGGTAATAACACCATTGTTCATGCTAGTACAGCAGCAACCGGTATCAAGTATACCTCTCCTGCAGATTACAAGAGCATTGTAAGTGTAAGACGTATTTTCTAATTAAATTTTAAAAGATAGAGACGGGGGTTCCTCGTCTCTTTTTTTGTGTAATAGGAAAATTCTTTCCTATTACACAAAAAATGCTCCGCAAGGATCGCACTGCGGCGGAGTTGAACAATGTCGCAAATGCGACCCGCCGCAGGCGGAGAATCCTGTAAACAGGATTCTTTTTTATAATAGGAAATTTCTTTCCTATACAAAATGCACAAATCGAGAAACGTCGAATGAAAAATATCACGAAAAGAAGAGATTGCGATGAAAAGTTATCCACTGAAAAAAATGCAAAAAATAGGAAAAAATCAAGTTATACACGAAGTTATCCACGTTATCCACATGGATAACACCTTGATAAATGGAAAAAAAGAGGTTTACATAGTAAAATAGCAGAACATCTGTTTTGTAACAATATCATAAAGAAGTAACAAATTTGAAAAAAATTCGAAAAAAGGTTGACATTCTCAATGTAAATTTATTGCAAAAAAAGACGAAAACTGTCAGAAAATTTGCGAAATAGGATGAGCGAGGGAATGGTGCTATGGCACGACTTGAAATATTTTGTGCGTTTTGCTATACTACATGCATATATCTAAAAGAAATGATAGAAACTAGTATAGGAGCAGCATGATAAAGAAAATCGATATCTTAGGATTACAATTAGACAATTATACAGTACGCGAAGCAATCATGCGGGTGGAAACCTATTTAGGCAATAATGTACTGAACACGATAGAGAGTATTTCGATGCGGATGCTGATGGAGTCGGAACAGGATGAGGTTTTGAAAGAAGTGATTTCATCGCTGGATCTGGCTGTGATTGGTGAGAAGGAGATTTTGCAGGCAACCAAATTAAATACCATGCAGCGTATCCGTGAGACGGAGGAGAATGATTTTTTCTACGAATTTTTTAAGAGAGTAGAACGAAACCGAAAAAACGTTTTTGTGTTAGGAGAGACGACAGAGCGTGTGGAGTGGCTGAAAGAAAGATTACAGCGGGACTTTTCCAAGTTGAATCTTGTGGGAAGCTACGCAACGGAAACTTGCGTTGGGGATTTGGATGCCGTGATTAACGAATTAAATGCGACGACGCCAGACGTCATTGTTTCGGTGATTCCATCACCACAGCAGGAACATTTTTTCTTTGAGCATAAGGATAAGATGAATGCCAATATCTGGTATGGAATTGGAGATCTGGCAGTCAAACAAAAGCGCAGTATCTGGGGAAAGTTAATGAGTATTGTTCATCGGGGAAAACTAAAGAATAGTATTCAAAAGTATGATACGAAGAACGAGGATAGAAATGAAAAATAAGTTTTTTTATAATCGGTCGACACTAATGGACTACATTTGTATTTTGATTGGAACGGGACTCATTGCACTTTCGGTTCAATGTATCTACGACCCAATTAATATGGTTACAGGTGGATTTTCCGGTCTGTCGATTATTATTAAGTCTTTATCAAGTAAGGTGATAGAGGGTGGTATTCCGCTCTGGCTGTCCAACCTTATGTTGAACACGCCGGTTTTTATTATTGCCTATTTTGTAAAAGGTAAGAAATTCATTGGAAGAACCCTGGTTGGAACCATCATGCTTTCTGTCTGGCTCTATATCTGGCCGTCAGTGGATTTGACACAGGGAGATTTTACACTGTCAGCAATCTTTGGCGGTGTGATTGATGGCGTCGGCATGGGAATGGTTCTCATGTCGAAAGCGACAACCGGAGGAACAGATATGGTTGCCTCCCTGATTCAGCATAAGCTGCGTCATTATTCGGTAGTACAGATTATGCAGGTTCTAGACGGCATGATTGTGCTGGCTGGTCTGTATCTGTTCGGCGTTAAGGCAGCACTGTATGCCCTGGTTGCAATCTTTACCATTTCAAAAGTTTCGGACATGCTGATGGAGGGCTTTAAGTTTTCCAAAGCTGCGGTGATTATCACTGACCATTACAAAGAGGTTGCGGATGCCATTTTGGTTGACCTTGACAGAGGGGTAACCGGACTTTCTGCAAAAGGAATGTATTCCGGAGAGGATAAATGCATGTTGTATTGTGTCGTATCCAAAAAAGAAATTGTTGCAGTAAAAGATTTGGTTCGGAAAATTGATCCAGACGCATTTGTCATCGTGTCAGATGTGAATGAAGTGCTTGGAGAAGGTTTTCTAGAATATGCCAAAAAATGAAATTTGTTCACAATGTATAGTGGTTTACCATAACTTTTTAGAAAAAAACTTGAGGAAATGCATAAAAAATATGCTTTTCCTCTTTCTTTTTTTGCACTTTTGCATTAAAATACATGTTAGGTAATTATGATTCCGAAAACAAATGCAGATTTCTTTTGTGAAAGTTGCCGATGCAGTGTTTTGTGGAAACAAAATGAGAAGGAGCAAAGATTATGATTTCAAATCAAATACTTCAAAATACGATTGACGGATTAAAAGGAATAACAAGAATAGACTTATGTATCATTGATGTGGAAGGGAAGGTGCTTGCAGCAACATTTCCGGAAGCGGATCAGTACGTGGAGCCGGCACAGGCATTTGTAGAATCACCTGCAGACAGCCAGGTTGTGAATGGATGCCAGTTTTTTAAGGTATTTGACGATCATCAATTAGAGTACATTCTTCTTGCAAATGGAGACAGTGATGACGTCTATATGGTAGGCAAGATTGCCAGTTTCCAGATTCAGAATTTGCTGGTTGCATACAAGGAGCGTTTTGACAAGGATAATTTTATCAAGAACCTCTTGTTAGACAACCTGTTATTGGTAGATATTTACAATCGTGCAAAGAAGCTTCATATTGATACAGACGTCCGTCGAGTTGTATTTATTGTGGAAACAAACCGCGACAAAGACGGAAATGAACTTGAGAAGATTCGAAGTGTCTTTGGCGGCAAATCAAAAGATTTCGTAACGGCAGTTGATGAGAAAAATATCATTGTCGTAAAAGAAGTTGCAGAAAATGAGAGCTACAGTGACCTAAGCAAGACAGCCGATGTCATTGTGAATTTATTCCGTACCGATGCAGATACTGACGTGCATGTTGCATACGGAACAATTGTGAATGAGATCAAGGAAGTATCCCGTTCTTACAAAGAGGCCAGAATGGCATTGGATGTAGGAAAGATTTTCTTTGAAGATAAGGATGTAATTGCATACTCCACATTGGGAATCGGTCGTCTGATTTACCAGCTTCCAATTCCGCTTTGCAAAATGTTTATCAAAGAGATTTTCGACGGAAAGTCTCCGGATGATTTTGACGAAGAGACACTTACCACAATTAATAAGTTCTTTGAGAACAGCCTGAATGTCTCCGAGACATCCAGACAGCTTTATATTCATAGAAATACACTGGTATACAGATTGGATAAATTGCAGAAGTTTACAGGATTAGATCTTCGTGTTTTTGAAGATGCAATCACGTTTAAGATTGCCCTTATGGTTGTGAAGTATATGAAATACATGGAGTCATTGGATTACTAAGAGCAGTTAGGAGGTAGCCATGATAAAGTTAGACCATGTCAGCAAATCATATTCAGCTGGAATTCCGGCACTGAATGATGTGAGCCTTGACATTGAAGCAGGAGAATTTGTGTTCGTTGTTGGTGACAGTGGTTCTGGAAAATCAACTTTGATTAAGTTGCTTTTGAAGGAACTGGAGCCGACAGAGGGAACCATTACGATTAACGATAAAGAGTTAAATAAGATTAAACATAAGCAAATCCCGAAATTCCGCCGAAACATCGGTGTCGTTTTTCAGGATTTCCGCTTGTTAAAGGATAGAAATATTTATGATAATGTTGCGTTTGCCCAGAAAGTCATCGGAGCACCGACACGTTCCATCAAGAAGAATGTGCCGCTCATGCTTTCCATGGTTGGGCTTGCGGCAAAATACCGTTCTTTTCCCAAACAGTTGTCCGGTGGTGAACAGCAGCGTGTGGCAATTGCAAGAGCTTTGATTAACGAGCCAAAGATTTTGCTTGCGGACGAGCCGACCGGTAATCTGGACAACAACAATGCATGGGAGATTATGCGTCTCTTAGAGGAAATCAACAACAAGGGTACGACCGTGGTGGTTGTTACCCACAATATGGAATTTGTAAAAAAGATGAACAAACGTGTCATCACAATGAAGAAAGGTGTTGTCGTATCAGACAATAAGGGTGATGACAATGAGAATTAGTACATTTTTTTATAGCGTAAAACAGGGTATTGTCAATATCTGGAGAAACAAGATGTTCTCGCTTGCCTCGATGGCAACCATGGCAGCATGTATCTTTTTGTTTGGACTGTTTTATTCGATTGTGACAAACTTCCAGAGTATGGTAAAAGATGCAGAGTCCGGTGTTGCGGTAACTGTCTTTTTTGACAATGGAATTTCGCAGGAACAGATTGACCAGATTGGCGATATGATTAAGAAACGTGCAGAAGTTTCCAACATTGAATACATTTCGGCAGAAGACGCATGGAATGATTTTAAGGACATCTATTTTGATGGAAACGAAGAAGCAGCAAGCAGTTTTGCAAACGACAACCCACTTGCAAACTGTGCAAGTTACGAAATCTACATGAATGATATTTCCATGCAGAGTACATTGGTTACTTATCTGGAATCCGTGGATGGTGTCCGCGAAGTGAAACAATCTGAGGTTGTTGCCAATACCTTGACAGACTTCAATAAGCTGATTGGCTATATTTCGGTAGGCATTATCCTGATTCTTCTTTGTGTTGCAGTCTTTTTGATAAGCAATACCATTACCGTTGGTATTTCCGTGCGGCGTGAGGAGATTGGAATTATGAAACTGATTGGCGCGACGGATTATTTTGTCCGTGCACCGTTTGTCGTAGAAGGTATTCTGATTGGTTTGATTGGATCTGCGATTCCGCTTGGACTTTTGTATGTCCTCTATGGAAAAGTAATTGTATACATTGCAGATAAGTTCAAGTTTATCAGCAGTATGATGAATTTCCTGCCGGTAAATCAAGTGTTCCACACGTTGGTTCCGGTAGCATTGATTCTAGGTGTAGGAATTGGTTTTATTGGAAGTAGATTCACGATTAGAAAGCATTTGAAAGTATAGTAATATGAAGAAAAAAATGATTTGGAAGCGGATGATAGCAGTTGCTTTGATTTGCTGCTTATGCGGGACGTTTTTAGTGGAACGTCCTGTGTGGGCAGCTTCAGGCAGCTTGTCGGAGGCACAGTCAGAAAAGAAAGAGTTAGAAAAAGCTTTGAAAAAGGCACAGTCTCTGCTCGATGATTTAAAAGAGTCAAAGGGAGATGTGTCAGAATCAATTGCAGATTTGAATGCACAGCTTGTGACAATTTCTGCAAAGATTACAAGTTTAGAGCAGGAGCTGACAGACAAGAGCAATGCGATTGTGGATACGCAGGAACAGCTTGCGGCGGCGCAGGAGGATGCAGCGAATCAGTATGAAGACATGAAGGTTCGAATCCAGTTCATGTATGAGAATTCCCAGTCGACCTATTTACAACTACTTTTGTCGTCGAAAAGTATCTCTGAGTTTTTGAATGCTGCGGAGTATATCTCTGCCATTGAATCCTATGACCGGACAAAGTTAAAAGAGTACGAAGATACCGTTTCTTATATCGCAGATACCGAGGAGGTATTGAAGCAGGAATATGCAGACCTTGAAGATATGAAGGCTGAGGTAGAGGAACAAAAACAGGCGGTTGCGTCTTTGATGGAAAAGAAGGAGACACAGCTTGCAAGTATCGAGGATGATATTTCCGATGCGCAGACAGAAGCGGATTATTACGCTGCTGAGATTCAGGCGCAGGATGAAATGATTGCACAGATTCAGGCGGCGGAGGCTGCGAAGAAGGCAGAGGAAGCAAGAAAAGCGCAGGAAGAAGCGCAGAGACAGCAGGATGGTCAGAATACCGGTGACGGTTCGACGGATACCGGTGGAGGTGAGACACCGGCTGATGATAAGGCAAATGAGTATAATGGCGGGGCATTCCGCTGGCCTTGTCCAAGCAGTACGCGTGTGACAAGTGATTATGGAACGAGAGTTTCGCCGACAGCAGGAGCGTCATCGAATCACAAGGGAATTGATATCGGTGCAAGTTATGGAGCCGACATTGTGGCAGCAGCAGATGGAAAAGTTGTGACGGCGGCGTATAGCAGCTCCGGTGGTAACTACGTGATGATTGACCATGGAAATGGATTGTATACCGTATACATGCACGCTTCATCACTTTGCGTTTCAGCAGGGCAGAATGTGACGGCGGGACAGGTGGTCGCCAAAGTAGGAAGTACCGGTATTTCGACCGGAAACCACCTTCACTTTGGTGTATCTTTGAATGGTTCCTATGTGAGCCCGTGGAATTACCTTTCCAGATAAAAGTGAAAAGAATATGAATTTCGAAAAAACTCTGTTATTTAACAGAGTTTTTTTATATAATGAAATACAGGTGCCAGCGTAGGAAAAATTTGGCATAGGAATGGAGAGAAAGATGCAGGATCAGGAGTTGGAACGTAAAGAAGAAACACAAGAAGAAATCTTGGAAACAAAGAATCCGGGCAAAAAGCCTGGTTTTGGAAAAGGACTTATCACAGGAATTGCAGGAACAATCCTGGTAGCAGTTTTTGCTTTTTATATTGGATGCAAGGCAACAGGGACAAATATTGTCATCAGTACCGGAAATGGAACAAGTACGGTCAGCAAGGGGGATACGGCGTCCGAGATTTTAGACAAGGATACCGTCAGCAAAATCAAGGAATTAGCAGCATATGTGGATATGTATTACTATGATGAGACAGATACACAGAAGCTGCAGGATGGACTTTGCGAAGGATTGTTAGAAGGACTGGGGGATAAGTATTCTGTTTATTATACTGCGGAGGAATATGAGGCAAGCCAGATTAGTACAACAGGAGAATATTATGGAATCGGTGCCGGACTCAGACAGGATGAGGATACGATGGTTGTCTCTATTTCAAAAGTGTACGAAGGAACGCCAGCAGAGGAAGCAGGACTAAAAGATGATGATATTATCGAATCTGTTGACGATGTGGAGGCGACATCCATGGAAGTATCGGATTTGGTACAGCTGATTCGTGGGGAAGAAGGAACAACGGTTCACTTAGAGATTTATCGTCCGTCTACCGGGGAAAATATTTCCGTGGACGTAGAGCGTAAGAACGTGCAGCTCCCAAGTGTGACACATGAGATGCTCGATAATCAGATTGGTTACGTTTACATTCAGCAGTTTGAAAAAGGAACAGCAACGCAGTTCGAGGATGCGATTGCAGATTTACAGTCCCAGGGAATGAAGGCACTCGTGCTGGATGTCCGTTACAACCTAGGCGGAATGGTAACTTCTGTGGTACAGATTCTGGATGACATCTTACCGGAAGGCGTGGTTGTTTATACGGAGGATAAAAATGGAAACAGACAGGACTTCACTTCAAGTGGTGACACCTATCTGGATGTTCCAATCGCAGTTTTGGTAAACGGTGACAGTGCGTCTGCCTCTGAGATTTTAGCAGGTGCAATCAAAGATTATCAGTATGGAACTTTGATTGGTACAACCACATTTGGAAAAGGTATTGTGCAGACCATTTTCCCACTGGAGGATGGCGATGCGGTAAAACTTACGACAGCCAAATATTTTTCACCAAAAGGAAATAACATTCACGGTGTCGGAATCGAACCGGATATCGAGCTGGAATATGAATACACCGGGGATCAGGATGCAGGCTACGATAAGGCATACGACAATCAGATACAGAAAGCAATCGAAGTATTAAACGAGAAGTTGAACCAGTAAGGAGCAATTTGTGAAAAAAATAACAAAAGAATCCATCGTTACCGGAATTCTGATAATTCTTTGGATGGTTGTGATTTTTCATTTTTCCAATCAGCCGGGCGTGACGTCTGGTGAACTAAGCAGTGGTGTATGCGATGGTTTGGTTGCAAAAGTAAACCAGGCATTTTCACTTGACTGGTCCAGCCAGATGCAGCAAAAGATTGCGCAGATGATAGAATTTCCGGTTCGAAAGATTGCCCACATGAGCGAGTATGCGCTTTTGGCACTGTTGCTGTTTATGCATCTTCGCGCAGGGAAAAGGAGCAGAGGCACAAGGAAGAATGATGTGCTTGCTTTTCTTTTTACGGTGGTCTATGCCGCAACCGATGAGTTCCACCAGTATTTTATACCGGGACGCAGCGCACAGGTAAGAGACGTGCTGATTGACGCACTGGGTGCAATGCTTGGCTTGCTGCTTTGTTATCTGACTTGCGAAAAATGGAAAAATCCCTTAAAATAGATAGACGTTGGGGAAAATCCCAATAAGGTGCCAACACGGGGAGAAAGAACCGCGTGTGCCACCGAACGATATTGTAAGATAGATTTTAAAATAAGAAAGAGGTGATACTGTGGTCGAGTTAGATCAGTTTAAGACAACCCTGAATACATACAGGGAACCGCTACAGGAAGTGAGGGATTCACTTTGACCTGGCGAATAAAGAGCAAAAAATCCAGGAATTAGAGCGGGAAATGGAAGCACCGTCCTTTTGGGATGATCCGGTGGTTTCACAGAACAAGATGAAAGAGCTGAAAAGTATGAAGGACGATGTTGCCACATACGCACAGCTAAAGACACAGTTTGAAGATATGGAAACCTTAATCGAGATGGGATATGAGGAAAATGATGCCTCTTTGATTCCAGAGATTGAGGAACTTTTGCATGAGTTTACAGAAACTTACGAGGCAATTCGTATCAAGACATTGCTTTCCGGGGAATATGACAGGGACAATGCCATTGTTTCTTTACATGCGGGAGCAGGTGGAACCGAGTCCTGTGACTGGTGTTCGATGCTTTATCGTATGTATACAAGATGGGCTGCGGATAAGGGATTTGAAGTAGTAGTGTTAGATTCCCTAGACGGAGACGAGGCGGGAATCAAGTCGATTACTTTCCAGGTAAACGGGGAGAATGCCTACGGCTATCTGAAATCAGAAAAAGGGGTGCATCGTCTAGTTCGTATTTCGCCATTCAATGCGGCAGGAAAAAGACAGACTTCCTTTGCGTCCTGTGATGTTATGCCGGACATTGAAGAGGATTTGGATGTTGAGATTAACGATGATGAGATTCGAATCGACACCTATCGTTCCAGCGGAGCCGGTGGACAGCACATCAACAAGACTTCTTCTGCAATCCGTATCACGCATCTTCCGACCGGAATCGTGGTGCAGTGCCAGAATGAGCGTTCCCAGCATATGAACAAGGACAAGGCGATGCAGATGTTAAAGGCAAAGCTTTATCTGTTAAAGCAGCAGGAGAACGCAGAAAAAGCAGCGGGAATCCGTGGAGAAGTGACAGACAATGGCTGGGGCAATCAGATTCGTTCCTATGTCATGCAGCCATACACCATGGTCAAAGACCACAGAACAGGGGTTGAGACCGGAAATGTTGACAGTGTCATGGATGGAAACATCAATATGTTCATAAATGGTTACTTGAAGTGGCTGTCCTTAGGATGCCCGAAAGCAAATACTGGTATGGATTCGTAGAAGAACTTTTGACATGAAAAACCTTTTGCGGAATAGTACCCATATCAAAAGGGAATACCAGATAAAGGAAAAAGAGGTTGCGGTTGCAGCCTCTTTGTGTTATTATCTTCCTCATGAGGACAAATGTAAGCGTGGAAAGAACACAATGGGTTGTAAAGGCTTAGGCTCCTTAGAAGAGGGATGTTTTAAAATTTAAGAGAAAGGCATGTTTGGAATATGGCAGAGAAAACAGCATATTTTGTATTAAAGGAAAAAGCAGTACCTGAGGTTTTATTAAAGGTTGTCGAAGCAAAGAGACTGGTGGATTCTGGAAGGGCAGCATCGGTTCAGGACGCTACGGAAATGGTTGGAATCAGCAGAAGTTCTTTTTATAAGTACAAAGACGATATTTTCCCATTTCACGAGACAACAAAAGGAAAGACGATTACGCTGGTCATTCAGCTGGATGATGAGCCAGGTCTTTTGTCAACTGTATTGAATGTTATTGCAGAATTTCATGTGAATATTTTAACAATTCACCAGAGTATTCCGATTAACGGAATTGCATCTTTGACTTTCAGTATGGATGTATTGCCACAGACAGGAGACATCGAGGAAATGGTACATCGAGTAGAACTTTTGCCAGGCGTTCATTACGTTAAGATTTTAGCCAGAGAGTAGAACAGATTAAAAAAGTGGAGGACATCATGATTAAAGTAGCAGTAATGGGATACGGAACCATCGGTTCAGGTGTCGTAGAAGTTTTGAACATCAATAAAAGCAACATTGCAAAACGCGCCAAGGATGAAGTTGAGGTAAAATATGTACTTGACTTAAGAGACTTCCCAGGCGACCCGATGGAGAAAAAAATTGTTCACGACTACAAGACTATTTTAGAAGATCCGGAAGTTGAGATTGTAGTTGAGACAATGGGTGGCGTAGAACCTGCGTATACTTTTGTAAAAGCAATGTTAGAGGCCGGAAAACACGTTACGACATCAAACAAAGCGTTGGTTGCTGCAAAGGGTGCTGAACTGATTGCCCTTGCAAAAGAAAAGAACGTGAACTTCATGTTTGAAGCAAGTGTTGGTGGCGGTATTCCGATTATCCGTCCATTGAACTCCTGTTTAACAGCAGACGAGATTGAAGAAATCACAGGTATTGTCAATGGAACTACAAACTACATGATGACCAAAATGGCAGAGCAGGGTGCAGAATTCGATGATGTTTTAAAGGATGCCCAGGATATGGGATATGCGGAAAAAGATCCGACAGCAGACATCGAAGGATATGATTCCTGCCGTAAAATTGCGATTTTAACATCCTTAGTATGCGGACAGCAGGTGGATTACGAAGATATTCACACAGAAGGTATCACAAAGATTACTGCAACAGATATCCGCTATGCAAAGGCAATGAACCGTAAGATTAAGCTTCTTGCAACAAGTAAAAAAGTAGAGGACGGCTATGTTGCAATGGTTGCGCCATTTTTACTTCCACCGGCGCATCCGCTCTATAATGTCAACGATGTATTTAATGCTATTTTTGTGCATGGAAATGTATTAGGTGATGCAATGTTTTATGGTAGTGGTGCCGGAAAACTGCCTACTGCAAGTGCGGTTGTTGCAGACATTGTTGATATGGCGAAACACCGCAATGTGAATGTTGCAGTGGAATGGAGTTCTAAGAAGATGGAACTCGTAGACTACAAAAAATCAGAAAATAAATTTTTTGTCCGCGCAAATGCTTCAAAGGACGAGGTGGAAGCCTTGTTTGGAAACGTAACTTTTGTGGAGGCAGAAGGTGTCGAGAATGAGGTCGGATTCGTAACAGGTGTTATGAAAGAGGCTGATTTTGAGGCAAAGAAAGAACAGCTGGCAGAAGTTCTTAACGTGATTCGTGTGACAGATTAAAAAATGGGCAGGGTAATTCCTGCCTATTTGCTTATGTAATAGGAAATATTTGGCAGATTTTCTAATAGTTATGTAAGTAGGATATATCTGGCAGATTTTGTGAGAGTAAAGTAGAGATTGTTATGAATTTCACAATCTAAAACAGACTGTGAAATAGAAAAGAGGAGCATATGAAATATTTAGTCATCTTAGGGGATGGTATGGCTGACCGTCCAATCGAAAGTTTAGGAAACAAGACACCGTTAGAGTATGCAAAAACACCAACCATGGATGAACTGGCAGCAAAAGGTGAAATCGGAATGGTGCACACAATTCCAGATGGAATGAAGCCGGGCAGTGATACAGCAAACCTGTCCGTTTTGGGATATGATCCAAGAAAATATTACTCCGGCCGTTCTCCATTGGAGGCACTTAGCATCGGCGTACCAATGAAGGATACCGACGTAGCACTTCGCTGTAATATCGTAACACTTTCCGAGGAAGAGGATACTTACGAGGAACGTACCATGATTGACCACAGTGCCAGTGAAATCAGCACAGAAGATTGTGCCGTGCTGCTTGAGGCAGTCCGGAAAGAGTTAGAGACAGACATTTATCGTTTTTATTTGGGCACAAGCTACCGTCACTGCTTAATCTGGGATCATGGTGAGGTTGTAGATTTAGTGCAGCCACATGATATTTTAGGTCAGAAGATTGGTGATAAACTGCCAAAACAAAAAGATCTTTATGATATGATGAAAAAGAGTTATGACATTTTAGTGAATCATTCAATCAACATTGAGCGTAAGAAAAAAGGGCTTCATCCGGCAAATTCCTGCTGGTTCTGGGGAGCTGGAACCAAGCCATTCCTTTCTCCGTTTGAAGAGAAGACGCATTTAAAAGGTGCGATGATTTCTGCGGTTGACCTTTTGAAAGGAATTGCAGTTGGTTCTTCTATGAAAGTCATTACGGTAGACGGGGCAAATGGCGGACTTGATACTAATTATGAAGGAAAAGCCCAGGCAGCAGTGGATGTTTTAACCAAGGATAACTATGATTTTGTTTATGTTCACTTAGAAGGACCGGATGAGATGGGGCACCAGGGCAGTGTAGAAAAGAAAGTAACGGCGATTGAACGCTTAGATTCCCGTATCATCAAGCCGATTGTAGAAGGTCTTGAGGCAGCAGGTGAGGACTTTAGAATGGTAATTTTACCAGATCATCCAACGCCAATTTGCATTCGTACGCACTCTTCAGAAAGCGTGCCATACCTGCTCTATGACAGCACAAAGCCAAGAACCGAAACCTGGCATTATAATGAAAAAGAGGCAGCACAGACCGACAACTTCATTGAAAAAGGTCACAAATTAATTGAATATCTGCTACAAATGTAGTAAAATAAAATTTCCGGGGTACTTTATGTTGAGCTTATGCAGAAAGAGAAATATGCAGTTTTTGACAGAAAGAGGCGCCGGAAATTTTTGAAAATAAGGATTTGGTACCCGAATCAAATAAAATGGAGATAACAAATGAAAAAAATTGGAATTATCGGAGCGATGGAGCTCGAAGTTGAAACATTAAAATCTAAAATGCAGGTGACAAAGACAACGAAGAAAGCAAGAATGGAATTTTTTGAAGGAACCTTAAATGGCGTTTCGGTTGTCATCGTAAGAAGTGGTATTGGAAAAGTCAATGCAGCAGTCTGCGCACAGATTCTTTCCGATGTATTTGGGGTAACACACATTATCAATACCGGTATCGCAGGTTCCCTGGATGCAAGAATTGACATCGGAGATATTGTCGTTTCCACAGATGTGTTACAGCATGATATGGATGTGCGTGTCTTTGGCTATCCGCTTGGTGAGGTGCCACAGCTTGGAACATTAAGTTTCCCTGCTGATGAGAAGATGGCGGAACTTGCAAAGAGTGTCTGTGAAAAAGTGAACACAGAAATCAAAGTATTCCAGGGACGTATTGTCAGCGGAGACCAGTTCATCTGTGATAAAGAAGTAAAAGACAACATTGTATCCAATTTCCATGCACTCTGTACCGAGATGGAAGGAGCTGCAATCGGCCAGGCTGCATACTTAAATGAAGTGCCTTTTGTCATTTTACGTGCAATCTCTGATAAAGCAGATAACTCAGCAGAGATGGACTACCCAACCTTTGAGAAAAAAGCTGCAGAACACTGCGCAAAATTAGTGGAAGAGTTCATTGCTGAATTGTAATAGGAAAAAGGCAACAATGGAACTTTTGATGGAAAAGTAAGAAGAATTACCATCGGAAGTTCTTGTAGAAACGAGCTATAAAGCATAAAGTCAATTGAACCGCGTTCCTGCGATATGTTCTCTACTGGTCGAATAGAGAGATATCGCAGGAACGCGGTTCCTTTTTGTTTGGATAGAGTAGTGGTGTAAATAGAAAATGAAATGATTCAAAAGTATTTCTTTGCGCGGGCAGTGAGAAACATGGGTACTTACAAGAAATTTGACGAGTACAGTGAGAAGCATGAGTACTTACAGGAAATTTGACGAGTACAGTGACAACGATGAGAAACTTGAAAAGCATAGTTCTCATAGTTTGGTGCTGTCTATCATCACAGACGTAGTGGTGTATGCGGGTGTTGTGAATGTGGCAAAATAGCATGTCTTTTTTCAGGTATGACCTTGTAAGGTGGTATTGGTTTGAAAAACTGCGAGTCTATTATATAGGTAATAATTACGTATAAAGGTTAAAGTTTGAAACAAACAAGTAGAGGACAGCCTAAAAATAAAGAGCATAGCAAATAAACCGCCTAAGCAGTCGGTTTTAAAAATTGAATATATACACAACACCTAATCAGGTAACAGGAACAACATCATCTTTGATAATGTAGCCTCGCTGCTTCATTAAATTAAGTGCCTGTGAAGTAGTCAATACTTTGGATTTATTCACAGGTCGCGATTCAAGAAAACCTTCAGGCGTATATGGTTTTAGATCTGTGAGTATGTGCCAGATAGCGGTCAGGATCATACGACAGATGGCAATGATAGCTTTCTTGTGACCACGACGTGCTTTTATACGTCGATAACGGTTTGTAAATTCTGGGTGTTTCTTGGATTTGATTAAAGCATTTGCAACTTGCACCAAAACTGGTTTAAAATAAGAACCAGCACGGGAAATCCTAGTGGATTTGATTTTATGATTGCTTTGATCATTACGGGGACAACATCCAGCCCATGATATGAGGTTTTTAGCTGTGGGGAAGACAGACATATCACCTCCGATTTCAGAAAGCACCTGAATAGCAGTCATTGGGGTCTTATCGAATCCAGGTACGGTTCGTATAAGATTGAGAATGCTTTCATACTTATCACTGAGACGAAAGATTTCCCGTTCTATTTCTACTTTGTGCATTTCTAATTCATCAATGTGATTTAAACATTGTCTGAGCTTTACAGCTTGTTGTTTGGATATGGCACCATCAACAGCAGCTTGTATTTCTTCGGTAGGAGTCTTACATCTGCTATCCACAAAAGGTGACACATCAAATGTTTCCCCAGGGTGTTGTAAAATCTGTTCCGTAATGGAACGGGAGGATTTACCAAATATATCAGAAAAGACATCATCCAGTTTTAAGTTAGAAACAGTAAGACAGTTATGAGCACGATTCTTCTCACCGGTGATCATACAAGTGAGTTTGAAACGGTATCTTACTAAATCTCTTAATTCACGGATGTCAGCCGGTGGAATAAAGGAAGGTTTTACCATTCCACACATATATAGGTCACAAATCCATTTAGCATCCTTGCGGTCAGTCTTGTTGCCTTTTTGCGGTTTGGTATATTTGGGGTGGGAAAGAGTAACCCAGATGTTATTCTTCTCCAGAACATTAAAAACAGGGATCCAGTACTTACCGGTAGATTCCATGCAGACATCCGTACAGTTGTATTTGGAAAGCCAGTCACACAGCTCCTGCAGACCTTTGGTAAAGGAAGAAAAGCGGGCTTCTTTATACTCGGTACGTTTCAGGGAATCAGTTATGCCGATACAGGCATAGATCCAGGTTTTGTGGACGTCAAGACCACAACAGTTATTTTTGAGAATTTTAAACGACAATAAAAGTACCTCCTGATGATTTAGCGTTATAAAACTGACAGTGACTGGTCATCCGGCAAAATCGAGTCGACTTTGGAAGAGATAAGTTTACGGGCTACGTTATGCGCCAATCATTGATGCCTTAACGGATGACCGACAACAAATAATTATACGAGGTCGCCGCTATACAGCCCCGCCACTCACCTCCACGTGTTCTGTAGTGTGTCAGTCTTATAGGTAAATAATATCAGAAGGAATATAAATTAGAAAAGCGGAAGTTAGCCAAAGTGTTTCATGACGCATTGGTGCCTTTCGCAGAAAGGCGGATTATAATTATGAAAACTGCGAGTCCACGACATGGGTAATGTTTAACTATAAAGGTTAAATTATGAAAACTGTGAGTTCACGACATAGGGTGATAGAGGTTTAGGTGTTTTTTAACAACTTATGCGATTTCTACTCTAATCATAGTCTGTCAATGGAGTAGAAAATCTAAGAATCCTAAAAAAGCACCTAAAGCCGCCAGGTCAATAGAGCAGAAAATCTAAAAATCCACAAAAACCACCTAAAGCCATGCTTAATCCGCCAAATAAAGTGGAACGCCCAGCCCCAAGGAAACCATCCAAACCATCCTACATAAGTCAATAGTTAAAAATTTAACATACATTTGTGTGATATGACAAAGAAGAAAGAAGAAAAAAGAAAAAGAAAATGTAAAAATGCACAAAAAAATATTTGTAATTCAACTACATTTGTGCTATAATACAAATAAATCAAATACAGTGGAATCGGAGAGTGGAGATGATTTTATTTCTTATGGCTGGATGGGGCCAGCAGTAGGAATTATTTTCGTGGCCGCTTTTAGAAATGGGGTTAAAAGAAAGTGGTTCTCATTGCTTCACCGGGGAACTTCGATTTCAGGGAATAGCAGCCATGGATGTATAGAGAGGGACATCCCCGGCTGCTATTCCAATGTATCGGGTTGTAAATTAATAAGGGGCATAATGAAGGAGGTTTCTTACATGGCAAAATATGTGATGGCATTAGATGCCGGTACGACAAGCAACCGTTGTATTTTATTCAATGAGGCAGGCGAAATCTGTTCTATGGCACAGAAAGAGTTTCGTCAATTTTTCCCAAATCCTGGTTGGGTAGAGCATGATGCAAATGAGATTTGGTCATCCATGCTTGGAGTATCCGTAGAGGCAATGAATATGATTGGAGCGACTGCGGCTGATATTGCAGCAATTGGTATTACAAATCAGCGTGAGACATCCATCGTTTGGAATAAAGAGACAGGAGAACCAATTTATAATGCAATTGTATGGCAGTGCCGCCGTACGTCAGATATTGCAGATGGCTTGAAGAAAAAAGGATTAGAAGAGTGTTACCGCAAGAAGACAGGACTTATCATTGATGCCTATTTCTCTGCGACAAAGATTAAGTGGATTTTAGATAATGTGAAGGATGCCAGAAAATTAGCAGAAGAAGGAAAACTTCTGTTTGGTACCGTTGAGACCTGGTTAATCTGGAAGTTTACGAAAGGTGCTGTTCATGTAACAGATTATTCCAATGCATCTAGAACCATGTTGTTTAATATTAACGATTTATGCTGGGATAAAGAGATTTTGGAAGAACTTGATATTCCAGAATCGATGCTTCCAACACCGGTACCATCCAGCCAGGTTTATGGTTATACGGACCCGTCTTTCTTAGGGGACGAGATTCCGATTGCAGGTGCAGCCGGAGACCAGCAGGCAGCCCTGTTTGGACAGACCTGTTTTAAGAAAGGGGAAGCCAAGAATACGTATGGAACCGGATGTTTCCTTTTGATGAATACAGGAGAAAAGCCGGTATTTTCCAAGAATGGGCTTGTTACCACAATTGCGTGGGGCTTAGATGGAAAAGTAAATTATGCGCTGGAAGGTTCTATTTTCGTGGCAGGGGCAGCAATCCAGTGGCTTCGTGACAATATGAGAATGATTGATTCCTCCATGGATTCAGAATATATGGCAAAAAAAGTACACGGTACACATGGCTGTTATGTAGTGCCGGCATTTACCGGACTTGGTGCGCCACACTGGGATCAGTATGCAAGAGGAACGATTGTCGGAATCACACGTGGAACGAACAAGAATCATATCATTCGTGCCACCTTGGAATCTATCGCACTTCAGGTATGTGATGTCATCGATGCAATGCGCGCGGATGCAGGCATTGATTTGTCCTCATTGAAAGTGGATGGTGGTGCAAGTGCCAATAACTTTTTAATGCAGTTCCAGGCAGACATGATTGACGCTCCGGTCAAGAGACCAAAATGCGTTGAGACGACAGCACTTGGTGCTGCATACTTAGCAGGTCTTGCAGTCGGCTATTGGAGCAGCAAAGAAGAAGTGGTAAACAATCAGGCAATAGACCGCGTTTTTGAGCCTGAGATGTCCGAGGAAGAGCGTCATGCAAAACGAAAAGGCTGGAACAAAGCGGTAAAATACGCATATGGATGGGCAAAAGACAACCCAGATGACGAAGAAGAATAATCCATTTGTTGAAAGAGAAAGATGCAGGAGCAAGGGTGACTTTGCGCCTGCATTTTTAGGTTACAGGAGAAAAGTGTAAGATGTGTTTCTCATAGAGAAAAGTGTAGAAGTTTTTTATAGGATTCGGGTGTCAAAAGGTTGCTTACAGTTTTCTTACTGGCAAATTACACAATGACAAGCCAATTTTGTTCCGATGAGCGAACATAAGAAAAATCTAAGTATGCCTGTTTCCTCAAAGTCACAAAAATAGTCTTGTCTTTGTGCAATTTGCCAATAACTAATTTGTGAGCAACCTTTTGACATTCGAATCTTTATAGAGAGAAATGAGGGGGAGTTATGGAACAGAATACAGTTGGAACGGTACTTCATTATTACCGGAAAAAGTATAAACTGTCGGCAATGCAAATCTGCGGGGGGATTTGTTCGCCGTCTAATTTTTATCTGCTAGAGGACGGTGTCCGGGAGATGGACAGTCTGACCTGCCAGATGTTGTTGTCGCGAATTGGAAAAGAAGTGAACCAGTTTGAGATGATGCTCAATGCAAAAGATTATAAGCAGTGGCAGTTAAGACAAAAAATAGAGCAGTGCGTTGCACATAAATTGTCAGAATTGGACAAACAATCAGAATTAGAACAATTATTAAAACAATACAGAAATATTATGCCAAAAGAACAAAAGGTACATCAGCAATTCTGCCGTGTTTACGAGATTTTATTGTTGGAAAAAAGGGGTGCCTCCCTACCGCTGTTATTGGAGAAAACGATGGAGGCATTGCTTTGCACCAGAGGGGATGCGCCAGGGGCGTTGTATAGCAAACAGGAACTGGTGTTAATTTGCTGCCGTTTCCGTTATCTTGCGGTGGAAGATTTCTCTTTTGCCAAAAAGAAGTTACGCCACATATTGCAATATGTGAAATTGTTTGCAAAAGGGAGACAGAGGGAAACATATGAGGTGCCAGTTTATGAGGCGCTGATTCAGATTACAATGCAAAGGATGCTGTGGGAGGAGACCATTGTTTATCTGGAGAAAACCATCGAAATTTATCAAGAGACGGCATACCTTTTCCCGTTGGCAATGCTGTATGAAAAAAAGGCTGACTGCCTTAAGAAACAATATGAAGGCAGCAGACAGTGGAATGAAAAAAGAAAAGAAGCGCAACAGTGTATGGCGATGGCACAGGCAATTTATCTGGTTTGCACAAAAGAAGAAAGTCCCTTACACCGTTATGTGGGAAGGGAGGAAGAGCCATGTCGTGTTATTGTTCCGGTGATATCATTCGACTATCCAGAATTGCCTGCAATATGACACAGGAGGAGCTTTGCGAAAATATCTGCGAACCGCGGACGCTTTCTAGGATTGAAAATGGAAAACATAAGGTAAAACGTGAAGTTTACGAACAGCTCATGCAAAGGATGAACCGCTATCCACATAAAATGTATGCAGTGTTTTCCGGCAGACAGTTAGAACTTTTTGAGGAGCGGGAAAAGTTAGAGGCAAGCCTTCGAAAACATGATTTTTCACGCGCAAAAGTGCATTTAAGACGTTTTGAAAGCAAAATTGGAAAAAGTATTGTGAGCAGGCAATATCTTGGAAAGCAGCAGGCCGTGGTTGAGTATTGCGGTGGCAGAATAAAAGTGACTGAATTTGTTGAAAAATTAGAAAAAAACATACAATTAACGATTCCAGATTATAGGGTTTACATAAAAAAGACGTATCCATTCACAGAACAGGAATTGGATACGCTTTTAAGCCTTGCAATTGCTTATAAAGAAAGGGGCGAAGTATCACGCGGCATACAGATTCTGGAAATGATGCTCCGCTCCCTGGAAAAAGAATATTTAGACGCACGAAGTGCAATGGAATGGCGGATTTTAATCAATTGTAACCGTGCCAAAATGCTTGGAATGCTTGGAAAGCATCAAGAAGCACTGACGCTTTGTGCCAATAATTTAGAAGAGGCAAAGAAGTGTCAGTATGAAGTGTTTTTCCCTACCATTCTACTTGAAGCATCCTGGAACCTTCTGGAACTGATTAAATCTGGAAAAAGAGATGAATCGGAATTGGAAGATTGCAAGGCGTATTTAAAACTTGCCTTCTATCTTGCACAGGCAGGAAAGAAGGAAAAAGAGAAAAAAATTATCCAGGCATTTTACCTGGAACAATTCCACGCTGAAATTGATCCAGAGATGGAGATTCACTTTGCGCACTAGAAACTGCACTTTGTGAAGTTATCGTAAAAAGACATCCCGAACTGTTGCAAAGGTATAGACCGAAAAGAAGCAGCAGGAAAAAGGCTGTCTTTTTTCTTTTACGGAAAAAATGGTATCTGGCTGCGTTTGGAAATAAATTTTTCATTTGTAAGTTCCTCCTTGGTATTTATTGAGTTTAGTATAAAGAAGAAGCACAGGAAGATACATGTCAAAAGTGAAGAAAAAAGTGATATTTTTTATGCTTGACAGGAACTGTATGAAGTGTTACATTAAAATTAAGTTAATCGTTTAAGCAAACCTGAACCTAGGAAAGCAGTTTTGCAATCATAAGGGACTGATACATGCTCGTACCTGATGGAATCCAGAAGAAAGCACAAGGTGTTTAAGAAGTTTCCAGACAGGAACGGCTTTTTCTTACCTTTGCGGTTAACCGTTTAAGCACGTGCAGAGAAATTGGGGAATGAGAATTTGATGAGAAAGGAAATGGAGAAGGATGAAAAGAAAAGGATTAAAGTGGATTGCAGCCATAACATTAGTTGCTTCAATGAGTATTTCAATGTTAACAGGATGTCAGTCGAAGGAGGAAGAGACGGATGTAACGTCAACCGAGCAGGCCGTGACTGAGACACAGGATCAGGCAGCTTCTACCCATGTTGTCACTTTTTATGATGCAGACGGAAAGACCGTCTTAGAGACAAAAGAGGTTGAAGATGGAACTTGTGTAGACGAATATGTGCCAGAAAAAGAAGGTTATACGTTTGCAGGCTGGTTTGCAACACCACAGATGAGTCATAAATTTGACTTTACAACAGCAATTACAGCAGATACGGAGGTCTTTGCAGGGTTTGTTTCCTATCAGGAAGACACCAGAAGTTTTGCAATTGTAGGAAGTGGAACAAGTCCGGTGTTATTAGAGTCAAACTGGGGAGCTGTGATTGGGGATGCACAGACAATGACCAAAGAGGATAACCTGGATGCCAATGTATACACGATTACATTAGACTTAGAAGCTGGCGATGAGTTCCAGTTTGCCATCAATTCTTCCTGGAATGATCAAAGAGGATGCGGTTATCTGACCGCTTTTTCCAAAGATGGAACAGATTATTTCCAGAATTCCGGCAGTCTTGGGGATGCAAGCACAAAAAGAGCAAATATCAAGTGCCTTGTTGCCGGCAATTATACCTTCACGTTAACAACCTATCCAGGTGAAGATATTTATGAAGAGGATGCAGCCGATTACAGCGAGGACAATAAGGAAGCATTCAACATCAACATGTATGATACCATCGACTGGACTTATAACGGAGAAAGTGAGTCAGCAGGAGAAGAAAAACAGGTAGATTACTACATCAAGGGTGCCAAAATCACAAATTGGGAAGACGTATACACAGACGAGACGAAATTTGTAGAGGAAGATGGAAGTTATACCCTGACCGTTGACCTAGAAGAAGGGGATGAATTCATGTTCACTTCCATGGTAACAGTAGGAGATACAAGTAGTGTCGGAACAGAGTACATCCGTTACACCAATATTGCAAAAGATGACACAGAAAGCTTGTCCTATGTAACCGGAAAAGAGGGTGGCAACCTCGTTGCAAATCAGGCAGGTACTTACACCTTTACCTACGATCCGTCCACACAGGTCTTAACGGTGGCTTGTAAGTAACTTATTGCAATATTTAGAAAAATGCCGGTCACGTTATTCTGAAACAAATTTCAGCAGGCATACCTAGATTTTTCTTATGTTCACTCATCGGAACAAAATAGACTTGACATTGTGTAATTTTCCAGTAAGAAAACTGTAAGCTGCCTCTTGGCACCCGAGTCTCAAAAAAGCCGCCGGTGCAATTCCCCGGCGGCGGTTTCCTAGATTAAGATGTCGTGTTGCTGGATTGGAGTACGCTGCAATGCATATTCCAGACAGGTAAGCAATGCATCCGCTTTTTCCGTTGTGATGGCAGGAACATAAAGTGTATGATGTGACGTCTCTAACAACTGGTACAACGTATGGTCGACGACAACGATATTTTCCTCTTCCAAATCTAAAACCTCTGAAAAGTCGTTCACATACCGAATATCAGAATGGAGCGTGGCAAGGTAATCTTTTTTCTCCTGGTTCTTCGTATCCAGCAATACAAGCGTGTAAGGCTTACCGGAAAAGAAAGTATCCGCTTTTTCCAAAATACATTTGTAGTTAGAATTAATCTGGAAAAACAGCGGGTCATGAATCATACAATCAAAGGCAACCAGTGGAATGAAGTTACTATCACCAATCTGATGAAAAAGTTCAGAAGAAATGTCATAACAGATAATAGCATCTGCATGGTCAAACTTTTCGGTATAGGATTCATTTAAACAAATAAGATCGTAATTTTTTTCATGAAAATAAGAAACAAGAAAATGCAAAAAGTAAGACTGTTCTGCATTTTTTAAAGGAGAATCCTCAGTGGAAAGATAAAGCGCAATCATCTGATTACGGTTTGTCGCCAGTGCTTTTGCAGACTGGTTTGGCGTGTAATCCAACAGATTGATGACCTGAAGCACTTTTTTTCTTGTTTTTTCGCTGATTCGTTTGTCCGTGCGATTGTTAATCACGTAGGATACAGTGGCAACGGAAACACCTGCTTCGCGGGCAACATCTTTGATGGTAATGGTCTGTTTCATTTGTGAGACTCCTTTCGGGCAACCCCGTGTTTTCAATAAGTGAAACGTTTAAGCTTCACTCATTTGTTATAAAGAAAAATGTTACATTTGTCAACTAAAAAAACAGAAAATAAAACAAAATAGTGGGAAAAAACTTTTTTACACGAATACAGAAAGGCTTATTATTAAAATGAATAAATACGCAATTTTACATATTCCGGATTCGAGGTATTGTTTTGCAACCGGTGCAAAAGAGCTGGTGCTTCGACTCCGGATGTCCAGGGAGGACGATGGGACAAAAGTGTCCCTAATCTACGCACAAAAATATGATTTTACTTTAGAACGTCATAGGCAGGTTATGGAGGTATGTTATAGAGACCAGCTATATAGTTACTACGAAATCAAATTAGAGTTGAAAGATGTCCGGTTTGCATACCTGTTTGAAATTGAAGAAGATGGCAAAATCTATTATTTCAGTGAGGATGGAGTCACCGAGACGTATCGCTTTGAGGAAGGATTTTACAATTTCTTTCAAATGCCTTACATCAACCAAAATGACGTGCTAAAGACGGTGGACTGGATGCGGGATGCCGTGTTTTATCAGATTTTTATCGATCGTTTTTTCCAGGGAAACAAGCAAAAAGATACGGGATATGTCAACATGGCATGGGGAGAAAAACCGACACCGAAAAGTTTTGCGGGAGGAGATCTCGAGGGTATTATAGAAAAACTGGATTATCTAGAAAATTTAGGCGTGACGGCACTTTATCTGACACCGATTTTTTCTTCTGTATCCAATCATAAATATGACATAAAGGATTACTGGAAAGTAGACCCGCAGTTTGGAACGAAAGAGGATGTCAAACGACTGGTAAAAAAAGCCCATGCAAAAGGAATGAAGGTCGTGCTTGACGCTGTATTTAACCATTGCAGCATGTATTTGGAACAATTCCAGGATGTTGTAAAAAAGGGGCGCGATTCCATTTACTACAATTGGTTTTTGATTGATGGGGACGTCGTGGATGTGGAAAAAGGCAATTACGAATGTTTTGCAGCGTGTCATTATATGCCGAAGTTTAATACCGCAAACGAAGAGGTGCAGGAATTTTTGATTCAGATTGCAGCCTATTGGATGAAGGAGGCGGCAATCGACGGATGGAGGCTGGATGTCTCGGATGAAGTGTCGCATGATTTCTGGAGAAGATTTCGAAAAGAAGTGAAAAAAATCAATCCAGACTGTGTGATTATTGGAGAGAACTGGCACGATGCCTATCCATATCTGCAAGGCGACCAGTATGACAGTATCATGAACTACTCCTTCACCAAGGCGTGTCTGGATTATTTTGCAAGGGAAACATTTGATGCGAAGGCAATGGCGGAAAAATTAAATGCAAACCTTATGCGCAATTTAGAACAGGTAAATGTGATGATGCTAAACCTTTTAGATTCCCACGATACGCACCGCTTCTTTTCGGAAGTCGGATGTGATAAGGAAAAGTTGCTTGCAGCGCTCGCACTGGAAATGACATTTCTTGGCGCACCTTGTATCTATTATGGCACGGAAATCTGTATGGAAGGCGGCTACGACCCGGATTCCAGACGATGTTTTGACTGGGAGGAAACGCGATGGGATAAAGCAGTTTTAGAAAAGATAAAAACATTAATTGCACTGAAAAAAGAAGAGATTCTTCAGTATGGAAATATTCAGATTTGGGAAGAAAATCAAATGCTTGTCGTGCAAAGAACATGGAAAACATCATCCATCACATTATGGATTAATGAGACAGACAGCACAAAAGAGATTTCGAGGGAGCAGTCGCATGGAACAAGAGTCATTTGTGCAGAAAACAGATTGGACGGGAAAGGTTGCAAAAAAGGGCATCTTTTCTTACAATCAAAAGGGTTTGTAGTTGTAAAAGAGGAAATGGGGGCTTAATCATGAAAAGAAAGACATTTGTAGTTGTAATGGCAACCTTGTTACTGGCACAGCAATTATGCGGTTGTGGTGAAACGGCAAAAGAAGAAACTGCCACGACAGGTACGGAGGCGTCGTCTGGTGCGGCACTTAGCAATATCTTTACCGGGGAACTAGAGCAGAATGTGACGATTCAGGTATTGGAAAATGATACCGCAATCGAAAAAGGTTATTTTGATGAACTGATTAAAGCGTTTAATGAGGCCTATAAGGACCAGGGAATCACAGCGGTGGATGCCAATATGGATCAGTACTTAGATCTGGCAAACGATGGCCCTTATGGTTATGGACCGGATGTTTTGTATCAGGCAAATGACGTTATCATGCAGTATGCACAGGGCAAACATATTTATCCATTGCCGGTTGAGTCAATGGAGTGCTATAAGCAGATACCGCAGACGGCATGGGATGCATACAAGATGGAAAAAGACGGCACGACTTACTACTGTGGCGTTCCGGTAAACGTGCAGGCACCGATGCTTTATTACCGCACCGATTTGCTGCCGGAGGACTGGGAGACGACCTGGGATGACGACGGAGACAAGGTGCCGGATATGATTGAAAACTGGAATGACATGTACGCTTTTTCCATAGAGCGTCATGCGGCAGATGCTTCCCAGTACGGATACATGAAATCACTCTATGATGTCTATTTTTCCAGTGGATTTTTATTTTCCTATGGCGGTTATGTCTTTGGAAATAACAACACAGATGCATCGGATATCGGCTTTGCAGCAGGGGAGGCAGAAAAAGGTGCATGGGTGTTAGAACAGCTCGCAAGTGCGATGAACGAGGAATGTATCGATGATACCATCACAACAAATGCATACAGCAAGTTAGCAGACGGAACCTATTTTGCGACCATCTCCACACCGGATGTTTATTCGACTTTTTTAGATGAGTTGTCAGCAGAGTATGAGAGCGAAGGCTTAAGCAGTGAGGAAGCAGCAGCGAAGGCAAAAGAAAATCTTGTGATGACAACGTTACCACAGCTTCCGGCAAGCGGCGACTTGACCGAGGAGAATCCGGAGCTTATCGACAGCAAGACGATGGGTGGCGTCAACGGCTACGCAGTCAGCGCTTACACGAAATATCCGAATGCCTGCCTTGCCTTTATTGAGTTTGCAACCAGTTATGACATGATGGTGGAGCGAAGCGAGATGCTTGGAATCGCACCGGCAAGGGAAGATGCAGCGAAAGAAGCAGGCGGAACGTCAGAGCTTTTATATCAGAACCTAGAGAATGGAAATATCACCTTAATGCCGTCGATTCAGGAAGTATCCCAGATATGGACACCGGGTCAGACTTTCTTTACCGACCTTGCAAAAGATGCATTCCGTGCAGAAAATGAGAAAAAATACCCGGATTTAGCATCGTTAAAGGCGGGATTAGAAGAGGTCGACCAGCAGATATATGATGCGGTCTATACGTTGAAGTAGCACAAACTTGAGATGCGCAAAAAAACAGCGCAAAAAATGGAGACAGTGTGAAACATAGATGTTTCACACGCAAGATTTGTGCGATGCACAAACTTGGGATGCGCAGAAAACAGCGCAAAAAAGGAGAAATTATGCGACGAGGAAAGAAGATTGGGGAGTGCTGCCGGGATAGCAGCTGGCAGGTGAAACTGTCGGCTGTGTTCATGGGGGCAGGTCAGATTTGTTATGGAAGCGTCATCAAGGGAATTTTATTTTTACTGGCAGAAATAAGCATTGTCTGGTACTTTGTGACAAGAGGATGGCGGGACATTCAGGGATTTTTTACCCTGGGAACACAAAAAGGAGATGCATGGCTTGGAACCGTGGGCGATAATTCGGTTGTCATGCTTCTGATGGGCATTTTTGCATGGATTGTGATTGGAGTCTTTCTGCTGTTGTACCGGTTGAATCTGAAAGATGTATACAGTATGCAAAAAAGAAAAGAGCAGGGAAAGCACCTTTTCACTTTCAAAGAAGAAGTCAAACAGCTTCTCGACAAAAAGTTTTACGTGCTGGTGCTGGCATTGCCGGTGCTTGGCGTGTGCGTGTTTAACATTCTTCCGATTGTGTTTATGATTTTGATTGCATTTACCAATTATGGTGGAAACATTGTGCCGCCGGAATTAGTGGACTGGGTTGGCTTTTCCAATTTTAAGAAACTGGTTACACTTTCGCAGTTTGCACCGACATTTTTCAAGATTTTAGGCTGGAATATCGTGTGGGCAATCGTGTCGACGGCACTCAATTATTTTGCGGGACTGGGTCTGGCGCTTTTGCTCGATAAGGAGTGCGTAAAAGGAAAAGCATTCTGGAGGGCTTTTCCGGTGTTAGCCTACGCGATACCGGGATTTATCACACTTTTGGCGTTCAAATTCATGTTTTCTTACGGTGGACCAATCAACCAGCTTATTACCGCAGGAGGCGGCAGTGCAATCGGATTTTTGGATTTGGATGCAAAATGGAGTGCAAGGCTGATTGGACTTTTGGTAAACTGCTGGATCAGCGTGCCGTCGATTATGCTGCTTGCAACCGGAAATCTTTCCAACCGGGACATTTCCTTATATGAAGCGGCTAAAATCGATGGTGCAAGCAGATGGAAACAATTCCAGAAGCTGACGATGCCGTTTATGTTATTTTCCACGATGCCGGTTTTACTGGGGCAGTTTATCGGAAACTTTAATAACTTCGGTATCTTCTATTTCTTAAGAGGCGGATTATATCTGGATGGCTATTTCCTTGCGAGCGATACGGATTTGCTGATTAACTGGCTGTATAACCTTTCCATCGACAATAACTATTATTGCATCGGAGCGGCTATCAGTTTGATTATTTTCTTGATTACATCCGTGATTTCGTTAACGGTTTACATAAAATCACCATCTTATCGGGAGGAGGACACATTTCAATGAGTAAAAAATGGAAATTTGGCAGAATTATGGATACCGGCGTGACGTATCTGATTTTGATTGCCGTGGCATTTGTGTTCTTTTTCCCATGCCTCTGGCTGATTTTAGCATCTTTTTCAAAATCGGGAACCATCTATTCCTTTGACGGATTTTTCCCGAAAGAATATAGTCTGGCAAGCTTTCAGAAGCTTTTTACCGATACAACGATTTACAATTACCCGAGATGGTTTTTGAACACACTTTTTGTGGCGACGGGAAGTTGTATTTTAGGAACGTTTCTTGTAATTTTGACGGCTTATACGATGTCAAGATTTACGTTCAAAGCCAGAAAACCAATGATGAAAACTACAATGGTACTTGGAATGTTCCCTTCTTTTATGGGAATGATTGCAGTCTATCTTTTGATGACGCAGTTTAATCTGATTAACCATCTGTGGGGATTGATTTTGATTTATGCGGCAGGCGCGCCGATGGGCTACCTGACGCAGAAGGGATTCTTTGACACAATCCCGAAAGCGATTGACGAGGCGGCAAGAATTGATGGCGCCACGAATTTTCAGGTGTTTACGAAAATCAACCTGCCACTTTCAAAACCAATCATTGTATACACAGCCCTGACGTCTTTTACATGGCCGTGGAGTGATTTCATTTTACCGAAACTTCTGTTAAAAGAAAAAGACCTCTACACCGTTGCAGTCGGACTGATGAGCTTAGATGAAACGGAGTTTGCAAGATTTGCAGCCGGAAGTGTTTTTATAGCAGTTCCAATCGTCGTTCTTTATTTCTTCCTCGTAAAAGATATGGTAAATGGTATGGCACAAGGAGCGGTAAAAGGATAGTTTTTTGGGAAAGGGAAAGGATATTTTCGATGAGGAACAAACATGGTGTATTTTTTACAAAAGCAGTATGTGGTTTTATATGTACATTGGGGATGACAGCAGGAATTGGAAGCACGGTTTTTGCACAGACAGATGCAGACACAGATAACTCAGCCAGCTTTTCAACGGATGTGATTTATCAGATTGTGACAGATCGCTTTGCAGATGGGGATAGCAGCAACAATCCATCCGGTGATATTTTTGATAAAAATGATATGAAAAAATATCACGGCGGCGACTGGGCTGGCATTACACAAAAGATTGAAGACGGATATTTTTCCAATATGGGAGTCACGGCATTGTGGATTTCTTCACCGGTGGAAAACATTATGACACTTGATCCGACAAACCAGTGCGCGTCGTATCACGGATATTGGGCAAAAGACTTTTTTGAGACAAACGAAGCGTTTGGAACCGAGCAGGATTTTACCAATCTTGTAGATACAGCACATGAAAATGGAATTAAGATTGTAATTGATTTTGCACCGAATCACACCTCAACAGCAGAATTTGCCGGATATACATTTCCGGAAGATGGTGCACTTTACCGGAATGGAAGTCTGATTGGAACATTTTCAAATGATTCTGCCGGAATTTTTAACCATGAGAGCTGGACGGATTACAGTACTTATGAGAATGGGGTTTATCATAGTATGTACGGTCTGGCTGATTTAAACCAGCAGAATGCCACGGTGGATTCCTATTTAAAGGAAGCAATTGATAAGTGGTTAGACTACGGCGTGGACGGAATCCGTGTCGATGCGGTCAAACATATGTCGATGGGATGGCAGACGAACTGGCTAAGCAGTATCTATGAGGATCATTCGGTATTTGTTTTTGGGGAATGGTACAATGGCGGAACCGGAAACGACAGCCAGATGACTACATTTGCAAATGAGAGCGGTATGAGTCTGCTTGATTTCCGTTATGCAAATGCAGTCAGAAATGCGCTTGGAACCGAGAGTGCAACGATGGAAGATTTGTATCAGGTAATGGTGGATACGGCTTCGGATTATGAGGAAGTCAATGACCAGGTTACCTTTATTGACAACCACGATATGAGCCGTTTTATGACACTTGCAGATGGCAATGGCAGAGACGTGGAGAATGCTTATGTACTTCTTCTGACCTCCAGAGGTGTTCCGACGATTTATTATGGTTCGGAGCAGTACGCACAGGGAACAACAGACCCATATAACCGTGGAGATATGACATCGTTTGATGAGAATTCGACTGCATACAAAGTAATCAGCGCGCTTTCACCACTTCGGAAAACAAATCCGGCAGCAGCCTACGGAACCACGCAGGAGCGCTGGATGAATGATGATGTATTAATTTATGAGCGCGAGTTTAACGGAAGTGTGATTTTGACAGCGGTTAACCGAAATCAGAATCAGAGTTATTCCATCAGCGGATTATACACAGATTTACCGGCAGGAAACTATTCGGATGTCATGAATGGACTGCTTGGTGGAAATGGAATTACAGTAAGTGGAAGCGGTGCCGTATCGAACTTTACGCTAGGTGCCGGTGCCTCCGCCGTATGGGAGTTCACAAAGACAGATGCAGCAGACGTTGCAATTGGAAATGTAGACCCTGGCATGGGAATTGCCGGAAATGAGATAACCATCACAGGTAGAGGATTTGGTGATAAAGCAGGAAGTGTGGCTTTTGGAGATACAACTGCAAGTGTAGTTGATTGGTCAGACAGCAGAATCACAGTGCAGATTCCGGGTGTTGCAGCAGGCGAATATGCGATTACCGTTACCAATGCAGCCGGAAGCAGTTCCGATTCCTACGCAGGATTTGATGTGCTGACAGGAGAGCAGGTATCCGTCCGCTTTATGGTGAACAACGCGTCCACAGACTACGGAACTAATGTATATCTAGTGGGAAGTGTACCGGAATTAGGAAACTGGAATCCTTCCAAAGCAATTGGTTCCTTTTTTAACTCTACGGCAAGTATCGCATCTTATCCAACCTGGTTTTATGATGTAAGTGTACCTGCAGGAACCACCATCGAATACAAATTTGTAAAAATAGATGGAAGTGGAAATGTGACATGGGAAAGTGGTTCCAACCATGTGGTGACAACACCAGCAGATGGAACAGCCACCGTTTGTGTGGACTGGCAGTAAGATGTTAGAAAATGAAATGTAAGTGATAAATGCCATATCAGATTACAGGGAAGAATTAAGAAAATAAAAGGTCGGCCGGGAAGTGGGACAAGCTTTCCGGCTGATTTTCGTATTTTTAGAAAAAGTGAGAATAGTTGTGGTAGAAAAGTAAGAATTGTTCTGGTATTCGCATACCCGGCGGTGTGATAACATAGGAAAAAATGGATATACAGGAGGTTTTTACATGCAATATCAGAATCCAATTCTTTCAGGGGTTCACCCGGACCCAAGTATCTGCCGGGTAGGGGAAGACTATTTTTTGGTAACAAGCACATTTGAATATTTTCCGGGAATACCGGTTTTTCACAGTACCAATCTTGTGGATTGGGAATTGATTGGCCATTGTATGACGAATCCGAAAACGCTGCCTCTTATGATTGGCAGCCCAAACGCAAGTGGAATCTACGCGCCGACCATCCGGTATCATGACGGAACATTTTATGTCATCTGTACGAATGTGGCAACCGCAGAGATGGAGGATTCCCGTTACGGCAACTTTATTGTGACAACAAAAGATCCGTATGGAACCTGGTCAGATCCGGTCTGGGTTGACTTCCCAGGCATTGATCCGTCCCTTTTCTGGGATGATGATGGCAGCGTCTATTGCTGTGGCAGTAATCAGGGCGCATATCTTTGCAAAATAAATCCGGACACAGGAGAGATACTTTCCAAAGGAAAGGTTGTGTGGGAAGGCACCGGAGGCTGCTGCCCGGAAGGCCCGCATCTTTATAAAAAAGATGGCTGGTATTATATGATGATTGCTGAGGGTGGAACGGAATATGGTCATATGGAAACGATTGCAAGAAGCCGGAATATCGAAGGTCCATACGTGGCATACGAGGGAAATCCGATTTTATCCAACCGAAGCCTGGGTGCGGCAATTATGGCAACCGGTCACGCAGATTTGGTGGATGATATCTACGGCAACTGGTGGGGCATTTGCCTTGGAATCCGCCCAATCTATTATCCGCCAAAGCACAACCTTGGCAGGGAGACCTTCCTTTTCCCGGTGGAATGGAACGAAGATGGCTGGCCGGTTTGTGGAAAAAATGGCGTAATCGAAGAACAAATGTCCGTGAATCGAAAAGAACTTCCAGACAAAAGAAGCGGAAAAGAGGATGCCATTTCCATGCCGGTTGCAGGAGAAGTGTATCAGTGGCAGGATGATTTTTCCAGGGAAAAGATAAGTGCGCGCTGGGTTAGTCTCTACGAACCGGATGAGAACTGGGGCGATTTTGTAAAGGTTGAGCCAGGAAAAGGACTTCTTTTAAAAGGAAGGGCGGCAACCATTTCCGATACGAAAAAAAGCACTTTCCTTGGCGTGCGCCAGGAACACCATTTTTGCAAAATCCAGACAGAAATACTTACGGATTTCAAAGAAGATGGAGAAGAGGCTGGACTTAGTATCTTTTTAAATCGGAATCATCATTACGAGATTGCAATTACAAATGTAAATGGAATGAAACAGTTATTGCTTCGCCGCCGGATTGGAAGTCTCTGGAAGGTGGAGTGGGCAATTCCATATCAGAAGGACAGCGTTTTGTTCCAGATAGAGGCAGATAAAGAATGGTACCGTTTTTCCTATGCAAAGCCAGGTACAGGATGGATACCGGCAGGACAAGGGGAAGTGGCGTATCTGACGACGGAGACCGGTGGTGCATTTACCGGAAATCTGTTTGCCTTGTATGCGACCGGTAATGGAAAAGAATGCAGTGGTACTTCACTTGTAAAATGGGTAAAATACGAAGGAAAATAGACAATTTGGATTCAAATGTGATATGATAATAAGAAGATGTGAAAGCCAAAAAGACAGGGAGACAAACAATGAACATCAGATTATTAGAAGAACATGAAATCCAGCGTGCGATAAATGTTGCGCATGAAACATACCGGGTATGCCTGCTTCCTCTGGTTCATTCCGAGGAAGAGGTTGCCCTATACAATGATTATGTAAACCTTGAGACAATCTGGAGACAGGTACACGAAGGAAACTTGTTTTTGTGGGGCTTATTTGAACAGGGAGAGCTTTGCGCAGTCTCTGCGATGCAGAAAAACGGGCATATTACCATGCTTTATGTCAGACCGGTGTATCAACGTAGAGGATACGGGAAAGCGCTTGTTCTTTATATGAGAGGGTATGCCAAAGAGTGTTTAGGATTGGAACAGGTGACAGTTAATGTCATTCCGATTGCGGCAGCACCATTTTTCTATCGCCAGAAATTTCAGCCGGTTTTATCGGGAAATCCACAGAAGAATTATCTGCCAATGACGGTAAAAAGTCTGGAAGATTTCTCTTTGCAGCCAAAGGGGAACGTTTCAACCGGTGCGATTGTGGCAGTAATCAGTATCTTTTTAACTATAATTGTAGTTATAGCTGTGACATTTTCGGTTTATCATGTTGTGGCGGAAGGGATTGAACCAAGTCTGCCAGAGCCAAGAACACAAGTGACGCCATCGGAAGGAACTGATTCGACAGAGGAAACGGAGAATGAAACAGAGAGCAGTGCGGGCGATGCGTTAGAGAAGGTAGAGTGCTCGGATGGACGTGGTGAGACCATTCTTGTAAAAGAGAGCGATATGTATATGTCAGAGGATTGTGGCTATACGTTAGACCCGCAAAATTTTTCCTTTAATGAGGATAAGCAGGCAGGAGTAAAGAAAATTAATGTAAACTATCCACAGCTTGTATTTGCAGATGGACGGGATGCATCCGTTATCAACCAGAAGATTCGGGATACAGCCTGCTATTATATGGACATGATTTATCCGACAATCGATGAAGCCTATCAAATGGATGAATCCTTAGGAAAGTATAATTATATGACAGAGGTCAATTATCAGGTAACCTATATGGACAATCATCTTCTGAGCGTTACATTCACGGATCATTATTGGATGGGAGATACGATATTAGAGAAATGTGATATTTATGCATTGAATTTTAATGTGCAGACGGGAGAACTTTATTATATAGAAGATGTTCTTTCTCATGATGAAGAATTTGAACAAAGTTATTATAATGCGTTATGTGACCAGGAGCCATCACTAAAAGAGGCAGAGGGCATTACACCGGAACTTTTGGCGAGAACGATGTCAGGCGAAGTGGTCGATAATCGCTTTTACAGTAATTATTCTGTTTGTAAGGACAAAATAAGAATCAATTTTACTTATCACTATGCATCTACTCATTTGTATCTGGCAGGGTCTAACAGTGTTGCGTATTGGAAAGACGACCTTGCACCATATCAGACGACCAGTGATTTCTGGCAATATTATGAGGCACAATAGTGTTTTGTCGATAGTGCATAAAAATTAAATTGTTCTGAAAAAATATCTGTATGATTTATTCGGGCAAAAAGGTTGAAAAAAAGTGTTACTTATGATAAACTCATAACAATTTAAGCAATCGGCGGTTCCAAAAAGTGAACAGCCGATTGTGGCAAATGAATAGCGATTACTTTAGAAAAAAACGGAAACGTTTTTTTTTTTGCGGGTAAATTTAATTGCAAACGTAAAAAAGAAAGGCAGGGAAACGAATGAAAGCATTTTTAATACTCGAAGACGGGAATGTTTTTGCCGGAACCAGCATTGGTTCCACAAAAGAAGTGATTAGCGAAATCGTATTCAACACTTCAATGACCGGTTATTTGGAGGTGTTAACAGATCCTTCTTATGCGGGACAGGCAGTTGTTATGACTTATCCATTGATTGGTAACTATGGAATTACACCAGATATGGAATCTGGTAAACCTTGGCCGGATGGTTATATTGTAAGAGAATTATCCAGAATGCCAAGCAATTTCCGGTGTGAAGGAACGATTCAGGACTTTTTAACAAAGCATGATATTCCTGGTATTGCCGGAATTGACACTCGTGCTTTGACGAAGATTCTTCGTGAGAAGGGTACCATGAACGGTATGATTACCACAAACGAGAACTATAATATAGAAGAAATTATTCCCAAATTAAAAGCATACACAACAGGAAACGTGGTAGACAAAGTTACCTGTGACAAACCACGAGTATTGAAAGGTACCGGAAAGAAAGTTGCACTTCTTGACTTCGGTGCAAAAAATAATATCGCCCAGTCTTTAAATAAGCGCGGATGTGAAGTTACCATTTATCCGGCGCATACAAAAGCAGAAGAAATTCTTGCGTCAAATCCTGACGGAATCATGCTCAGTAATGGACCTGGAGATCCAAAGGAATGTCAGGATATCATTCAGGAAATCAAGAAATTATATGATTCCAATACCCCTATTTTTGCAATTTGTTTAGGACACCAGTTGATGGCTCTTGCAACCGGTGCTGATACCCATAAAATGAAATACGGACACCGCGGAGGAAATCATCCGGTAAAAGATCTTGCAACAAACCGTGTCTACATCTCATCCCAGAACCACGGATATGTTGTGGATACCGATACCTTAGATCCAAAGATTGCAAAACCGGCATTTGTCAATGTAAACGACGGAACAAATGAAGGTTTGGAATATGTAGGAAAAAATATTTTCACCGTACAGTTCCATCCGGAAGCTTGCCCGGGACCACAGGATTCTTCTTATCTGTTTGATAGATTTATTGATATGATGTCATAACAAGAGAAAACAGCAGCAAAAAGGAAAAGGAGATAGAAAATGCCTAGAAATAAAGAGATTAAAAAAGTTTTAGTAATTGGTTCCGGCCCTATTGTCATTGGACAGGCAGCAGAGTTTGACTACGCAGGTACGCAGGCTTGCCGTTCTTTAAAAGAAGAAGGTGTGGAAGTTGTGTTAGTTAACTCTAACCCGGCAACCATCATGACAGATAAAGAAATTGCAGACCAGGTTTACATTGAACCATTAACCGCTTCTGTATTAGAGCAGATTATTGCAAAAGAAAAACCGGACAGCGTTCTTCCAACCTTAGGTGGACAGGCTGGATTAAACCTCGGTATGGAATTAGAGGAAAAAGGTATTCTGGAAAAATATGGTGTGAAGCTGATTGGTACAACAGCAGAGACCATTTTTAAAGCAGAGGATCGTCAGGCGTTCAAAGATACAATGGAAAAAATCGGAGAACCATGTGCAGCTTCCCAGGTTGTACATAATGTAGAAGATGGTATCAAGTTTACCAACACCATCGGTTATCCGGTTGTACTTCGTCCTGCTTACACCCTTGGTGGAAGCGGCGGTGGTATCGCACACAACGAACAGGAATTAGTAGATATTTTAACAAACGGTCTTCGTTTAAGCCGTGTTGGTGAAGTATTGGTAGAAAGATGTATCGCCGGCTGGAAAGAGATTGAGTACGAGGTAATGCGTGATGCAAACGGTAACTGTATTACCGTATGTAACATGGAAAACATTGACCCGGTTGGTGTTCATACCGGAGACTCTATCGTAGTTGCACCATCCCAGACATTAGGTGATAAAGAGTATCAGATGCTTCGTACTTCTGCATTAAACATTATCTCCGAATTAAATATCACAGGTGGATGTAACGTACAGTATGCGCTGAATCCAGATTCTTTTGAATACTGTGTCATCGAGGTAAACCCTCGTGTATCCCGTTCTTCTGCATTAGCTTCTAAGGCAACTGGATATCCAATTGCAAAAGTTGCTGCTAAGATTGCATTAGGATACACTTTAGATGAAATTAAAAATGCAATCACCGGAAAAACTTATGCAAGTTTTGAGCCAATGTTAGACTACTGCGTTGTAAAGATTCCAAGACTTCCATTTGATAAATTCATTACAGCAAAGAGAACACTTACCACTCAGATGAAAGCAACCGGTGAGGTTATGAGTATCTGTAATAACTTCGAAGGTGCTTTGATGAAAGCAATCCGTTCCTTAGAGCAGCATGTAGACAGTTTAATGTCTTATGACTTTACAAATCTTACCGATGAACAGCTCATGGAACAGTTAGCTGTGGTAGACGACAGACGAATTTGGGTTATCGCAGAGGCACTTCGCCGTGGTGTCAGCTACGACAAGATTCATGCCATCACCAAGATTGATATCTGGTTTATTGATAAGTTAGCAATCTTAGTGGAGATGGAAGAAAAATTAAAGAACGAGCCACTCACCATAGAATTGTTAAAAGAAGCAAAACGTATCGAGTTCCCAGACCACGTGATTGCAGATTTAACTGGAAAAACAAAAGAAGAAATCCACGATATGCGTTACGAAAATGGCATTGTGGCAGCCTTCAAGATGGTAGATACCTGTGCAGCAGAGTTTGAGGCAACAACACCTTACTACTACTCTGTATTCGGAAGCGAAAACGAAGCCGTAGAAACCAATCCAAAGAAAAAAGTATTAGTACTTGGTTCCGGTCCAATCCGTATCGGTCAGGGTATCGAGTTCGATTACTGTTCCGTTCACAGTACCTGGGCATTTGCAAAAGAAGGATGGGAGACTGTTATTGTCAATAACAACCCGGAGACTGTTTCAACAGACTTTGATATTGCAGACAAGCTTTACTTTGAGCCGCTGACTCCAGAAGATGTGGAGGCAATTGTACGTTTAGAGAAACCGGACGGAGCCGTTGTTCAGTTCGGTGGACAGACCGCCATCAAGTTGACAGAAGACTTGATGAAGATGGGCGTTAAGATTCTTGGAACAAAAGCAGAGGATGTAGATGCAGCAGAAGATCGTGAATTATTTGACGAAATCTTAGAGCAGACCGGAATCCCAAGAGCAGCAGGCGGAACCGTATTTACAGCAGAAGAGGCAAAAGAGGTGGCAAACCGTCTTGGATACCCGGTTTTGGTTCGTCCTTCCTATGTATTAGGCGGACAGGGTATGAAGATTGCATTCAACGATGAAGAAATCGAAGAGTTCATCGGAATCATCAACCGAATTGCACAGGATCATCCAATCCTGGTTGATAAATACTTACAGGGAAAAGAAATCGAAGTTGACGCCGTATGTGATGGAACCGATATCTTAATTCCAGGTATCATGGAACACATCGAACGTACTGGTGTTCACTCCGGTGACAGTATTTCTGTTTATCCGGCACCAACCATCAGTGAGCCAGTCAAAGAGATGATTGTAGAATATACCAAACGTCTTGCAAAGGCACTTCACGTTGTCGGATTGATTAACATTCAGTTTATCGTCATGGATGAACAGGTTTACGTCATCGAGGTAAACCCACGTTCTTCCAGAACCGTACCATATATCAGTAAAGTAACCGGTATTCCAATCGTTGACCTTGCAACCAAGGTAATTATTGGAGATACCATCAAAGGAATGGGTTATGAACCTGGACTTGCACCGGTTGCAGATTATATTGCAATCAAGATGCCGGTATTCTCCTTTGAAAAATTGCGTGGTGCCGAGATTTCCTTAGGACCGGAAATGAAGTCAACCGGTGAGTGTCTTGGTATCGCAAAGACTTTCAACGAAGCTTTGTACAAAGCATTCCTGGGAGCTGGTGTGACACTTCCAAAATACAAACAGATGATTATGACGGTAAAAGATGCCGACAAGCCAGAGGCAGTTGGTGTTGCAAAACGTTTTGAAGCATTAGGATACAAGATTTATGCGACAAGAAGTACCGCAAAATACCTGCAGGAGCATGGTGTAAATGCACTTCGTGTCAATAAGATTTCCCAGGAGTCACCAAATGTGATGGACTTAATCTTAGGACATAAGATTGATTTGGTTATCGACACTCCTACACAGGGAAATGGTGATAAGAGCCGTGACGGTTTCCTGATTCGAAGAAATGCAATCGAGACAGGTGTTTATTGTATCACTGCAATGGATACCGCCAATGCATTAGCAAGAAGCTTAGAGACCGCAATGGATACGTTGACACCGGTAGATATTGCAAAAGTGAAGAATTTATAAGATTTAAAATTTGGGTTATTGCATAGAAGATATAAGATTCTATGCAATAACCCTTTTTTGAAATATTGACAGTAATTTATAAGAACATTACAATTAAATGATAGGGTAAGTCACAATAGGGGCAGTTATTCGAGAAATATAATATTTTTCATAAGAATGACAGGAGAGGAAAATGGAAGGGTTTCAAATTAATTATACAGATATCTATGATTTGTTCTGGGAGTACAAAACAAATTTAGAGAATCTGATGAATAAAATTGATACTTGTGAGAACTGCATTAATTTTTTTATAAAAAATGCAGTGTTTACCGGAGAAACAGGAGATGCAGTAAAAAGTTATCTGACCGATGTACATATCACAATGCTTTCAAGTATAAGAGTCACAGCGCAGAACCTGCTTGATAACATGACATTATACAAAGCCGGGTATTATGATATTGACAATTCTACAAATTTTAAACTTAGCGAGGAGGCAATCCGTGCATTTCGGACAAAACTAAGCACCAATTATTCGGATACGGAGTCTTACACCGGAAAAATACAGGGAGCAGTTTCTGGCATTTGCAAAAATCGGATTGAACACAGCAGCAATTGCAAGTTATGAAAGCAACAGCTTTTATACAGATAAGGACGTGTATGCACTTGCCAATATCAGTGAACTGTTTTATCAGCAGCACGAAGACAATAAAGATGTATATGATGCAATCTGTGAAGCGGAACAGAACCTAAAGGATGCAGCAGAAGAACGTGAGACGCAGGGAGTGTGGAAGACCGTTTTCGGAGTAGGTTTGCTTGTAGTAGGCGGAGTATGTATAGTCGCATCATGGGGAACAGCAACACCAATTGTTGCAGCCGCAGAGGGAATTGTTGGAACCGGAACCACCATTTTTGGAATTGCAGATTCCGCAGAGGGAGCCCAGGATATCTACTATGGAAGTATGGGAGATATTGACAGTACCGCGGTAAACAATCTAAAAGATGTGGTTTTTCAGGGGAATGAGGAAGCATACTACCTGACAGAGAGTGCTTTCGCATTCGCAGCCTCCGCAATGATACCAATTGGTCAGGCATCTGCGGCAGGAAATTTGACATTCCGAAGTGGAGCAACGATTGTTGCAAAAGAAGGAATATCAACAGCAGCAGGTGCAGGAGCCCAGAAAGTAACCACTGACCTGACCGGAAATCAAACTGCAGGAATGTTAGCAGGTATGGCAGCAAGTATGGCAACTGCGAAGGGATTGAATGGAATTGAAGCGGGAGCGAAGAAACTAGAGAAGCCGAAGCTTGGAGATGTTGGAGACGGAGGAGGTTCAGTATTAAATGATGTAGGTGATGGTGCTTCTGTAAAAAGTGGTAAAACAACTATTAATGGATTAGAAATAATTGATGGAAAAGTAGATGGGAAGATTCCATTGGATAAATACCAAGATATTTTTGGAAAAGGTATTCATAATGAAAATTCAGATACAATGACTTTAGGTAAATTTAGACCTACCGTTAATCCAGATGGCAGTGAAAATTGGAAAATTGCAGGTGCCGATTCATACAATGTAATAGCACATAAAAATGGAGATATGTATTTTGATATGAAGGATGGCTTGTATGATGCTACACTTGCTAATTATAATTTATCATATCAAAATATGTTTGAGTATTTTAATGTTCCAGCATTAGACAAGGCTGCAAGTGAAGGAAAAACTATTAGATTTACACATAATCCAGAGCTGAAAGAGTATTCAGGATCATTCACGGATAAGGAATGGAAACATTTGCAGGAAAAATGGGGATATTTATATTTAAGAGAAGAAGGAGGATTTTGGTATGCAGAAAAGTAATGCAAATGATACAGCAAAAGAGATAATTAGAAATGCAAAACTAATATTTGGAGATAGGATAAATAACATAACGCTTTCTTCAGTTACCGATGAACCATATAAAATGTTTAGCATTAAATTTACACTTTATAATTACTATATCGTTGTATATAACTATGATAGAGGTCATTTTGGATGCAGTATTTTATTTGGAGAAGATACTGTGTCATTACAAAGCAATATCGAATGGGATGATGAGTGTAATTATGCGATTTATTGGAAAGAGATAGATAAGTTAGTTAGATTGAGAATACCAGATAAATATTTGGAAGAATATGGTTGGTTATAATTTTAATTAGAGTTATATTTTAGGACTGACTTCTAACAACTTACAACTCCTGTACTCCTATTAATAAAAAATTATGGCTGTCCAGAAGCAATTAAGAATCCATGATGTTAATTAATGGTGTATTAGAACTACATGAGCAGTTGGATCAGGAGCTATTGAATTTTATTACAACAATCCAGAATCAGGAAAGCAGTACCGTAACAGTGCTGGAGAATTTTGTGGAATTGTTACTATCGAGTTTGAATACCTGTATTGCAAAAATCGGATTGAACACAGCTGCAATTGCAAATTATGAAAGCAACAGCTTTTACACAGATAAAGATGTCTATACATTAGCTAATATCAGCCAGGTATTTTATCAGCAGCATGAGGATAACAAAGATGTATATGAGGCTATGCTGGAGGCAGAGCAGAACTTAAAGGATGCAGCACAAGAGCGTGAGACACAGGGAATTGGCGTGTGGGACAGAAGAATTGATATAGAAGAAATACTTTGTACTTGCGCAAAAAGAGGGGTAAAATCAGTAGAAGAAATTAATCAAAACATAAAGCTTATAAGGGATTTTTACGAATCAAAAATCAAAGCGTTTATACCACAAAATATCGATAATAAGTCTGTATTAGAGATGTTTGATATATTACAGAAAGCAAATTTTATTAGTGAAAAAGTAAGAAAAGACAATGTAGCAGAAAATAGGGAGGAATTGCGAAAGAAAGGATATATACCTCCCGATGGATTCTATATTGAGAATCAGGCACATTGGGAGAAAGTTAGATTCGGAAATAGTGTTCATTCGAATATGAGTTATTCAGGCTGCGAAATTATCGCGACTTATAATGCGCTGTCTGCTTTAGGAAATGCAGCATCTGCAGATACAATGATATCTTTAATTGAGGGTTATGAGAAAACAGGTGCTATGTTTAATGGCGAATTTGGAGTGAATTCGAATGCAATTGCTGATTATTTTCGCAAAGAGGGATATGTAGTAGACATGACAGATTCCACAGATGTAAATATAATTAACCAGTTAGGAAGTAATAACGATGTTATTATTGTGACCGTATACAATGATCAAAATGATATATCGCAAATGATACATACAGTATGTATTACAAAAACGGATGAAGGAAAGTATGTTGCACATAATATATACAAACAAGAGAATAGTGGTATATATGTATCTTCAGATGAAAAAACTACTTTAGAGGAAGCAATTCAGTGCATAGGTTCTGATCCTGCGATAATCAGCACAATAGGAGTAAAACAAGCGTTGATGGGAGATTTCCCAAAATATAAAAATACTAGTTGGGGGTAAGAAAACTTGAAAAAGAGAAATTTTTATGTTGTGTTATGTTTGGTGATTGTGCTAATTGCAGGTGGATGTACAATGCGAGAAAATGCAGTCTTTTCAAAAGAAGGTTTGTTTCGGGTGATATGTATAAATGCGCAACAGTGCAGTACGAATAATCAGATGCAAAAGCAATATTATTATTATATGGATCCATATTGTGATATTTATCGCTATTCCTATGAAACAAAATCACAAGAATTACTATACCAAGCAGAGTATGTGGTTCAAACATATCGCATATCGGACAAATACTTGTTTTATACCTATAAGTTAGAGGGGCGTGAGAAAATAAACAGGGTCAACTTAGAAACAAAAGAGGAAGAATGTATTTATGAAAATCCCAAAGCAGATAATTTACAGATTTATCTTGAAAATGGCTATCTCTATATTATGACAGGGGAGAACGATAAATATGCATATAGAGCAGCAGAGGATGCTAATTTTGCAACGGATTTAGAGGAGACAAATTCCTTTTTTGAAACTAATGATGGTATTTCAACAGATACAGAACAAAATGTGAAAGTTGGAAATAAGAATGTTGTGATAAGAAGGGATAAGAGAGCAAAGGCAGAAATGCCATATAGTTACCAGGTAGAAGGAGAAAAAGAGTACTCGATTAGTTGTTTTGAAGGAAATGAATATAATAGATCACAATTATTTCAGCAATATATGATTCCAGAGGGAAAAGACACGATTATTGGAATTATGAATGTGTCCGATAATGCCAGAACAAGTGTGGATTTATATCAACATGATATCAAAAAAGATATTCTTTTTTGTTTAGATATTGATACAGGAGAGAGTAAAATATTATATGATACTGGGGATAACAATACCAGAATAATAGGTTATGACAGCGGTATTATTTATTTGTTCAAGGAAGATTACAAGATTTACAGTCATACATTAACAGGTGAGGAAACAGAATTAATGTCAGTTCCACATTCAAATGATATTGTATTTGATTGGAGTGGCGATTATCTGATTGTGAGATATAGAGGGAGTGATACTGAAACGGGCAAGAATGAGGACTCGGAGTATAACGTACAGGTACTTGAAACGAAGAATGACTAAAAAATATAGAGGCATAATATTTTTAAGGGAATGATGATGATCAATCATTCCCTCTTTTTTTTATGCTCCGAAATCGTCTGTTTTAACTTTTTCCCCAAATCGCTATAATCCACTTTCCGAAATCCAAGTGAGCTTTTCAACACATGTATTTGTGGAAAATTTAACGAGGGTAACATATTTTTAATCTCGTCCGTGGTGAATTTTTCTTTAAATTCTTCTAAAGAAAATTTTTCTTTGGTTTTGCAAAGAAAGGCATCATACCGTTCTGAAATATTATTGTTAATCTGGTCTTCTAATGTGGTAAGCTTCTGGTTTAAAGAGGTTAATGCATCCAGGGTTAATGTCAGGTCGGCGGCAAAAATTGCCATGCAGATAAGGGCAAGAGGTTCCTGGATAAAAAATGGAATATGACGGATGATTCCATGCACAAAAGGTCCAATCATGTAGGTGACAACCAGGCCGCCAAGTCCGAACCCAAGCGCTACGGTAAGGCAGATTCTCCCATTTAGGTTAAAAGGAAGATAACTGTAATCCCACCAGACGGTGTGGAAGAACTTTTCCGTCAGGTAAGAAGTGGCATACTCTAAAATAGCAGAGCCAAGTGCGCATACGAAAAAAATCAGAACCGGGCTGTTAAAATGCGCACAGACATGGATGGCAAGAATGGCGCCGCAACCATAGATAGGACAATACGGGCCGTTTAACATGCCACGGTTGTCCCAGGACTGGTGTACCAGGCTGCAATAGATGGTTTCGAAAATCCAGCCGAGGATACTGTATATGAAAAAGGTTAAAAATAATGTAGTAAAATGAAATGTCATGTAAGATTCCCTTCTTTTGTAAAATATTAAATCTTATTTCACTATACGGGATTTTACCGGTCTATGCAATGTAGAAAAGAAAGAGTTAAGAAAGAAATAAGAAAAAATTGTATTCTTCGGGGAAAAGAGCTAAAATAAAGGTGTTATAAGAAAAATTGGTTACAGGATAACAGGGATAGAAGTTGTGAGAAAGGGTTTGTATGAAAAAGAAGACATCATTTGACGAAAAGAAGGATAGACGATACCTGATACCAATTGTAGTGGCAGTTGTTTTGTCACTGCTGTTGGTTGCAATGCTTGTGGTTGGAAATATAAAAAGGAAGAAAGCACAGGAGGGTTCCACACAAAGCAGCACGGCGTCCGAACAGCAGGATACGGTGGATGAGATTACCTATCAGGAAGACACACAAGATCCTCAGAATGAAGGAAATGCTCCGGTGCAAAGCGACGGGGCGACAGTGGATGAGACAAAACTTTTAGCTGCAAGCGGAGCCGCAGAGACAAAAGGAATTACCATTGGTATTGACGTCGCAAAATACCAAGGAACGATTGACTGGAGCCAGGTGGCAGATGCAGGCATTGATTTTGCAATGATTCGTGTTGGATACCGTACACAAAAAACAGGTGAAATCACAGAAGATCCGCTTGCAAAATATAACATGCAGGAGGCACAAAAAGCTGGTATCAAGGTTGGAGTATACTTTTTCTCCAGTGCAGTGACAAAAGAGGAGGCAGTGGAAGAGGCCGACTGGGTGGCAGATTATATTGCACAGTATCAGATTACGTACCCGGTTGCATATAATTGTGAAGGATTTAACGATAGCGAAAACCGTCAATATTCCCTGGATAAGACGACGAGAACGGATATTGCAATTGCCTTTTTGGATGAGATTTATCAAAAAGGTTATACGCCAATGTTTTATGCAGCAAAAAATGAGATGATAAATGATGCGCTCTGGGAGACATCAAGAATTGATACGACCTATAAAGTGTGGGTATCCCAATATCCGGCGACACCATATCCGGATACGACAGCATCGGATTATACAGGAACGCATGCGATGTGGCAGTATACAAATAAGGGAACCGTTGCCGGAATTAAGAAAACGGTGGATATTAACGTTGCCTATTTTTCCTATGATGGTGTGACAGGGGCGCTCAGTGATGTGGCACCGGAAGAAGTGACAGCAGATGTAGAGGCGCTTATGAACTTTGAGACAGTTAATGAGACTGTGACGGCAAAACAGGAGACAAACCTTCGAAATAAGCCGAGTCAGGACACTGACAGTGAGGTTATGGTTACATTGAAAAATGGTGACACTGCAACAAGGACCGGTGTGAGCGAAAGTGGCTGGTCCAGGGTGGAATATAACGGACAGACTTATTACGCGGTTTCCAATTATCTGACAACGGATTTAGGATATTCGATTTCTCCGTCGGACAGCGGGGATGGACTGAAAACAAAATTTACCAGCATCAATGATACGGTAACTGCAAAAGAGGAGGTAAATTTGCGGGCACTTCCAAGTGTGACAAATCCAGATGCCGTGGTTGTTGCAACCATTCACAATGGTGAGACTGTGACCAGAACCGGAATTTCAAACGAATACGGCTGGTCTAGGGTAGAGTATAACGGACAGACACTGTACTGCATTTCCAGCTATATTACAACCGTAGAATAATAAGAAAAAGGAGCATTACTTCTAATGTGCATCCAGTATGCCGGATACTCATTAGAAGTAACAGCTCCTTTTTTTTATTACAAATATAGTTAAATTAAACGGTGACATTGTCCGAAGATGCCGACGCAGCGCGTTGCGCCGCAATTCTTGCCTTTTTCTGGCGGAAACGTTCGGCAATTTCCATGATTCTCTCATCTGCCTTAAAGTGCTTTAAGGTTTCTTCATCAATCTTGATACGGTTATCCATTGTTTTCATCGTATCAATGACATGATAATCGGCGTAAGAATCCGGGTCACTCAAATCGATAACCTCATTATTTTCAAATCGTAAAATAAGTGGTTTGGTGAAATCCTGCGGGTTGTCCTCCAAGACAAGTGCCTTGTCACCGTTGGACAGTTCGACACTGCAGCCAACCGGTAAAATATGAATCGCGCGGGATAACGCATAAACGACATTTGCAGGATAAACGGCAGGCTCTTTGGAAAGAATCCGAATTGCCGCAATCTCTGAAACAGGTGTCTGATTCAGGTTCATAGCGGTCATCTTATCAAAAGTGATTGCCGTATGTAAAATTGGAAGCAGCTTTTGCGCAACAGGCGAGATGGACTCCGCTTTCACATTATGCTGCGTATTTTTGGAAAAAAGATAAGAATAAATAAGCTGTAACGTAGCTGCCGGCAGCTGAAAATCATTGTACTCCGGGTGAAGAAGCTGATAACCGTTCTCAAGTTTACGTTGTACGAGCTCCTTTTCCTCAGACGAAAGATTTTTCCCTTTATCTAAAATCGAATAAGGAACGTTTAAGTATCCAATATCATATAGAAGAGAAGCGTACACCAAAATCATCTTTTCCGTATGGGAAAGCTCCATCTGCTTTCCAATCAAAGCAGTTAAAATGGCAGTGCTGATGGCATGCTTGTAGGTGAAGTCGGCAGAGCTTCTAAGGTTTTGCGTGAAGTTTAAACGGTGATCTAAGGAACCATATCGTTTGATGATGTCCTCGACAAGTTCGTGCAAAGTTTCCGGATTCTTCTGTTCCTGAATTTTTTTGATGTTTTCACGAAGTTTGAACAGATAAACCGTCTGGTACTGTTCAAATTCCAAATCCTCCTTGGAAAGCGGTGGAAGTGGCTCCGCAGGCTCTAAGATAAAGATACCGATAAGACCAAAATTCTCAATACTGTTGATACCCTGAATGGTAAGTTTTGTATCACGCTCGTACAAAAGAACACCCATCCGGTTGTAAATCGGTTTTGCAAGCCGCATTCCAGGCTTTAAATCCGCTGTTTTTACAAATTGCATGAATATCCCTCCTTTATTATCCAAAACAAAAATATTCTGCTAAATATAACTAATTTTATCATATTGAAACGTGAAATACAATCTGCTATCATGTCGTTAGATGGATGAATTTAGGAGATTACAATGAAAAAAAATAGAGTAACAAGAATGATTGCACTTATTCTTTTATGCAGTTTTTTATGTACCGGTTCTGTTTTTGCAGAGACGACACAATCGGATATTGATGATGCACATTCTAAAGTAGAAGATTTACAGAGACAAAAAGAGGATGCGCAGAATGCCGCAGACGATATTGCGGATGAAAAAGCGGGTTTAGAAGGGGACTTGTCCGGGTTAAATAAACAGCTTTCAACGGTCACGGGTGAATTGAATGATTTAGAGGAACAGATTCAGGAGAAGGAAGAAGAGATTGAGGAGACCGATGCAAAGCTTACGAAAGCACAGGAGGATTCGAAGAAGCAGTATGAAGATATGAAGATTCGCATTCAGTACATGTATGAGAATGGGAATACAACAATGCTTCAGATGCTGCTTGAGTCAGAGTCCGTATCCGATTTTTTTAACCGGACAGAATATATTAAGGAAATTAATGAATACGACCGTAATATGCTAGAAACTTATAACAAGCTTCAGGAGGACATTGCAGCACAAAAAGAGGAGCTGTCCTCTCAAAAGGAAGAACTTGTGGCAATGCAGCAGGAAGCACAGAAGAAAAAAGAGAATGTAAGCAGTCTGATTTCCTCGACACAGGCAAAAATCAATGAGGCGGCACAAGATTTGCAGGATGCGCAGTCGAATGTATCGGATTTAGAGAAACAGATTTCCGATATGGAGGCTTACGAGGAACAGCTCGAATTACAAAAGGCAAAAGAAGACGCCGCAAGACTAGAGGCAATCAAGGCGCAGGAACAGGAGGACTATTCCAACGTTACCGTAGTGCCGGCGGATGGGGATCTTTATCTGTTAGGAGCCATTATCCAGTGTGAGGCAGAAGGAGAATCTTACGAGGGAAAACTTGCCGTTGGAAGTGTCGTCATCAACCGTGTAAAAAGTTCTTATTTTCCGGGTACGATTGCAGGCGTTATTTATCAGAGCGGACAATTTTCGCCGGTGGCAAGCGGCAGGCTGGCGTACCGGCTGGAGGCAGGTGTCAATGCAGAATGTCTGCAGGCAGCACAGGCGGTACTGGATGGACAGATTACGTTAAACTGTCTTTACTTTAGAAGAAACAACGGAATCATTCAGGGAACCGTAATCGGAAATCATGTCTTTTATTAAAAAAATGATAGCGTTCACATTAGAAAGCAGAATTGTGTATTGTGCACAAATTCTGCTTTCTTTTTGCTAATTTTTAGAAAAAACAATGTTAAGTTTTTAACAAAAAAAGCCCGAAAATACGGGATATTGGTATGGTCATGCGATACCACAACGAAAAGGAACTGAAAAAAATAAGAAGAAATATCTTGCATTTCAGAGTAAAGTGTGATAGCATGAGGAAGTAAGAAAAAGTCAGTAAACAAGCGGAAAACAAGCTGTTTTATGACTTCACGACCATGAAAACATAAATTTTAAATGAAATATTTGAAATTTATTTTTTTTTAGCCCAAATATTGTTAAAAAATTAACAGTATCAGAGCGAAACCTATTAGAAAAAGGAGACGAGAAAATGGCAGGAAAAGTAGTTTTAGCAGGCGCATGCCGTACCGCAATTGGTAAAATGGGTGGAGCATTAAGCAATACTCCAGCACCAGAATTAGGAGCAATCGTAATCAAAGAAGCATTAAAGAGAGCTGGAGTAAAACCAGAACAGGTTGACGAAGTTCTTATGGGATGTGTTATCCAGGCAGCACAGGGACAGAACGTTGCACGTCAGGCATCTATCAAAGCAGGATTACCAATTGAAGTACCAGCAGTTACTTTGAACGTAGTTTGTGGTTCCGGTTTGAAATGTGTCAATGAAGCAGCAGCACAGATTCTTGCTGGTCAGGCAGACATCGTTGTAGCAGGTGGTATGGAAAACATGTCCATGGCTCCATACGCTATGACAAAAGCTCGTTTTGGATATCGTATGAACAATGCAACAATCATCGATACAATGGTAAACGATGCATTAACAGATGCATTCAATCATTACCACATGATGATTACAGCAGAGAACGTATGTGATAAATATGGCATTACAAGAGAAGAATTAGATGAGTTCTCAGCAAACAGCCAGCAGAAATGTGAAAAAGCTATTGCTGAAGGTAAATTCGATGATGAAATCGTACCAGTACCAGTAAAAGTTAAGAAAGAAATCGTTGATTTCGTAAAAGATGAAGGACCACGTCCAGGTACAACAGCAGAATCTTTATCAAAATTAAGATGCTGTTCTGGAAAAGAAGGCGGACTTGTTACAGCTGGTAATGCTTCCGGTATCAACGATGGTGCAGCTGCAATCGTTGTTATGAGCGAAGAAAAAGCAAAAGAACTTGGTGTTACACCAATGGCTACATGGGTAGCTGGAGCACTCGGTGGTGTTGAACCTGAAATCATGGGTGTTGGACCAGTTGCTTCTACAAGAAAAGTATTAGAGAGAACAGGACTTACAATCGACGATATGGACTTAATCGAAGCAAACGAAGCATTCGCTGCTCAGTCAATCGCTGTTGCAAGAGATTTGAAATTCGATATGTCTAAAGTAAATGTAAACGGTGGTGCAATCGCACTTGGACATCCGGTTGGAGCATCAGGATGCCGTATCTTAGTTACATTATTACATGAGATGCAGAAGAGAGATGCTAAGAGAGGTCTTGCTACTTTATGTATCGGTGGCGGAATGGGCTGCTCTACAATCGTTGAGAAATACTAAGATTACATAGTTGGAACGGCTTGCTGCGGCAGGCTGTTCCGTTTACGTAAGCAGTAATACATTATAGTTTTTATATAAAAAGGAGAACTAACATGAAAGTTGGAGTTATTGGCGCAGGAACAATGGGACAGGGCATTGCAAAAGCATTTGCTCAGGTAGATGGATATGAAGTAGCACTCTGTGATATCAAACAGGAGTGGGCAGAAGCTGGAAAAGAAAAAATCAAAAAAGGCTATGCAAGACTTGTAGAAAAAGGAAAAATGACACAGGAAGCTGTTGATGCAATCGTTGCTAAAATCACTCCTGGTTTAAAAGAAAACCTTTGCAAAGACTGTGATTTAATCGTTGAAGCTGCATTTGAAGATATGCAGGTTAAGAAAACAACATTCAAAGAATTAGATGAGATTGCAAAACCAGATTGTATTTTTGCATCTAACACATCCAGCCTTTCTATCACAGAAATCGGAAACGGATTAAACCGTCCAATGGTTGGTATGCATTTCTTCAACCCAGCAGATCGTATGAAATTAATCGAAGTTATCGCAGGTGTAAATACTCCTGTTGAAACTGTAGAAGCTATCAAGAAGATTTCTGTAGAAATCGGCAAAACACCTGTACAGGTAAATGAAGCAGCAGGATTCGTTGTAAACCGTATCTTAATCCCAATGATCAACGAAGCAGCTTTCATCAAGATGGAAGGTGTATCTGATATCGCTGGTATCGATGCAGCTATGAAACTTGGTGCAAACCATCCAATGGGACCATTAGAGTTAGGTGATTTCATCGGTCTTGATATCTGCCTTGCAATTATGGACGTTCTTTACAAAGAGACAGGCGACAGCAAATATCGTGCTTGCCCATTAATCCGTAAAATGGTACGTGGTGGTAACCTCGGTGCTAAGAGCGGAAAAGGTTTCTATGTATACAATGCAGATCGTACAAAGACACCAGTAGACGCTCAGTAATTAGAAAAATGAAGGAGGAAAATCCTCTCCTCGTTCAGAGGGGACAAATTTCACAATGTGAAATTGGATTTTTCTCCACAAAAACAAGGAGGATTTGAAATCATGGATTTCACTTTAGACAAGAAACATGAAATGGCGAGATCTCTTTTCAGAGACTTTGCTGAGAATGAAGTAAAACCTCTGGCTCAGGAAGTGGATGAGACAGAAGTATTCCCACAGGGAACAGTAGACAAAATGGGAAAATATGGATTCATGGGAATTCCAGTGCCAAAGGAATATGGCGGACAGGGATGTGATCCATTAACATATGTTATGTGTGTAGAAGAATTATCAAAAGTTTGCGGAACTACAGGTGTAATTGTATCTGCACATACTTCTCTTTGTATCGATCCTATCATGACATACGGTACAGAAGAACAGAAACAGAAATATGTAAGACCTTTAGCAACAGGTGAGAAGTTAGGTGCTTTCGCATTAACAGAGCCAGGTGCTGGTACTGATGCTCAGGGAGCTCAGACAAAGGCTGTATTAGATGGTGATGAATGGGTATTAAACGGATCTAAATGCTTTATCACAAACGGTAAAGTTGCAGATGTTTATATCGTAATCGCAATCACAAGCATCACAGAAGATAAGAGAGGAAGAAAGAAAAAGAACTTCTCCGCATTTATCGTAGAAAAAGGTGCTCCAGGATTCTCCTTCGGAACAAAAGAGAAGAAGATGGGTATCCGTGGTTCTTCTACATACGAATTAATCTTCGAAGACTGCAGAATTCCAAAGGATGCATTACTTGGACCAGAAGGAAAAGGTTTCCCAATCGCTATGCATACACTTGATGGTGGACGTATCGGTATTGCTGCTCAGGCACTTGGTATTGCAGAAGGTGCATTAGAGAGAACAATTGCTTACACCAAAGAAAGAAAACAGTTCGGACGTTCTATCGCTCAGCAGCAGAATACACAGTTCAAATTAGCTGATATGGCTACAAGAGTAGAGGCTGCTCAGATGTTAGTTTACAAAGCTGCAATGGCAAAAGCTACTCAGAAAGTTTACTCTGTAGAAGCTGCAAAAGCAAAATTATTTGCTGCTGAAACAGCAATGGCTGTAACAACAGAATGTGTTCAGTTATTCGGTGGATACGGATACATCAGAGAATACGATGTAGAACGTATGATGCGTGATGCTAAGATCACAGAGATTTATGAAGGAACAAGCGAAGTTCAGAGAATGGTAATCTCAGGTTCTTTACTGAAATAGTCGCGATTCAATCCGCATATCAAATATAATAACATAAGGAGTGGAAAATACATGAATATCGTAGTATGTATTAAACAGGTTCCTGATACAAAGGGTGGAGTTAAATTTAACCCAGATGGAACTCTTGATAGAGCAGCAATGCTTGCTATCATGAACCCAGATGATAAAGCTGGTCTTGAGGCAGCACTTAAAATTAAAGACGAAACAGGAGCAAAAGTTACAGTTCTTACAATGGGACTTCCAAAAGCTGATGCTGTATTACGTGAAGCATTAGCAATGGGTGCTGATGAAGCAATCCTTGTAACAGACAGAGTATTAGGTGGAGCTGATACATGGGCAACATCTACTACAATCGCTGGAGCTCTTCGTAACTTAGATTATGATTTGATTATCACAGGACGTCAGGCTATCGATGGTGATACCGCTCAGGTTGGACCACAGATTGCAGAACATCTTGGACTTCCAGTAATTTCTTATGCACAGGGTATCAAAGTAGAAGGTGATTCTGTTATTGTACAGCGTCAGTTCGAAGACAGATATCATGAATTAAAAGCAAAAATGCCTTGCTTAGTAACAGCTCTTTCCGAATTAAACGAGCCACGTTACATGACTCCAGGCGGAATCTTCGATGCATTTGACAAAGAAGTAACCGTATGGGGCAGAGCAGACTTAAAAGATGTAGATGATTCTGACCTTGGTTTAAAAGGTTCACCTACTAAGATTGCAAAAGCATCTGATAAGGTACCAAAGGGAGCAGGCGAAATGTTACCTGGCGATTCTGCAGATGAATTAGTAAGCGCATTAATCGGTAAATTCAAAGAGAAACATATTATCTAATAAAAATAAGGAAAAGTGGTGAATAAAATGGGTTTAGAAGAATATAAAGGAGTATTTGTCTTTGCACAGCAGGTAGATAACGTATTAGATGGCGTAGCATTCGAATTGCTCGGCAAAGGTAAAGACTTAGCAAAAGATTTAAACACAGAAGTTACAGCAGTACTTCTTGGTTCCGGTGTAAAAGGACTTGCAGATCAGTTAGCTGAATACGGCGCTGACAGAGTCATCCTTGTTGATGATCCAGAATTAAAAGATTACAGAACAGAGCCATATGCACATGCACTTGCATCTGTAATCAACAAATACAAACCTGAAATTATGTTAGTAGGTGCTACAGCAATCGGACGTGATCTTGGTCCTACTGTATCAGCAAGAGTAAAAACAGGTCTTACAGCAGACTGTACTGTTCTTGAGATTGGTGATTTCCCACTCAAAGCAGTTGCTGGACAGGAACAGAAACATAACCAGTTATTAATGACTCGTCCTGCATTCGGTGGTAACACAATCGCTACAATCGCTTGCCCGGACAACCGTCCACAGATGGCAACCGTTCGTCCTGGTGTTATGCAGAAAATTGCTCCAATCAAAGGTGCAAAAGCAAACGTAGAAGAGTTCAATCCTGGATTCACACCAGACAACAGATATGTTGAAATCTTAAATATCGTAAAAGCTGTTAAGACAACAGCAAATATCATGGACGCTAAGATCTTAGTTTCTGGTGGACGTGGTGTTGGTTCTAAAGAGAACTTCAAATTATTAGAGGATTTAGCAGAAGTACTTGGTGGTACCGTAAGCTGTTCCCGTGCCGTTGTTGAAAATGGCTGGTTACCAGTAGATCTTCAGGTTGGACAGACAGGTAAAACAGTTCGTCCACAGATTTACTTCGCAATCGGTATTTCTGGAGCAATCCAGCACGTTGCAGGTATGGAAGATTCTGATCTTATCATCGCAATCAACAAAGATGAAGATGCTCCAATCTTCGATGTAGCTGATTACGGTATGGTAGGAGACTTAAATAAGATTGTTCCAGCATTAACAGCAGCATTAAAAGCTGAAATGGGTAACAAATAAGATTTGCTATCAATAGATGCAAGACATTGCAGTGAATTCGAAAGAAAACGCTGCAATGTCTTTTTTTATAACCTTATTGATAATATTTTCACAAAGTGCTATACTAGAACTTGCTTGTCCGAGTCGATTCAAAAGAACGGCTACGGATAGGAAATACATAGCATATAGAAAGAAGGAAGAGACTATGAGTAAAAAGACGTTTTCCACAAAATATTTCGTGGAAATGGCATTGTTAGTTGCCATTATTTTAATCATGGCTTTTACCCCAATTGGTTACATCAAAACAGCAGGATTAGAGATTACCTTAATTGTAGTGCCAGTAGCGGTAGGAGCAGTAACATTAGGACCAGCAGCTGGAGCAATTTTAGGTGGTGTATTTGGTATCACAAGTTTCATTCAGTGCTTTGGAATGAGTGCGTTTGGAGCAATGCTTCTTAGCATTAACCCGGTTGCAACATTTTTTGTGTGCGTTCCAACTAGAATCTTGATGGGATGGCTCACCGGTGTAATTTTCAAAGGATTACGCAAAACAAAGATGCCGGCAAGTGCATCTCTCACCATTTCCAATCTTTGCTGCCCATTGTTAAATACGACATTTTTCATGTCTGTATTAGTAATTTGTTTTTACCATACAGATTACATACAGTCGATGGTAACAGCACTTGGTGCAAAGAATGCATTCCTTTTCATTCTCGCGTTTGTCGGCGTGAATGGATTGGTAGAAGCGATTGTATGCTTTGTGGTCGGAACAGCAATTTCGGCAGCATTAAGAAAAGCATTGCGTTAATAGAAGAAAATAGGAAAAGGCAGGAACTACATAGATTTCCTGCCTTTTTCTTACTTTAAAGACTTTGATGTCAAAAGGAGAAAAAATGGGTTTCCTGGCTTTTTTTGCAATTATGTTTGGGATGTTTCTTCTGATGTCGCTCAGTGGAAAAAAGGTGGCAAAAGATAAAAGAAAAGAACACATTGAGGGGAAATTTGGGACAAATCCGTTGAAAAAGAGAGTGGAAATTTCAGAAAATGTGGATAATTACCATAACACATTTGGCGAAACAGAAGGAATTGATGCTGTTACCTGGAATGATTTGTCGATGGACAAAGTTTTTGCACGGATAAACAATTGTGACAGTTCCATTGGGGAGGAGCTTTTGTATCACAAATTACGCAAATGTGACACTGCAAAAGAGGAAGACGAACTTTTGGAAAAGCGGATTTCATATTGGAAAGAGAATCCAAAGAAACGAATGGATATGGAGTATTTGTTATCCGACCTTGGAAAAAATGAGTCTGCGTATTATATTCCATCCTATCTGGATTGTGTGTCAGAGTTTAAAATGCCGGAGATAAAGCGTTATCGTTTGCAGCAAATATTGCTGTTATTCTCGCTGCTTGCGATTCCGCTTACCAGAGATATCCGGGCAGTCACGGTATTTGCAGTTCTCTTTCTTTTTAATATCATGACTTATGTAATTGCAAAGTCAAAGTACGAGGTTGAACTTGAAATGCTTGGTACGGTTGCATTCCTGATTCAGGCGGCCTCCCATATTGCAAGAGATTATGAACAGGACGGTATTTGTGACGGATTAGGGGAAAAGGCAAACCTGTTTGGCAAAATAAGCCGTGGAGTTGTGGCATTGCAGAGGCAGAAAACGCTTCAGTACTCAGGAGACCCATTTGCAATATTTCAGGATTATCTGATAGGCGCGACGATGTGGCATCTGATTTCCTATGACAAAATCATGAAAAAGTTAGAACAGTATGTGCCGGAATATCTGGACATTTACAAAATAGTAGGGGAGTTAGATGCCTCAATTTCAATTGCATCTTTCCGGGAGAGCGTTCCCTATGTGGCGCTGCCGGAGTTTGAAAAAGACCGCCGGTTGAAATTTACGGAGTTGTATCATCCCTTGCTAGAGCATCCGGTCAGCAATTCGATGGAATTAGAGAAAAGCTGTATCATTACCGGTTCAAATGCATCTGGGAAATCCACGTTTATCAAAGCGGTGGCAGTGAACCTGATTCTGGCGCAATCCATTCACACGGTGACGGCGAAAAGTATGTGTCTTCCAAGAATGCATGTGATTACATCAATGGCAGTTGCAGATGACATTCTTGCAGGGGAAAGTTACTTCATCAAAGAGATAAAATATTTAAAGCGTATTATTGATAGCCTAGAGGAAGATAAAATCACATTTTGTGCCATTGATGAAATTTTGCGCGGAACCAATACGGAGGAGCGAATTGCGGCATCGAAGGCGATTTTAGATTATCTTTCCACAAAGAACTGTATTTCCTTTGTGGCATCGCACGATAAAGAACTGACCGATGGCTGGAATGATAGTTATGTAAACTACCATTTTTCCGAGGACATCGGAGAAGAGGATATTGTTTTTGATTACTTATTAAAAGAAGAGCCGGCAACCTCAAGAAATGCAATAAAACTATTAGAGTTTGTCTCATTCCCAAAGAGTATTATTGCGGCGGCAAAACAGCGCGTACACGAGGAAGCATAGGAGAATCTCAAAGAGATTGTACTTGCAAAAGTACTGTCAAAGCCTTGGAAAAAAGGTAGAAAGATAGTATAATGACAAAAGTGCTGTAACATCCTAAATAGGGTGCATAGCAACATAGTTGCATTAGAGCATGGTTGCATAGCAACATGGTTGTTGCATGGCAGCATAGTGTGTTTGTTTTGTTTGAAAAAAGAAAATTCAGGAGGATTTGATATGCCAGAAAATAGTACATGTAGTGGTGCATCAAGCTGTTCAAAAGAAAGTTGTGAAGGTTGTTCACACAATAAAGCAAATCAGGGTTCTGCAGATTTCAGAGAGCCAATGAATGCGTCTTCAAATGTCAAAAAAGTAATCGGTGTTGTCAGTGGAAAAGGTGGTGTCGGAAAATCATTTGTGACATCTTCCCTTGCAAGCGCCATGAATAAAGCAGGTTATAAAGTAGGAATTATGGATGCCGATATCACAGGACCATCCATTCCAAAGATGTTCGGCGTACACGGACAGGTCTATGGAACCGAGGAAGGCATGATTCCGATGGTTGCAGAGGATGGAACCAAGGTAATGTCCATCAACCTTTTGTTAGAGGATGAAGAAGCACCGGTTATCTGGAGAGGCCCGGTAATTGCAGGTGTGGTAAAACAGTTCTGGAATGAGACCGTATGGGGCGATGTCGATTATCTTTTCGTTGATATGCCACCAGGAACCGGTGATGTTCCGCTTACCGTATTCCAGTCACTCCCAGTGGATGGAATTGTGATTGTAACATCCCCACAGGAACTGGTTCAGATGATTGTCAAGAAGGCTTACAACATGGCTGAGATGATGCATGTTCCGGTACTTGGCGTTGTGGAGAACTTCAGCTATTTAAAATGTCCAGACTGTGGAAAAGAGATTAAACTCTTTGGAGAAAGTCATGTAGATGATGTCGCGGATGAATTAGGACTTCCGGTATTAGGCAAAATGCCATTAGACCCTAAATACGCAGAAAGTGCGGATGCAGGTAAATTCTTCGAGATGGAGAATCCATATTTAGAAAAAGCGGTGGAAGTATTAAAAAACTTAAATAAATAGAGATATTTGAGCAGACAAAGATAGAAGTACAGACTCCCTTTCAGGAGATCAGGTAAAGCCCTGGTTCCCTGGAAGGGAGTTTTTTTACCACTTACCCGCTCAAACTTACCACTTACCGGAAATCTATTTACATTTAAAAGCACATTCTCTATACTAAAATCAAGCAATGAGGAAGGAACCCAATGCGACAGAGGAGTGAAAGCATGAAAATCAAAATTGAAATTGACGAGGCATTGACCGAAGATGAAGTAGTCATCCGATGTCAGAGCCTGACAGAGCAGATTGGTTCCATTCAAAGAGCGATTAGCGACATCATCAGTACCAAGGAGCGGTTTTGTTTTTACAAGGACACGACGGAGTATTATTTACCGTTGGATTCGATTCTCTTTTTTGAGACAGAGGGAGGCGAAATCCACGCACACACGAAGGATGACATTTACCGGACAAAGTACAAATTGTATGAGTTAGAAGAAATTCTTCCGGGTTGTTTCATGAGGGTGTCAAAATCGACCATTTTGAATACCAACCACATTTATTCCATCCACCGGAATCTGACTGCAGCAAGCGTTGTAGCGTTTGGTGGATGTCACAAGCAAGTTTTTGTATCAAGGTATTATTACAAACCATTAGTCAGTAAATTAGAAGAAAAGAGGTTACATCAATGAGAAGAAATGGAAAAATCTTTTGGGGATTATTTTTTATCCTTGCAGCAGTTTATTTAGTAGTCAGCAGAATTTACGCACTGCCGGAGGTCAGCATATTTGGCATCGTGTTAACGGTATTTTTTATCTGGATGTTTATCAATGGCATCCGTAAATTAAATTTTTATGAGATTTTGTTCAGTGTGGCATTTGTATGTTGTATTTACGCAAAGCCGTTAGGAATTGAAAATCTGACACCATGGCCGGTACTTGGTGCGGCATTGCTCGGCAGTATCGGATTATCCATGATTTTTCGAAAAAAAAACACCTGGAGCTGGAACAGTGGTGATGCAAAGATTCTCAACGCTACCTCAAAGGATCAGTGCAACGGAGAACATGTCCGCTGTGAGAACAATTTTGGTTCCTCCATCAAATACATCAACTCCGATAATTTTTGTAACGCAGAATTAGAAAATAACTTTGGCAGCCTTACCGTTTATTTTGACAACGCAGTCATTCAGAGTGGAACAGCTTATGTAAGAATTGAAAACAATTTTGGCGAAACCAACCTTTATATTCCAAAGGAATGGAAGATTAATAATAACATAGACCGTTCTTTTGGCGGTGTTACGGAAGAGGGAAGATGGGAAGGAACCAGCAGCAATATGTTATATATTCAAGGAGAAACAAATTTCGGTTCCATTAAAATCATCTACATCTAAAAATGTAACGGGAAAAGAATTCATAAAGAAACAAGAGTCACGGAAAGTGAACAGAAAAGGAGAAAGTTATGCAGCAGGAAGACAGATTTGAAGGAAATTGTGTAGAACGTCTGAAATTAGAAATTGGTTATGCGAATCTTACGATAGGCGCAGCGGATGGGGAAGAAATCATTGTCCGCCTCGATGCCGAAGACAACGATAGTAACTACGAATGTAGTTTGAAAGAAAATCATAAATTACATGTTGCTTATGAGGTACATAAGGTAAATCATATAGAAAGAAAGACCAAGAACAACATTACCGTTTTGATTCCAAAACAAAAAAGTTTTCAGAAAGTAAAAGTAAGACTTGGTGCCGGTGAGACTGTGATTGAGGAGAGCGTATTGTCCTGTGAAAAATTAAGTCTTGAGGTTGGCGCAGCAAAGCTGGATTCCGGTGCAATCTGCGTGCATAACACAATGGAAGTTGAAGTCGGCGCTGGAAAAGTAAAATTAGAGAACGTGGAAGCCGGTGCTGCCAATATCCAGTGTGGAGTTGGAAAACTCTATATGCGTGGAAACGTTCATTCGAATTTAAACGTGGACTGTGGCGTTGGAACCGTGGAAGTGGACTTAGATGCAAAAGAACAGGATTATAACTATGAAGTTTCCTGTGCTTTAGGAAAAGTAGAACTGAATCATTCCAGCATTGGAAGAGGCATTTCCAACAAGAGTGTCAGACATGCAGATTCTGTTGGAACCGTCACATTAAATTGCGGACTTGGAAAGATTGCAGTCAACACATTGGGACTGGCAATTGACCAGAAGTAAAAGAGAAAATCAGACAGAAAGAAAGATAAGAAAAACAAAAACTCTTGGTTGTTTAAAATTTCACAAACGACCAAGAGTTCTTTTCTTTTATAAGGAAGTCTACTTTCTTATCCGGTAAGATGTACCGTGGGGAGGAACCTCTTTGTTTTCCTATTCTTCTTCGTCATCCTTGTAGCTGGTGTCTTCATGAAGGTTTGGAATCATGTCAAGACCACGGTTTGCATCCACATGTGCATCCTTGCCAAAGTGGTAGTCATTTCCAGGTAATATCGCATTTAAAACGATACCGGCAATGGCAGCGATGGCAAGGGAAGTAAGCGTGATGGAAGTTCCTGCAACAGTGAAAGTTAATCCATCGGAGAAACCAAGACCACATACAAAGATATCACCCGCAATAATCAGGTTACGTGATTTTGTAAAATCAACATGGTTTTCGACTACGTTACGGACACCAATGGCAGAAATCATACCGTAAAGCATAAAGCTGACACCACCGATGATAGCGGAAGGCATAGAGCCGATAACCTCAGCCATCTTAGGAATAAAGCTAAGCAAAATGGCGTAGCAGGCAGCAATACGGATAACCTTTGGATCATATACACGGCTTAATTCCAGAACGCCGGTGTTTTCCCCATAAGTTGTGTTGGCAGGTCCGCCGACGCAGGCAGAAAAAGCAGTTGCCAGTCCGTCACCGATTAAGGTGCGGTGTAAGCCTGGATCTTCAATGAAGTTTTCTCCGACGGTTGCAGAGATAGCGGACATATCACCGATATGCTCCATCATCGTGGCAAGTGCAATCGGAGCCATCACAAGAATCGCAGAGACGTTGAACTTGCAAAGTGAGAATTTAGGAAGTCCCACCCAGGCAGCGGATGCAATGTTTGTAAAATCAAGGATGGCAGAACCGTCCGCATTTGTCATGCCAAGTGCGTTGAAAATAAGGGCTGCGCAATAGGAAATGATAACACCCATTAAAATTGGGATAATTTTGAACATTCCTTTGCCCCAGATATTAAAGATAATAATCGTTGCAAGTGCAATCAAAGCAAGAAGCCAGTTGGTAGAGGCGTTGTTGATTGCAGAACCTGCTAGGCTAAGTCCGATACAAATGATGATAGGACCGGTTACAACAGGTGGCAAAAAGCGCATAACCTTTTTCACGCCAACCAGTTTGATAATCAAAGCAAGAATCAGATACAAAAGACCAGCGACAACGATACCACCGCAGGCATAAGAGAGCTTGTCTGCATTGGACATATCAGCAAAAATACCGGTATCCATGTTTGCAATCGTCGCAAATCCGCCCAAAAAGGCAAAAGAGGAACCAAGGAATGCCGGTACCTTAAATTTCGAACAGATGTGGAAAAACAAAGTTCCGATGCCGGCACAGATTAAAGTAACCTGAACGTGAAGTACATCTTCGCCAAAGTAACTGTTGACTAAGATTGGAACAAGAATGGTTGCACCAAACATCGCGAACATATGCTGCAATCCGAGAATCAGCATTTTAGGGACACCAAGAATACTGGCGTCACGGATTGGTTCATTTTTTTCATTCATAAGAATTTCCTCCTTGTTGTGTAGAAAGTGTTAAATAAAACTGGGTAAACGTCTGTGTTATATAAGGCTGAATCCAAAGGGAAGCAATTCCAAGGGTCAGGAGAATGAGAATGCTCCAGCCAAGAAAACTTAAGCTAAGGCAAAGATAACGCCATATATTCCCTTTTAAAAGCCGTCTGGACTCCCGTAAGGCATCCAGTACTTTCATGTTCTGGTTATCCACTAAAAGGTAAGTGACAAGTGCGTAGCAGATAGAGACATAGAGCATCAGGACGATACTAACAAGCGCCGTTACAACAACTGCGACAGCACCTGCATCACTTAAGCCCGTAACGTAGAAAAACAGGAAACCGGCGAAAAGCGGCAGCAGGCATAACAGCGAAAGGATGGAAAGAAGAAAAGCGGAACCTATGTAGCGTTCCGGGCGGTTTTTAAAATAGGAAAAAACCTGGGATACCTTGACTTCTTTTCCACGTGCCATATCCAGATGGATTCGCAGCTGACCTGCAGCTAAGATTGCTGCTAACAGGGAGATAAGAAAGTCAGCAAGATAAGAGATGATGTATTGCTGAATTCCGGGATGGTCTCCCATAGACAGAGAAAAAGGGATTTCTATCGCAAGGGTAATAACACTGGTTACGAAGAAAGCCCCCATTGGTACGCCATAGCGGTTGTTTAATATTTCACGTGCTATGCGTTTTAGTTCTTTTGATTTTTTCATGATTGGATTCGACTCCTTATTTTACATTCTTTTGCTATTATATATGAAAAAAAAGAAAATGCCAACAAATTTTGACAAAGCAAATACTTCCAAGTATGATAGGTTAGAAAGATACTTGATTTTGGATAAAACAGGTAGGAAAGAGAGCAAAAAAATGTATGGTACAAGAGAAAAAAATAGAGAACGGGCTGTTTGTGGCAGGCTGGTGCGTTATTGGAGTTGGATTTTTATATTGGCTTTTCGCAGAAAAACTAGGATTTCACCTTGGGAAATTTTTACTCCCGTGCGTGTTTCATCAGTTGACAGGGATATACTGTCCGGGGTGCGGTGGAACAAGGGCGTCCATTGCCCTGTTGCAAGGACATTTTATAAAATCTTTTCTCTATCACCCCTTTGTTCCATATACATTTGTAGTTGGAGGATGGTTTTTGCTTAGCCAGACGATCGAGCGTCTCTCCAGAGGAAAAGTGAGAATCGGGATGCGTTACCGCGACTGCTATCTATGGATTTCGCTTGTGATTATTGGAATCAATGTCATCGTAAAAGATGCCCTGCTGCTTGGACTTGGCGTGGATGTTTTGGCGAAGATTGGATAAGGAAACCTATTCTTGAAGAACGTGTCCTTTTTTACTATAATAGAAAACGAGATTAGAATGATACAGAAGTGAGGATTAGAATGGATATCATAGCAAAAATTGCCGAGGAACTCGGAATTAAGAAAAGTCAGGCAGATGCCGCAGTAAAATTGATTGATGAAGGGAACACCATCCCGTTTATTGCCCGTTATCGAAAAGAAGTAACCGGAGCATTAAATGATGAGGTGCTCCGTAATTTATACGACAGACTGAATTATCTGCGCAATTTAGAGGAGAAGAAAGAGACCGTTTTAAAGACCATCGAAGAGCAGGGAAAACTGACAGAAGAATTAAAAAGTCAGATTTTAGCAGCCGAAACGCTTGTGGTTGTAGAGGATTTGTATCGTCCATATCGTCCGAAACGTAGAACACGTGCGACGATTGCAAAAGAAAAAGGCTTAGAGCCACTTGCAGAGCTGATTTTGGCACAGAATCTTACAACATCCCTGTTAGAAGAGGCAGCCAAATTCGTAAATCCGGAAAAAGAGGTTGCATCCCAAGAGGACGCAATCGCCGGAGCGAAGGATATCATCGCAGAGTCCATTTCCGACGAGGCAGATTACCGTATTCATATCCGTGATTTAACGGTTAAAAAGGGACGGATTACCTCCACAGCAAAAGATCCGGAAGCAGAATCTGTTTATGAGATGTATTACGAATTTGATGAGCCGGTTGCAAAACTGGCAGGTCATCGAATCCTTGCGTTAAACCGTGGAGAAGCAGAGAAGATTTTAACGGTAAAAATCGAGGCTCCGGAAGAAGATATTTTACAGTATTTAGAGAAAAAAGTTATAACAAATGACAATAAAGAGACGACCCCTGTCTTAAAAGAAGTGGTTGCAGATGCATATTCCAGATTAATCGGACCTGCAATCGAGCGTGAAATTCGAAGTGACCTTACCGAGCGCGCAGAGGATGGTGCAATCAAGGTGTTTGGCAAGAACTTAGAGCAGCTTTTGATGCAGCCGCCAATTGCAAACCAGGTTGTGTTAGGATGGGACCCGGCATTCCGTACCGGATGTAAGCTTGCAGTGGTAGATCCGACCGGAAAAGTATTAGATACGGCAGTCATTTACCCGACCGCACCACAGAATAAGGTAGAAGAGGCAAAAGTTGTTCTAAAGAAACTGATTTCCAAATATCACATTACCTTAATTTCCCTTGGAAATGGAACCGCCTCCCGTGAATCCGAACAGATTATTGTGGATTTGTTAAAAGAGATTCCGGTAAAAGTACAGTACATCATTGTAAATGAGGCAGGAGCATCCGTTTATTCCGCGAGCAAACTTGCAACCGAGGAGTTCCCGAACTTTGACGTAGGACAAAGAAGTGCGACTTCTATGGCAAGACGTTTACAGGACCCACTGGCAGAACTTGTAAAAATAGATCCAAAATCCATCGGTGTCGGTCAGTATCAGCATGATATGAACCAGAAGAAACTCAGCGAAGCGTTAAGCGGAGTTGTGGAGGACTGTGTGAATAAAGTAGGGGTCGACTTAAATACAGCGTCCGCATCCTTACTCGAATATATTTCCGGTATCAGCAAAGCGATCGCCAAAAATATCGTGACTTACCGGGAAGAAAATGGAAAATTTGAGTCCCGTTCCCAGCTTTTAAAAGTTGCAAAACTTGGACCAAAAGCTTATGAACAGTGTGCCGGTTTCATGCGAATCTTAGAAGGTAAAAATCCGCTGGATGCAACAGGTGTCCACCCGGAGAGCTACGATGCAACCAAGAAATTATTAGACAAGCTTGGCTATACGATGGAAGATGTCAAAAAGCGTAAGTTAGATGGCATTTCAAAGAAAATCGCAGATTACAAACAGCTTGCCGAAGAACTTGGCATTGGCGAAATTACGTTACAGGATATTGTAAAAGAGTTGGAAAAACCAGCGCGTGACCCACGTGAGGACATGCCAAAGCCAATTTTGCGAAGCGATGTCTTAGAAATGAAAGATTTAACACCGGGAATGGTATTAAAGGGAACTGTCCGTAACGTAATCGATTTCGGTGCATTTGTCGATATCGGTGTTCACCAGGATGGTCTTGTGCACATTTCAGAAATTTGTGACCGCTATATTTCACACCCATTAGAAACAGTCAGTGTAGGGGATGTTGTGGACGTCCAGGTGCTTTCCGTTGATTTGAAAAAGCAGCGTATCCAGCTTACCATGAAAATTGGTGGTGGAAAGCCGGAAGCACAGAAGAAGGAAGAGCGAAAAGAAAAGGAAAAAGAAAAGAATTCAAATCGCAATACCAACAAGAACCGTTCGCAGAATGGAAAGAATCAGAACGACCGCAGAAAAAATGACAGAGGACACAAGGGAAACAGTTTCTTTGACGGCATTAAATTAGATTCTTAAAAAAGGAAGAGATTCCTATTGACATCACATCCGTGTGCGCATACAATGTAAGTGCATAAAATATTATGTAAAAATAGAAAATGAATATAGAGTTTCTTCGGGGCAGGGTGATGGAAGATGCAATAACAATTGTAGTTGAATTGCAATCCGACAGATTCCCGACCGACGGTGATAGCTAGAAGACAGGAAGGCACAAGGTGGCTTTCCGGTGTTCCTTAGCAAGTCCGTGAGTCGTGCAAACGATTGATCCGGTGAGAATCCGGAACCGACAGTATAGTCTGGATGAGAGAAGAAGTAGCTAAGAGCTGAATGTAACAGAGTGAGAGTTACAAAGGCTTGTTGAAGTGAAAAGAGATGCCCCGGATCCACAAGGATTTGGGGCTTTTTGTTTCTGTTAGGAAATCACTTCGCAACTCCTTAGAAATACTGGCAGATGGAATTCTATTTTCAAAAAAGGAGTGAATATCATGGATATGCAGACAACAACAAACACCAACACACACAAAAGGGTAAACGTGCGTTACCTGACCGTAACAGCGATGCTGACAGCAATCGCATACATTTTAATGTTTTTTGATTTTAGCGTTCCGTTTATTATGCCGGAATTCATCAAGATGGATTTATCCGAACTCCCGGCATTGATTGGATCTTTTGCGATGGGACCTCTTTGTGGTGTACTCATCTGTTTACTTAAAAATGTACTTCATCTTGCAATTACCACAACAGGCGGTGTGGGGGAACTTTCCAATTTCCTTTTAGGAGCAGCCTTTGTCGTGCCGGCAGGTTTGATTTATAAGCACAAGAAGTCAAGAAAAAGCGCTCTTATCGGTTCTTTACTTGGCGATTTGTTCATGGGCGTGTTCAGTATCGTGTCGAATTACTTATTGGTTTATCCGTTTTACTACAACTTCATGCCTAAAGAAACCATTTTAAATGCTTATCAGGCGATTTTGCCACAGATGAAATCTATTTTACAGTGTTTAATCTGCTTTAACCTTCCATTTACCATGGTAAAAGGATTGTTATCTGTTGTGATTACATTTTTGATTTACAAACACATTTCTCCGATTTTAAAAGGAAGAAATGCTTAAAAGACCAAAGAAAGGGCGCTAAGAGATTAGCGTCTTTTCTTTTTGCGTAAAAAATGCTATACTTTCGATAGATGTATACAGGAGGTTACGATATGCCAATAGAATTTGATATCAAATTACAGCCAAAGGATATGTATCGTTTTAATATGTACCAGACCTATTCCGGCTTTCATGGAATTATGTCGATTGTGATTGCAATTTTTGTTTTTATCGCAGCAGTTCTTACACGTGGAAAGGTTGAGATGACATACACCATATTATATGTATGTTTTGGAATTCTTTTTCTTGTTTATATGCCAGTTACGTTATGGATGCGCTCGAAACATGCCATTGCAACATCGGAGGTTCTAAAAGGTGTGTTACATTATTCCTTAGAGGAGGATGGTGTGCATGTCTCACAGGGCGGGGAAAGCGCAGTTTTGCCATGGGAGCAGGTTTATAAGATGGTTTCCACAAAGAGCAATGTACTGATTTACAGTACAAGGCTGAATGCGTATGTGATTCCAAGGGAACAGTTAGGGGCACAGTACGATAAGGTGGCAGAGCTTGCAAAACAGAAATTAGAAAAGTATCGTGTCAATATGAAATAAAGGTAGAGAAGATGGAAAAAGTAAAAATCTATGAGACAAACTCCTGGGAAGAGACACATGCGCTTGGAAAAGAGCTTGGCGAAAAAGCTTTGCCAGGGGAGGTATATACGTTAGTCGGTGATTTGGGCGTTGGAAAAACGGTGCTGACACAGGGAATAGCGGATGGACTTGGAATTCAGGAACCAATCTGCAGCCCGACTTTTACAATCGTGCAGGTTTATGAAGAAGGGCGTATGCCGTTTTACCATTTTGATGTGTACCGGATTAGCGATATTGAAGAGATGGATGAGATTGGTTACGAAGACTATTTTTATGGCCAGGGATTAACCATGATTGAGTGGGCGAACCTTATCGAGGAAATCCTGCCCGAAAAGCGCCGTGAGATTACGATTGAAAAGGATTTGGAAAAAGGATTTGATTATCGTAAGATTACGATTGTTGACAAAGAAAAATAGAAGGGTATGAAGTGAAATGAAAATATTAGGATTAGACAGCTCTGGGCTGGTTGCAAGTGTGGCAATCGTAGAGGATGATAATCTGTTAGGAGAATATACCGTCAATTATAAGAAAACACATTCTCAGACTTTGCTGCCTATGTTAGATGAGATTGCCAAAATGATTGAATTGGACCTTAATAGCATCGATGCCATTGCGATTGCAGGGGGACCAGGGTCTTTTACCGGACTTCGAATTGGTTCTGCAACAGCGAAGGGATTAGGATTGGCGTTAAAAAAGCCAATTGTAAATGTGCCAACCGTGGATGGTATTGCCTATAACCTTGTCGGATACCGGGATATGGTATGTCCGTTGATGGATGCGAGAAGAAATCAGACTTACACGGGTCTTTACCGATTTGATGGAGATAAGATGGAGGTTGTGCTAGAGCAGTGTGCAGTTGGAATTGATGAAATTGTAGGAAAAATTAATACAATAGGACAATCGGTTGTCTTTTTGGGAGATGGAGTACCGGTCTTTCGGGATTATCTGAAAGAAAACTGCAAAGTACCGTACCTGTTTGCACCGGCACATATGAATAAGCAAAGGGCAGGCGCAGTGGCAGTCCTTGGAATGCAGTATTTTAAGGAAGGCCGTATTGAGACCGCAGAGGAACATAAACCAGAATATTTAAGACTTTCCCAGGCAGAGCGGGAGAGATTAGAAAAGGATCAACAGCAATGATTACCGTAAGAACGATGCAATTGAAAGATACAGAGGCGGTCAGTGCATTAGAACGAGAGATTTTTTCCATGCCATGGAGCAAAAAAGGATTTGAAGAATCCTTAAATTCCGGCCATGCCGTTTTTTTCGTGGCAGAGGAGCAGAATAAAATCATAGGTTACTGCGGGATGATTGTCTCAATTGATGAAGGGGAAATCACAAATGTAGCAGTGGCACAGACAGAGCGCTGCCGTGGAGTGGGTGCACAGCTGATTAAGGCGGTTTTGGCCGAGGCAGAGAAGCGTTCCATTGGCAGGCTGGTGTTAGAAGTAAGAGTATCGAACGAGAGCGCGATTCGTCTCTATGAGAGAAACGGATTCCGCAATTGTGGTGTCCGCCCGAACTTCTATGAAAAACCGAAAGAAGATGCCTATATTATGATATATGGCCAGTAATTTCCTCTATTCAGGCACAGGAACTGTCCGATATAATAAGGATGGAAACAATTTGACATACCAGTGAAAAGATGTGCCATGTATGGCAGGAGGAGCCTATGAGTCGAAAAGGAAATCAGATTATTTGTAACCAGTGTGGCAGAGTCATCTGCTGTCAGGAGGAGCAGAACAAAAAAGAGTTTCTTTCCATAGAAAAGACATGGGGATATTTTTCCGGCCAGAAGGATGGAGAAATCCACACAATCGATTTGTGTGAAGCCTGTTACGATAAATGGACGAAAGGATTTTTATTGCCTCCCGACAAAAGTGAAATAACAGAGTACTTGTAAAGGAGAATCCATGTTAGACGTTTGTCTTTTAGGAACGGCGGGAATGATGCCGCTTCCAAATCGTTGGTTAACAGCGGCGATGATGCGTTATAACGGCAGCAGTCTGTTGATTGACTGTGGTGAGGGAACGCAGATTGCAATCAAGGAAAAAGGTCTTTCGTTTAAACCGATTGACGTCATTTGTTTTACACATTATCATGCGGATCATATCAGTGGGTTGCCGGGACTGCTTCTTACCATGGGAAATGCAGACCGAACCGAACCGCTTACGATGGTGGGACCAAAAGGATTGGAAAGGGTAGTCGGTGCACTTCGCATGATTGCACCGGAACTCCCTTTTGAAATAAAATATATTGAGCTTACAGAGCCGGAAGTGGACTTGGAATTGAATGGATATCAGATTCATGCATTCCGTGTCAATCATAACATTACCTGTTATGGCTACTCTGTGGAAATTAAGCGGGCAGGAAGATTTGAGGTAGAGCGTGCGAATGAGCACCAGATTCCAAAGAAATACTGGAGCGTTCTTCAGCGTGGGGAAAGTGTGACAGAAGATGGCAAGACTTATACCCCGGATATGGTGTTAGGACCACAGCGAAAGGGAATCAAAGTGACTTACTGTACCGACACAAGACCGACAGAGTCGCTGGTTCGTTCGGCGGGCCAGTCTGATTTGCTTATCTGTGAAGGTATGTATGCAGAAAAAGAAAAGATAGCAAAAGCAAAACAATACAAACACATGACGTTCTACGAGGCAGCGGATGTCGCAGCGAAGGCGAACGTAAAAGAAATGTGGCTGACGCATTTTTCACCTTCCCTTGTGAGGGCAGAAGAATATATGCCACAGGTACGCAAGATATTTGAATCATCTTATCTTGGAAAAGACGGAAAGAGTGTGGAACTGATGTTCGATGATGAAGCTGGTTGCAACAGTCAACCGGAGAAATGAGGTGTCCTATGAAAAAAGTTCGTGTTTTGGTGGTTTCTATTATTTGTATTAGTCTGATTGTAGGTTACTATTATTATCTGTCTGCAAAAAACACAGCAAGTACAGAGGAAAAAGTGACATTAACAGAGACGGATAAGCTTATTACCAAAGATTTGAAAAATGACTATCCGTCAACGCCGCGTGAAGTTATCAAATTTTACAACCGTATTTTGAAATGCTACTATGATGGTGATTACACAGACGAGCAGTTAGAAGAATTAGCAGACCAGGCAAGAATGCTTATGGACAATGAGTTACTGGAAAACAATCCAAGAGATCAGTTTTTGCAGTCGCTAAAAGCGGATATTGCGTCTTATGCGGAAAATTCCAAGACGATTTCGCAGACTTCCGTGTGTGGCAGTAATGATGTAGAGTATAAGACGATAGATGGGGATGAGTGTGCCTATGTGACAGCTTCCTATTTTGTAAAACAAAAGAATGAGTTTACGCGCACGAATCAACAATATGTATTAAGAAAAGATGACGATGGAAACTGGAAGATTCTGGTATTCTATCAGATAGAAGGAGATTCTTCAAAATGAAGGGCAACAATGAAGTAAAAATTTTGGCAATAGAGAGTTCTTGTGATGAAACGGCAGCAGCCGTAGTTGTGAATGGGCGAGATGTCAGATCCAATGTAATCTCATCACAGATTGCATTACATACCTTATACGGTGGAGTAGTGCCTGAAATTGCTTCTAGAAAACATATCGAAAAAATAAACCAGGTGATTGAGCAGGCATTAAAAGACGCCGACACGACGTTAGATGAGATTGACGCGATCGGTGTCACATATGGTCCGGGGCTTGTGGGTGCCCTGTTGGTTGGTGTTGCAGAAGCAAAGGCAATCAGTTATGCAAAAAATATCCCATTAGTAGGAGTACATCATATCGAAGGACATATTAGCGCCAATTATATTGAAAACCTGGAGCTAGAGCCACCATTTTTATGCCTTGTGGTTTCTGGCGGACATACACATCTGGTGAAAGTATTGGATTATGGAAAATATGAGATACTAGGCAGAACCAGAGATGATGCAGCAGGCGAGGCGTTTGATAAAGTGGCAAGAGCGATTGGTCTGGGATATCCGGGTGGACCGAAGATTGAGAAAGTGGCACAGGAAGGCAATCCGCACGCGATGGAATTCCCAAGAGCCAAAATTGTAGACGGTCCTTATGATTTTAGTTTCAGTGGACTTAAGTCTTCTGTACTAAATTATCTCAACGGTTGCCAGATGAAAGGCATTGAGATTGTGCAGGCAGATGTAGCAGCATCCTTCCAGAAAGCGGTAACGGATGTTCTGGTAGGAAATGCAATGAAGGCAATCGATGAATTCGGAATGGACAAGTTCGCAATTGCAGGTGGAGTGGCATCGAACGGAACTTTGCGGGAAGAGATGCGAAAGGCCTGTGAAAAGAAAGGTGTGAAATTCTATCATCCATCGCCGATCTTTTGTACTGATAATGCAGCGATGATTGGCGTGGCGGCATATTACGATTTTATTGCAGGAC